>CAVGEZ010000004.1:0-68758 GCA_963628445.1 uncultured Eubacteriales bacterium
TATTTCTACCACTTTCTTGTATATATTTTTATAAAATTCAAAACTTTTTATAGTTTTCCAATAAACTTTAATAAACGCTCATTTTTACATTCATTAAAGATATAATCACTAGTTCCTTCTTCTTGAATAAGTCCATCAGCCATAAATATAACTCTATCAGCTACATCACGTGCAAATGACATTTCATGTGTTACAACAATTGTTG
The DNA here is from genome assembly GCA_963628445.1 of uncultured Eubacteriales bacterium. Taxonomy (GTDB): domain Bacteria; phylum Bacillota_I; class Bacilli_A; order Acholeplasmatales; family Anaeroplasmataceae; genus JAEELC01. The sequence goes on from CAVGEZ010000004.1 coordinate 206, forward strand.
TCATACCGCTTTTCGCAACATCTTTCATAACATTCAAGACTCCTTGTACCATTTCAGGGTCAAGTGCACTAGTAGGTTCGTCAAAAAGAATAATATCAGGTTGCATTGAAAGACTTCTAGCTATCGCAACTCTTTGTTTTTGACCACCAGATATTTCTGATATTTTATAACTTACTCTATCGCTCATACCAACTTTATCTAAGTTAGTTCTTGCAATTTCTTCAGCTTCCACTTTATTTCTTTTTAAAACTTTTGTTTGACCAATAACACAATTTTGCAATACATTCTTGTTATTAAATAAATCAAAATGTTGGAAAACCATTGAAACGTGGCGTCTTAACGCATTTTTATCTGCACTTTTATCTAAAGTATTATGTCCTTTAAATAAAATTTCACCACCAGTTGGTTCTTCAAGTAAATTAATAGTACGAAGGAATGTAGATTTACCAGATCCTGATGGACCAATAATTACAACACATTCACCTTTGTGTACATCTAAAGAAATGTCTTTTAATACTTCATTATCACCATATTTTTTACTTAAATGATTAATAGATAGAATAGGATCATCAAATTCGGTTTCATCAAATTTATACTTCTTCATTTTGATTTACCTTCTTTCTTCTAAATAAACTAATTTTAAAATCACCATCAAGTTTTTTAGTTATAATTCTTAATATAAGTGTTGTACATAATGTAAGTATTAAATAGATAGCGGCTACTATAAAGTATGCAGCAAGTGTCTTATAACTTTGACCAGCAATATCTTTTGTACGGTAAAATAATTCAGTAACACCTACAACATTTAATACAGATGAATCTTTAATATTTACAATCCATTCATTACCAATTGTAGGTATTGCATTTCTTAAAGCTTGAGGTAATTCTACATGAATTAGAATTTGGAACGAATTCATACCCAAGCTCTTTGCACCCTCAGTTTGATCAGCACCAACACCATTTAAACCAGATTGCACAATTTCTGACATATATGCAGCTGTATTAAGTGTTAATACAATTAAACCACCAAAGAACCATCCATTAAATACTTGGTTACTTACCAATGTCATAGACCAATTCATTCCCATCGCAAGACATAAGAATTGGAATATCATAGCTTGAACCATCATTGGTGTTCCACGCATTACTACTGAATAAATAACACAGAAGTATTTAACTATATATTTCCATATCTTATTTAGCCAAAAATCTTTTTTATTAACGACAATTCTTTTACCAAATGCAATAAATACACCAAGTGTTAGACCAAGTATAGTACCTAATATTGATAATAAAACTGTTGAAACGATACCTACCCAAAGCCAGTTTAAATACTGGCTCTTTGATAATAAACTTGATATATCACTTAGTGTAGATAAAATCATTATTCACCACTTCTTTCTACTGCAGCTGACATGTCAGCATTTCTTTGTTCTTGTGTATAGTTTATAAGAACACCATTTAACTTACTTTGTAAGTCAGTGTCACCTTTTTTAATACCGATTGATACTCCAAGTTCAGCTAAGTTTTCTTCTCCTAGAATAGATTGATCAATTCTTACAATACCAAGATCTGAATTAGCTTTAACGATTGATTGAGCTACAGGGTATTCTGCAGTCATTGCAACTGCTGCACCATGACTTACTTGGTTTGCAGCTAGAGTAAATGTATCAACTGGGTTCATATGTACACAACCTGTTTGAGTAACTAGTGTATCAATAACTGAATTAGTTACTGTTTGGATTTGAGAAATTACACCTTTACCAGATAATATTGAAGTAAGGCTTGTTGCATCTAAAGTACTTGATGCATATTGATCAGCTATAGTCTTACTAGTAATAAGTACTAATTCTGAACGATAATATTCATCAGTGAAATCAATAGATTCTCTTCTTTCAGCTGTATCAGTCATACCGGCAATAATACAGTTGATAGTACCAGCGTTAAGTGAAGGAATTAAATTATCCCATTCAAGCTTAACAATCTTAACATCCATATTAAGTTCTTTTGCAGCTCTCTTTGCAAATTGGATATCATATCCATCTGCGTAGTTGGCACTATCATTTGAAATAGCTAAAGTGTAATCGCTTGAAGCTGATGCTGTCCAGTTAAATGGTGCATAATTGCATTCAAGACCAATGACTAAAGTATTTTCATTGCTCTCATTTCCGCATGATGCAAGGCTTAATCCTGCACCTAGAGCTAATGTTCCTAATAATAATGTGTTTCTTAATGTCTTACTCATAAATATAAAAACCTCCTAATGGTAAGATTATTGAATACTGCCATAAGGAGGTAAGAAAAATGGAGTGGTTAATCGCTACCACTCCATTCAATTAAAAACTATAAAATCATTTTTAATCACGGTAGCTCAACACTATAACTAGTGACAGTCAAACACATATTCTATGTTTGCCCAGCAATATCTTCCGTAGAAAAAGATACCCTTCGGCATCGAATCCTTTCAATATATGTCATTGTCTTCTACTGACTCAATATATTTACTATTATTCAAATGCGCCTCTATCTTGTGACAACTTATTCAATTTGTAAGTATTATAGACCCTGAAATAAGATTTGTAAATAGTAATTTTAAAAATATTTGAAAAAATATATAAAATTCTATTTAATTAATGCTACAACCGCATCATTTAACTCATCAATAGTTAATCCCATTTCGCCTTTAAAATAATCTACTAACATATAAATCAAGCCATTAGCTAAAAAAGTAGCTTGAATTTGTTTCTTTTTTATATCAGTAGATAATGTTTTAGTATAATTATCTTTAAGAATAGCTTCTTTTAAAATTTCTTTTAATTTGTCAATAAATTGACCCGGAATTTCAGCTGTTAAGATATTTTTATATAACTCTTCATTTTCTTTCATAATATTTAAAAGTTTATTAAAATATTCAATAAAACCTACTCTATTATTGTTTGAATACTCATTAAGTAAATTTTCAACAACAAGTAAAATCTCAGATTCAAAATCAATAGAAACATCATAAATATTACCATAGTGAGTATAGAACGTTGATTTAGAAATACCAGCACGCTCAACAATTTCTTTGACAGTAATTTTCTTAATATCCTTCTTCTCATGAATTAATTCAGAATACACCCTTTTAATTGCTTTTCTTGTTTTTAAAGAATTCTTGTATTTCATATTATCACCACCTATTATGATACTTTAAATTTATTAATTTGTAAACATTTGTCAAAAAATAAAGGATTCAAGAGAACTCAAGAATCCTTAAACATATTAAATTAAAATACCTTCGAAATGATCAAGTTGATGTTGAATGATTTCTGCAGTAAAGCCTGTAAATCTTACAGTCTTAGCCTTCCATGTCTTATCAAAAAACTTAACAGTAATAGATTTATATCTAGTAGTTTGTCTTTCTCCTTCTAAAGATAGACATCCTTCTTCAACTTGATAAGCATCAGTAGAATGACCAACAACTTTTGCATTAATTAGTGTTAATAACTTAGTATTGTCATAGATACACATTATTCTCTTATTTTCACCAATCATATTAGCCGCAAGTCCTACACAAATTTCAGAATTAGCCTTTAAAGTGTCTTCTAAGTCCTTAACAATTTGCATATCTTTTCTAGTTGCATCAACAGATACAGTCTTTAATATTTCTTCATTTTTAATAATTTCTTTTACCATATAAATACCTCGTGAATAATTATAATTATTTATTTATTTTTTTCAATCCTTAATCTTTCTTATACTCATACATTTTAGAGTCAGCTCTCTTTAATGTTTCTTCAAAAGTTTCATCAAGTCTCATACGTGCATATCCACAAGAAACAGTAACATTATGATTAAAAGGAATTTCCTTTAATCCTTCATTTACACTTTCAATGAATAACAATAAATCAGTCTCAATAGTATTTTTTAATATTACTATGAATTCATCTCCACCATATCTTGCAAGAAATGCATCATTTCTTTCACTCACATTACTTTTTAATACATTAGAAACACTCATTAATACTTTGTCACCTTCAAGATGACCGAAGTTGTCATTAATTTGTTTGAAACTATCTAAGTCAAGCATAAGTACAAAACTATGGGCCTTAACATCATTAGTTAAAGTCTTAAGATAATTTTCAAGCATATTTCTATTATTTAATTTAGTTAATGGGTCTATTGAAATTAAATCACGTAATCTCTTAGAATACATTGATATAACCATAAATACTGTCATAAAACACATGATAGGCATATTAGGACAAATTATTTGAAATACACCTATAATTATAAAGGCCACAATATAACCACAATAAGAAATATTAGCTTTCTTAACATCAGCTTTATTATGCTTAATTGTATAATAACCATTTATTAAAGTAGCTATCATAAATCCTATTGAGAATATATTAGTATAAAAACTATTTCCAATCTCATAACTTTCAGTATTTCTATCTAGATAACATAAAATAATATCTAATATAAAGCTAATACTTAAAATTATATAAATAAGTACTTTTCTTTTCTTACTGTTAATCAAATCAGAACCCATTTTAATTGATATGTACTCAAACCAAAAATAAGCCGATAAAGAAATCACAAAATGCTTAAATATTCTAATTATTAAAAATATTATTGCATTATCAAATATCTTATACGCAAATAGTGCCCAAGCGGCATCAAGTAAAAAATATGCCATATGAGAAAGTAAGATATCATTAAAATATTTACCTGCAGCGTGATCGGTAAGTCCGTGTTTTGCGATTATAAATACATAAATAAAAACCATGAGGCAAACTAAATTACTTGATATATAAAATATGGAAAGTAACTGGCTTGGAGTAAAATTTGTAAAATCCATTGTGTTTGCCTCCTTCATAAACTAAAAACATTATATACCTTTAATCAATTTATGTCAAAAAAGAAGTCCCATACCAAAAAAGTATAAGACTTCATATAAGCTATTCATCTAATTTTTTTAAGCCCTTTAATGCTAAATCAAATATTAAAGAACCTAATGCATTACCAAAGAACATTATTACAAAATATCCAAATACCTTTGCACTAAACACATTAGCATATGTGAAATAAGTAACATTAGCTACAACGTGTTCAAAACCTGCAAGGATAAATAAAGATATAGGCATAAATGCAAATAATACCTTACCAAGTGCATATTCACACTTCTTATGTCCTTCTACTGCAAGGTAAATCATTACACCACATAACATAGACATAATAAGTATAGAATACCATGTTGAATCCATCTTCTTAGATACAATAGGTTCACATACAGCTTGCATAGTAGTTCCTAGGCTAGTTAAAGAAATTAATTTAGATAGTAAGAATGAACCAATAAAATTACCAACAAAACAAATTATAACTTTTAATAAATAATCTAATTTATTATTAAGTAAATATCCAACCTTACCAGTATATAACCAAAATCCAAAATGAATGATAGTAAATAAACCAATACCAAACATAAATGAACCAATTACCTTATATAATGGTTGTAAAGCTGGATCAGTAGTTAAATTAGTACAAACTAAATAAACTGTTGCTCCGCAAGTAATAAAACATCCCGCAAGAATGCTTGATAATAATACATATAAATATTTTTTCATATATAACACCTTTAAAAAATCCATATAAGATTATATTACTTTTTTATCTTATTTCAAGTTATTTTATAACATTATATAATATAAGACTTGATAAGCAATAAGTACATAAGGTATTACTATAGATATTAAAAATGATAGAGCGTAGATAGTATTTTGAATACCATTAGGCTTTTCAATACGAGGATGATATAAGGCAAATAATATAATTAAAAGATATGTATATCTTAATTTACCTACACCAACATAAGATAATTCTTGACTAAAGAAAGGTATATATTCTATTAATGTAATAAATAGTAATAATATACAAATTATTAAATTAGAAACCCAATAATATTTATTAGTATACTTATATTGATTTAAATAACCTATAGAATGTTTTTTACGTATTATTAATTCATATATAAACATAGAATATAAATATAATACTCCGAATAGTTCTACTCCTAAAGTTTTTTGTGGTATTATTAGTTCTATTTCAAGAGGTAGGTCAATTAGCGCCTTCATATCAAGTGTTTTTAATGTATAACTTACTATAAATAATATCACAGGTATTAAAGATAATGATCTAAATATATATATCTTCTTCTTACTATCAATAAATTTAGGTGTACTAAATAAGAATAATGATAGTAATAATAGTAAAAATACTGCTAAAAAGAAATTAGTAGGAATATATGATTTAAACATGTATATTAATACATTTGATTCAAATGCACGTTTTAAGAAGAAATATTCTAAGAAATAAAACCATAATCCAAATACTAAGAATAGAGATGTTTTTCTTAGCGAATAAATATCTTTAGTATATGTTTTACACGTAACCGCAACAAGTGCTATAGAACCTATTCTTGTAACATTTGTTATTTTCTTTAATACATCAGATTCTAAATAGATATTAAAATCTAATCTATTCAAATATTTAGTATAATAAAATAATAATGAAAAACTAGATATTGTAAGTAATATTACACCTATTATTTTAATATATCCTTCTTTTATGATTGGAGATTTCCATTTATTTTTAGTAATACTTAATTTATCTTTTATATCATCATTGTTATAAATATTTGTTGTATATGTCTTAATACTTGAAATATATGATACTATTGATGAGATCAAGGTAAATATAGAAGCCACAGAGATTAATGCAGATATTAAATATACATAAAATAATACTACAGTAGATATAGAAAAATTTGAAATACTAGGTAAAACTATATTTAAAAATTCTAAAGTAGAATAATTAGTATTAGCTTTAAAATAATAATCAAGGGATTCAAGTAATAAATCTTGATATGTATCTAGCGTATCTAGAGAATTTTGATATTTTTCTCCTTTTGACTTAGCTAAATATAGTCCTTTCTTAGTACTATAAAATAAATTACTATCAATAGAACTATAAGTAGTGTTATCAGTAATTGATAAAGTACCCTTTAATCCACTATTAATACCACCTCTATAATTAAGTTTAACCGTTATAGTTTTATCATTAGTATTATCATTAATAGTACTATATATACTAAATATTATTGATTTAGAATTAGACATTGCAAAATATAAATTATTATAAACTGATAAATCATCTTTAGTATAAGTATAGTATTCATCATAATAATTAATATCAGTACGCATTAAGAAAATGTCACCAGTTAACGCACCATATACTTCCATATGATTATCGCAAATTGTACTTGCCTCACTTACCTTATCATAAAGATTGTAGTATTCACTTGTAACAAAATTTCTAGGGTTTTGAAATTTATATTGTCTTACATTATAACAAGTAATACTTGTAATAAGTGTAATTAAAGATATTAATAGTGATACTAAAAATACTATCTTAGATTTAAAGAAATGATTTAAACTCTTCTCTTCTACACTAACACTTTCAGGTATTTCATTTAATTTATCAAATATATCATTATCAAGTGAAAAATAATTAATATATTTTTTCTTTTGCCTCTCATTAATCTTATAATAGCCTCTTTCAAGATTAAATATAGTAAGTCTATTTAATTTTAATTTCTTTGATAATTCTTTAATACTTAAATTAGAAGATTTTCTTAAAAATATTAAGTATTCATTTATCGATGTATTATAATTAATTTCCATAAAATTATTCCTTTGAATATTAAAATTATACATTAAAAAAAGCCAAAACAATAGTGTTTTAGCAATTTTTATCTTTTAAAGAACATACTTTCTTAACTTCTGTGTCATCTGGTTCAAGAATTACAGTAGCACCAGCTTCATGTAAGATAGTACACCAATCAAATGTAGGAGCATTATCATCTACTACAATAGTAGGTATACCAATCAAATTATTTTCTTTAATAGAATCATATAGTTTATTATGATCTCTAATATAAAGGAAAGCCTTTAAGTTTTTTAAAGATTCATTAATATCTATATATTCATAAGGAATATTATAGTAATCAAAATTCTTTTTAGCATGTTCACAGTTAGGGCAAAATTTAGAACCATATATCTTTATCATATAAATACCTCATTTATTTATAATTTAACATATATGATAATTTAATTTCAAATACTATGCTTTGTTCTTTAAATAAAACTTTGATTCTTCACCTTTTGCAAGTTTAATAAAATTAGGAATATGACGTAATATTATTAAGGTTGCAGCACAAAGTGAAAGTAGAGTAGTAAGTACTGTTATAGCAAGTGTATCACTATTCATAAAGTTAGGTATATTAAATAAAGCGATAACTATTGGAGATAAGAAGGCCGATATTGTTGAAGCTAGCGACATAAAACGGAGAGTAAATAGTATTAACATAAATACACAAATCATTACGAGTCCTGCTCTATAGTCTACAAAGAACAAGGTTGCAGCTCCAGCAATAAATGCTTTACCACCTTTAAATTTATAAAATATAGGGAAGCAATGTCCAAGCATTACAAATAGTCCTGAGTATTGGCATCCATATTGATATAGGTCAAAATTTATATGAAATATGATACCTGTAACCATTACTGGTACTAATGTTTTAAGCCAGTCTAGAATAAGTACAAGCCATGTTGTAAATTTATTACCATATACTCTCTTAAAATTAGTAAATCCAGGGTTTCCACTACCTTTTTCTCTTATATCTTCTTTATAAATTAATTTAGACATAATTATTGCGGGATTAATTGAGCCAATAATATAGCTTATAAGTGCAACTAAAATTAATATTAAATGAAAATAAGGATAATTAAAGTATTCCATTATTCAATTACTAAGATGTAATCATATACATCTTGTCCTCCGTAAGAGTAGTCAGTCTCTAGCATATATTTTTTAAAAAGCATTTCTTTTATCTCTTCTGCCTTATCGCTTGAGGCAGCGTTACCAACAATAATATTTGCCATAGATCGATCAGATATATTTAACGTTTTTATAGCAGATTCTATTGTCTTCATTACATCACATGAGCTTGATATAACCTCACCATTACTTATTGCAATAAAATCATGAGTTTTAATTGATACATTATTTAAGAAAGCATCTCTTATTGCACGTGAAATTAGAATAGTATCAACTTGCTTGATACTTTCTATAAAGTTTTCTTCAATTTCTTTCAAATTATCACTAGAATAGTCAATCATAGATAGAGCAGCATAGCCTTGTCCAATATTTTTAGTAGGTATAATTATAATATTACTATCTTTATATAAGTCTTTAGCGTTATTTGCCGCAAGTATAATATTTGAGTTATTTGGGAATACAAATATATTATCAGCGTTTACTTTCTTGAAAGCTTCAACAAAGTCTTCACTTGATGGATTTTCAGTTTGACCTCCGTCAATTACATAATCAACTCCAAAACTTTCAAATGCATCTTTTACGCCACTACCAGATGCAACTGCAACGCTTGCGTATTTCACTTTCTTCTTATTTCTTTTAATTTCTTTAATATTATTTAGATCAAGTTCTTTTTTAGCTTCATTTTGTAAGTCCATATTTTCAATTTTTATTTTTAAGAATTCACCATATTTTTGTGCAAATTCTAAAACTTTATATGGAGTAAGAGTATGAACATGTACCTTAATAATAGAACCATCTTTAAAACAAACAATTGAATCTCCAATAGTCTTTAAATATTCAATGAATGTATCAGCACTAAAATTATCTATATCACACTTAGAATCTTGTAATCTTACTAAAACCTCAGTACAATATCCAAACCTTATCGTCATACTAGATGTAAATAAATTAGGATTTAATTCTGTTTCATTACTTATTAAGTTCTTATCAAGAATTTCTTTACCCAAAAGAGCTTCATACATACCTTCTACTATATAGACAATACCTTGTCCACCAGAATCAATTACATTAGCTTCTCTTAGTTCTTTTAATAAATTAGTAGTATTAGCTAAACTTATTTTAGCACTATCTAGCCATTTTGAAAAAAAATCTTCAATAGAGTTTAACTTTAATGTATTAGTTTTTTCACTAGCTTCTCTTACAACAGTTAATATAGTACCTTCAACCGGATTAATTACAGCGCTATATGCCTTCTTAACTCCTTCAGAAAAAGCTAGTTTAATATTATCTAATGTAGGTAGTGTTTCACCTTTAAAGCCGTTTTCCATACCGGCAAAAAATTGACTTAAGATAACACCTGAGTTTCCTCTAGCACTCATTAACATTCCTCTACCTAATTCCTTAGACATCAAAGAAATATCTTCACTAGAGTCACTTATATTGTTAATTCCGCCCTCTAAAGTCATACGCATATTTTTACCAGTATCTCCATCAGGAATAGGAAATACATTAAGGCTGTTTACTTCTTCTTCATGTAATTTTAAATTACGAAGACCTGACATTAACATATAATAATATTTATTTGAGTCAAGCAATTCCATAACTATTCTCCGCTTGCAACAAATGTAACTTCCTTACCAAAAGCCCATACACCAATAGTATCAGGTCCTACACTTGCACCTACAATAGGTCCAATAGGAAGCACATAAATATCTTTACAGTTGATGTTAGATTTAATATAGTTTTTTACAAAATCAATTTCTTCCTCATCACAATCAGCTTGTCCAATGAATATTGTTTGATTAGAAGAATCAATAATATTTTCCTTTAATAAATCAACAATCATAGTTAAGGCATTCTTTCTACCTTTAGCTTTCTTATATGCAGCTTGAGCACCATCTCTATCAGCAATCAAAATAGGCTTAACTTGGAATAAATTACCAAAGAAAGCTTTACTTGCAGTTACTCTACCTGATTTTCTTAACCAATCTAGGGTACCAACTGTTGCAAATTCAACTATTTTCTTTCTCTTATCTAATACTTCTTTAACTATTTCATCAAAGGTTAAAGACTTACTTACTAAAGTAGCGGCATAGATTCCAAGAAGGCCCTCACCACAAGTTGCATTAAGTGAATCTATACATTCAATTTTAGCTTCTTTATATTCATCTTTTTCTAGTAATTGGCGAGCTACAACTTTACCACTATTAACTGAACCTGATTGTTTTAATGCACAACCTATATAGATAATGTCAAATCCTTGATTTAAGTAATTTGTAAATACATTTTCAAATTCATCTTGTGGAACTTGAGTAGTAGTGATTCTTTCACCATTTCTCATAATTGCATAAAAATCATGAGGTTTCTTCCAATCCCAGGTTAGGGTAGCTTTTTGTTCTTCGTCATTGTAAACAGTATTCATCTTTACATAATCGATATCATATTTTTCTAGTAAATTAATATCTAAGTCAGAACATGAATCTGTAATAATTTTAATTTTTCTCATATAGTTTCTCCTTTAAACGATATCTATTTTACCATATATAAAGTCCAATGTTAAATAAATATTATCCAAAAGTTAGACATATACTTAAGTTTTATCCAAAATTAATAAAGGAAGGCTAATTTAAAACCTTCCTTATCACTTATTAAATATTCTTATTTATTTCTTTCTTATCAGTTACTTTATCATCTAATTCATTATTATTAATATTATGTTCCATTCTTAATTCATCAATATTAAGATTTTCTTTTAGGTTATTGTTATTGTTTATAGCCTCATTAGCATATACATTTTCTAATAAATTTTCGTACATCTCGCCTTTTTCTAATTCAATATAGTTCATCTTTGAATAAGAAGAATATACTGCATCAGTAAAATCTATATCATTCATCTTACCACCATTATATAATAATAAAGTCTTACAAGTTTCCTTAATACTCTTTAGAGTATCTTTCTCAAGCTTTTTAATTTGAGGGTGTCTAAATTGATACCACCATGATTGTGCATCATATAAAGCATCAAGTGTTTGATATCCTTTAGAAATTGCGGCCATAACAGTATTTAATTTAACTTTATGATTATCTATATTCTTAATAGTATAAAGTGCATCTCTAAAGTTCTTTTGAAGATTATCTACAATCTTTTGAATGTCTGCTTGTTTTAAAGCCTTCATCTCACGCTTATTTCGTATTTTTGAAGTTTTGTAATTTTTAGTAAAGAAAGAATTATCTGTTGACTTAACATAAGATATTCTTTGATAGATAAATTCTTCTAATTCTTGCTTATCCATTCCCCCAAATTTAGGAACATTTATATCTTTCTTACGTTTAATTGAAAGTTGAGCCATCTCATCAAAATCATTTAACATTTCATTAAAAGTTTTAATCTTTCGATCCCAATTATTATTAGTTAATGCGTTTAAGTATCTGTTTAATTGATTTACATATACACCCTTATAGTTTTCAAGGAAACCTTCTTCATTAAATCTAACATTACCTGATCTTTCTATAGTCTCATTAAGAGTAACTGTTTTTAAAAATTGAGAACACATCTCAACAATACCATCTTTAGATAGCTTGTATTTTAAATTCAATTCTTTAGCCTTACTTTTTGCAAGTTCTTGATTATCATTCTTCTTTTCAGGCTTTCCACCATTATTTTTTTCACTCTTTTTTATCTCTGCAGCCTTTATTGCATAGTCAAAATAAACTTTCTTATCCTCTTCTGTAGCGTATAAGTAAAGTTCTTCTATTTGTTCTTTAGTTAATTTAATATATTCTTCATAAGTTATTGGCATAGTTAATATTCTCCTATATTTATTTGATTATATTATAATTTTAATTTAGATAAATTAAATATTAACATTATCAATTTACACAATTTTTTCACATATAATTTTTATTCATAAATTGTTTTAATTTATTTAAATTCTTTAAAAGTCTATTACGTTTACTAGGCATAAAATAAGGATCAGACTTTAATATATTAATGAATGTATCAAAATTAACCCACTTATAGTCTATAGACTCATCAGATAATACAATTTCTTGATTATCTTTAACACGGACCAAAAATTCAGTATATATTGATATTTTAGATGCATCGGTTGCAAAAACATGAATCTTTTTAGCTTTAATACCAGTTTCTTCTTCAAGTTCTCTTAAAGCTGCATGAGTCATAGTTTCACCACTTAAAACCGAACCTCCTGCACCAGTTTCCCAAAGACCTGGGTATACATCTTTATCAAGTGCTCTTCTTACAAGTAACACCTTATTACTGTCATTTACAACAAATACATCTACAACTGCATGATAATATCCTTCAGGTATTAAACCGCCTCTAACAACAGTGTATTCAGTTTTATGCCTATTTTTTGTATATAAATCCCAAACTTCTTCCATATAACTTCTCCAACTTTTATAAATATTTATATAATTATACACCAAAATAATTAATTTTCAAAAATTAGAAAAAATTACACAAAAAAAAGAGAAGTATAAACTTCTCCTTACTTAATCTTCTTTAGATTGATATGTTTTTTTGTATCAAATACTAAATCATCCTTATAATACATAAATGTATGATTATGTTCTTGTCTAAAATGAATTCTATCACGCTCAAATACAGCAAGTTCTCCATTTAAAAATAAATATATTTTATCAGAAGAATATACTACTAAGAAAAGAATAGTATAAAGCTGTATTAATGCGATTAAGAATATACTTACAAATAGTGATAATAATACACTTATATAAAGATAAATACTATTAGATTCAACAAATATTAAATTAATTGTAAGAATCACTAATAATATATTTAATATACTAAGTAATATTCTTATAAAATAATCATGATTTAATATTTCATAATTTTTACTATTAACATTATTTGATACTTTTTTGTATCTACGATATGTAATAAAGATAAGTGATACAATCAATAATATCAAATATAAAACTAATATTGTAATTTTAATTCCCATAATTATTAATCACGTTTTCTAAGTTCAAGTTTAATTGGAGTACCATAGAAATTAAAATTCTTTCTTAATTGGTTCTCAATATATCTTAAGTAAGAAAAGTGAACATAGTTAGGTTCATTTAAGAATATTGCAAATGTAGGTGGTTCAACTCCTACTTGAGAAATATAATAGAACTTAGCCTTTCCACCATGGAACTCACTAGCAGGGAACATTGCAAGAGCATCAGTAAATACATTATTTAAAATAGATGTTGAAACTCTCTTATGATATGCTTCAAACGCTTGATTAATTGGTTCAAATAATGTTTGAACTCTAGTCTTTTCTAAAGCTGATAAGAATACAATAGGAGCGTAATCTAAGAACTTAAATTCAGCTCTAATCTTCTTTGTCCATTCAGCCATCGCATTAGAATCTTTTTCAACAGTGTCCCATTTATTTACAACTATAATACATGGTCTATTGTATTCATCTATGTATTGAGCAACGTGCTTATCTTGATCAATAAATCCTTCACTTGCATCAAGTACTAATAATACTACTGAAGATCTTTCAATTGCGTCAATAGTACGTAATACCATGTACTTTTCAAGATTTTCATAAATCTTACCACGTTTTCTTAAACCAGCAGTATCAATAACTACATAGTCCTTGTCGTATGCCTTAAATGGTGTGTCAATCGCATCAGTTGTAGTACCTGCAATATCTGATACAATAACTCTATCATTATTTAATAAAGCATTAACTAAACTTGATTTACCAACGTTAGGTCTACCTACTAAACAGAAAGGAATAGAATTATCATAAATCTTGTCCTTCTTTTGTGGTAATACTTCACATACTTTATCAAGTAAATCACCAACACCAACACCATGCAATGCAGCAACAATGATTGGTTCTCCTAAACCTAGTGAATAAAACTCATAAGTATTATCGATATATTTAGAATCGTCAATCTTATTAACCGCAAGAATAACTGGTTTATTTGTTTTGTATAATAATTTTGCAACATAAGTATCATCATCAGTAACACCGCTTCTTCCGTCGCAGCACATAATAATGACATCAGCTTCTTCCATCGCAATCTCGGCTTGAGCTTGAATTTCAGATCTGAATGGTGCATCTTTAATTTCAATACCACCAGTATCAATTAGAGAGAATTCATGACCAAGCCATTCACTTTTTGCATAAATTCTATCTCTAGTAACACCTGGAGTATCATCTGTAATTGATAATCTTTGTCCAATTATACGATTGAACAAAGTAGATTTACCCGTGTTAGGGCGACCTACTATAGCAACCTTTGATAACATAGGTAACTCTCCTTTATTTATTATTTATTTAATTCTTTCTTAAGTAAATCTCCAATAGTTGTTGATTTAATAGAATCTTCTTCATTTGACATATACTTATCAAATTCTAAACGTTCTTGTTTATATTTATAAGCTTTTTGATCTAATGTTAAAATCCATCTCTTAGGATTTACTTCTGTAACAATACACTTAACCTTATCGTCTACATTATAGTAGTCTTCAATCTTTTGGCTCTTACCTTCAAGAACTACTGATCTAGCAGGGATGAATCCATCAACACCAAAGGCACTAACCTTTAAACCTTTAGAAGAAACTTCAGTTACTAAAGCTTCAGTTTCATCACCAACCTTAGCTTCAACTCTTGACCAAGGATTGTCAATTAAAGCCTTAATAGATAATGAAATCTTTTCATTAGCGTCATCAGTCTTAATAATTGCGACCTCAAGTTCATCACCAATTAATGTAGAAGCCATTAAGTTGTCATTAGGATTCCATGAAAATTCTGACTTGTGAAGTAAACCTGTTACATCCTTATCTAATTCAAGTAACATACCAAATGGTAATTTAGAAATTACTTTACCCTTAACTGTATCACTTACATGGTGAGCCTTAACGTAAGTTTGATATGGAGATTCAATTAAATCTTTTCTCGATAATTCAATCTTACCATTTTCGTTCTTTACAACCTTAACTTTTACCTTATCACCAACAGCTACAACTTCGTTAGGATCTTTTACGAAATTATGGTCTAAATCTCTCATCTTGATTAAACCTTGAGCCTTGTCAAACTTAACAATAACACCATAAGGTAAAATTTTAGAAATAGTACCTTCAATTTCAGTACCTACAGATAAAGATTCAATTTCTTTATTTCTAGCTTCTTCATATAAAGCATGTTCTTTTTCTTTTTGTGCTACATATTCAGCGTGTTTCTTTTCTCTTTCTTCTTTAACAATTAAATAATGAGAACAGAAACAAAGACCTTTTTCTTCACTTACTTCAGTAATTCTTACCATAATAGAATCACCTTTCTTAAGTTCATCTTTAGTGTCTTTAATAGACATAAATAAACGAGCACCATTATATGCTAATTCATAGCTCTTTTCATTTACTTTTACAACTTTAGCCAAAACATCTACAACACCTTGTGCTACTTTTTCTTTTAGTTCTTGATAAACTTTTTCTCTAAGTAAATCTAGACAAGAAAGTAAAATAACACTACCATCTTTAGTCTCTTCAACCTTAGTAACCTTAGCCTTAACTACGTCACCTACATTAACTAGACCTTTAAATGAATCAACATTCTTATCAGTAGTAAAATAATTTAAATAAATTACACCTTCAGTTGGTTGATTAATATCAACATAAATAACATTATGATCTATTTGTACAACAGTACCTTCTACAATAGATCCTACTTTAACACTTTCACTACTTTCATTTAGTAGTTCTTCCATACTCATATTGTTTTCCATAACTTTTACTTTATCCTTTCATTTATGATATTACAAATAGTATCTGCAACTTCTTCAATTGACATATTTGTAGTATCCACCTCAATAGCGTCAGCCGCCTTCTTTAAAGGGGCAATAGCTCTATGAGAATCCTTATAATCACGAGTCTTAATATCCTCTAGTACAGTTTCATAGTCTGTTTGTTCACCCTTAAGCAATAATTCTTTTAATCTTCTGTTTGCTCTTTCAGCTGGATCAGCTGTTAAGAAGATTTTTAAATCAGCATCAGGTAAAACTACAGTACCAATGTCTCTGCCATCCATTAATACAAGACCTCTTTTTGCACTTTCTCTTTGAAAGTATAACATCTTATCCCTTACACGTTTAAGTGAACAAACTGTAGATACACTCCTTGTGACTGGAATAGATCTAATTTCATCAGATACATCTTCACCTTCAAGAAAAGTCTTAGTACCTTCATAAATTAAATTAATAGAATCAATAAAATTATATTGATCTTCATCAGCCAAATCTATTTCTCTACGCATAGCTTCAAGTGTTACTGCTCTATACATTGCACCTGTATCGATATGTGTAAAGCCAAGTCTATTGGCTACTATTTGACATATAGACGACTTACCACTACCAGCAGGTCCATCTATTGCTACTTGAAAGTTTTTCATCCGATTCACCTTAATTTCAATTTCTTTTAATATTATATCACAATATTATTATAAACTATATAATGTTTTAACTTCTTTTATCTTTAAAGGTCTATATTGTCCTAATGCTAATCCCTCACAAGTGATACATGCAAAACGAACACGTTTTAGTTTCTTAACCTCAAAGCCGATTGAGTCAAACATCTTTCTTATTTCTCTGTTTCTACCTTCAGTAATAATTATACTAACTTGAGTAGTATCAAATTCCTTGTCATATTCACAAATCTTTGCCTTACTCTTCTTAGTTTTCTTGCCATCAATTACTACACCTTTTCTAATCTTATCAAGGTCTTCATTCTTAAGGCATCCTCTAACTCTTACTAAATATTCTTTTTCAATATTATTACTTGATTTAGTTAACTTTAAAGCTAAATCACCATCATTAGTTAGAAGTAAACATCCACTAGTATCATAGTCAAGTCTACCAATAGGGAAAATTCTATTAACTAAATCTTGATCCTCAATTAAATCCATTACAGTTCTTCTACCTAGTTCATCACTTGCAGCTGTAAGATAACCAGTAGGTTTGTTTAAAACATAATAAACTTTTTCTTCTTTAGCAATTTGGTTTCCATTAACTCTAATTTCATCACTATAACTAGCCTTAGTACCTAATTCCTTTACTACAACTCCATTTACAGTAACTTTACCTGCTAAAATAAGTTCTTCACATTTTCTTCTAGACGCAACACCACAAGAGGCCATAATTTTTTGTAAACGTTCTAAATTACTTTTCTTTATATTATCTGCCATAAAGTGCCTCCTTTCATAAACACTAAAAATTATATCATTTTTACAAATAAATTAAAAGTTATTTTCAAGTCTTATACTTCAAAAAAATCACAATTTAAAATAATATCAAAACTGCCGTAAAAAATCAATAGAAAAGAAGTCACCAAATTGGCAACTTCATTCTATTATTATTTCTTTAATGATTTAGTCATTAGGTTTTCAAGAAGAGTAGTAAATCTCTTAGTATCACTTACAGTTAATCCTTGATTAATTAAAGCTTCATCATATAAAAGTTCTGATAAATCTTTAATAGACTCCTTATCCTCTTTATAAGCATCTTGAATTAAAGTAAATAATTCATGTTTAGGATTGATTTCAAGAATTCTTTCAGCTCTAACCTTACCATCAGTATCTTGTTGAGCATTTAAAACCTTTTCCATTTCAAATGATAATCCTTCACCACTTGACAACATACATGCTGAACTCATCTCTCTATTAGAAATCTTAACTTCTTTTAAATCAGGTAAGTTAGATTTAATAGAATCAAGTAATTCTTTATTATCAGTTTCAGTTTGTTTTAAAGCTTCTTTTTCTTCATCAGTAAGTAGGTCTAAATCTGATGAATTTACATTCTTAAATTCAACCTTATCATATTCTCTTAATACTTGAAGCATAAATTCATCAACATGATCAGTTAATACTAAACAATCATATCCTTTAGCCTTAATTGAATCAATTTGAGGTAAGCTTAATACTTGTGCCTTGTTTTGTGCAGATGCAAAGTAGATGTTCTTTTGACCTTCTACCATACTATCCTTATATTCTTTTAAGGTAATCTTTTTATCAGAATTAATAGATTCAAATAAGATTAAATCTTGTAACTTATCTTTCTTAGCTCCAAAGTTTTCATAAATACCATACTTAAGGTTAACACCATAAGCTTCAAAGAACTTTTCATACTTTTCTCTGTCTTTTTCAAGTAATTTCTTTAATTCAGATAAAATCTTAGATTCAACAGATTTTGCAATTTGAGTTAAAGCTTTATCTTCTTGAAGCATTTCACGAGAAATGTTTAAAGGTAGGTCCTCAGTATCTACAAGTCCTTTTACAAACTTTAAGTAATCAGGAATTAATTCTTTACACTTATCAATTACAAATACACCCTTAGTATATAATTGAAGACCTTTCTCATAATTAGAATTATATAAATCATATGGAGCCTTAGCTGGAATGAATAATAATGCTTTATATGTTACATTACCTTCAACATTAGATTGAATAGTAAGAAGTGGATCTTGCCAGTCTGAAAACTTAGACTTATAGAAAGAATTTAATTCTTCATCAGTAACATCTTTCTTATCTTTCTTCCAAATAGGAGTTTGAGAATTGATTGTCTCAAGTTCCTTAGTTTCTTCAGTCTTAGGATTACCATTTTCATCCTTTTCATCTAAAGTATTATACTTTGTAACCCAAGTCTTAATAGGATATCTAATATAATCAGAATACTTTCTTACTAAATCCTTAATAGTATATTCATCTAAATAGTTATCATAGTTAACATCTTCAGTGTTTTCTCTCAAATGAAGAACGATCTTTGTACCTTCTTCTGCATCTGTCTCATCAATAGTATAAGAATCAAGTCCTTCAGATACAAACTTATATCCTTTTTCATCTAGTGGAGACTTAGTATATACCTCAATTAGGTCAGCAACCATAAATCCTGAATAGAATCCTACACCGAATTGACCAATAATGTCTACATCCTTCTTATCATTTTCAGCCATTTCTTCAACAAATTGCTTACTACCTGATTTTGCAATGGTACCTAGATTATTAACTAATTCATCATGAGTAAAACCAATACCATTATCAGTAATAGTTAGCGTTCTAGCTTCCTTATTTGCTTCTACTTTAATTTCATAATCTAAATTTTTAATATTTTGATTTGTTAATGATAGATAATGTCTCTTATCAATTGCGTCACTCGCATTTGAAATAAGTTCACGTAAGAAAATCTCCTTATGTGTATATATTGAGTTAATCATCATATCTAATAAACGTTTTGTTTCTGTTTTAAATTTATACTTTTGTGCCATTTTAAATACCTCCAAAATTCACAAGACTATTATAGGTTGATTTGTTGGCACTGTCAAGTGTTAAGTGCTAAAAATATTATTCTATTTATTTTAATTTAACTTTCATATATAATAATTTTAGGTGATTTTTATGTTAGACTTATCCAAAACTTATTGCAAAAATTTAAACATTTATATTTCAACTGCGGTTATTACTCCAAATGAATATCGTTTTGAAACTAAAACATATGATACATATTATATACTATCTTCTGTTAATCCATTCGTAACTTTAAAGAAAGCTCAAGAAGTATCTAATGAAAAAGGAATTGCTCTTGTCGCACTATTCCCTTCACTAGATATTAAAAAGAATCAATTATTATTTGAATCTTTTAAATCTGATTACTTATACAGTATGTATTATCAAGAAGAAATAATGAATAATATTATTCCATCTTTAGAAAAACGTTATCGTTTTAACAAAAACTATGCAAATAAACATATAATTGGTTTTGATAATTTATCTTTAATGGCTTTAACTATTAGTCTTGATTATCCAAGTCACTTCTATCATGTATATTCAATAGGATTAGATTATTCAAACTTTAAAGCAGAATTTGTTTGTTATTTTAAATCAAAACTAGATCAAAGAGTAGAATACTTTATCAAATCAAATACTTATAACGAATTAAAGGAAATTGCAAACTTATTTGGTATTGCATCATTTAAGGAATTAAATGTTAATAGTCTTGATGATTTAATATCATTAATTTAAACATGGTTTAGGCCATGTTTTTTTAATGCTTTAACATCTCTTTAGCTTGAATTATTGCACTATCTCTAACTTCCCCTCCTGAAATCATTTTAGCTAGTTCTACTACTCTTTCTTCATCATTTAAAGATTTAACTTTAGTAATAGTTCTTTCATTTTTAGTTTCTTTATAGATAAATAATACATTACTAGCTAGTGCTTGTACTTGTGCCATATGAGAAATAACAAGTGTTTGTACATTCTCACTTATTCTCTTTATTTTTAAAGCCATCTTATAAGAAACAAGACCTGAAACACCGGTATCAATTTCATCAAATATAAATAATGAATATTTCGAATTTTTAGATAAAATAGATTTGAATGCTAGACTTATTCTAGACATTTCTCCACCGCTTGCTACATCAGCTAGATTTAGCATTGGTTCTCCTAGATTAAGAGAAATTTTAAATTCAACATCATCAATTCCATGAGGTTTAAATATATCTTTATTTAAATAATCAGTATAAGAGAGATCACTAAATTCTATTTTAAATTGCATATTTTGCATTTCTAAATCATTACATTCACTAATTAATAACTCTTCAAGTTTTATTGCATTATCTTTTCTTAACTTGCTTAAGTTTAAAGCAGAATTTATAGTTTCATCAAAGCTTGATTTTAATTTCTTATGTAAAGTTTCAATAAAGTCACTATAGTTTTCACTTTTATCTAATTCTTCTTTAATAAAATTCTTATATTCAAGTAAGCCTTGATAAGATTTATGATATTTTAAACATACATTATCGATTTTCTTTTGTTTTGATATTAAATCATTTAAATAAGCAGGATCATATTCTAAACTTGATAAATAAGCTTTCATCTCTTCTAAAGTACTACTTAATAATTCATAACTTGTACTTAAATTAGTACTAAAATTTTCAATATCTTTATCTAATTCACTTATTTTTGATAAACTACTTTCTACTTTATAAATAATATCTAGATTGAAATATTCATTATCTAGACTATCTATCGCCTCTTTGGCACGCGAATATATCTTATCATAATTAGATAATTTTTTAATTTCTAAATCTAGATCATCATATAATGAATCAGTTAACTCTAGTTCTTCAAGTTCATTTAAGACAAATTTATAATATTCTTGTTTTTCAATTGTCTCTTTTTTAGTTTTTTCACTTTTTTCTAATTCTTTATAATCATTCAAATATTGTTCTCTTTTATTTAAATAATCTGTCAAAAGATCAGAAAGGTCGTAAGAGATAAAAGAATCAATAAAAGAAATATAATTATCTTTATTTAATAGTTTTAAATTATCATTTTGTGAATGAAAGTTTACAAGACTATTTCCAATAACTTTTAGTTCATTTAAAGTTACTTGTTTAGAATTAATTTTAATATATGATTTATCTTTAGATATTATTCTTTCAATTGTAAGTAAATTATTATAACCAATATTATATTTCTTTAATAAATCAATTAATTCATAAGACAAATTAGAAAAAGAAGCCAAAATTTTAGCTTCATTTGTTCCATATCTTATTAAACTTGATTGAGCACGCGCTCCAAGTACAATTTTAATTGCGTCAATTATAAGTGATTTACCTGCGCCAGTTTCTCCTGATATAACGTTAAATCCATTTTTAAAATTAATATCAATATCTTCAATAATTGCAAAATTTTTAACACTTAGTCTTTCTAACATATATTACTCCATTTGATGAGCATTATTTACAACTTCTTTTATATCAATATTCGATTTATATTTTGTCTCAATTATAGATATAAATTCAATATTACCAGAACCACCTTTAATTGGTGAATAATCTAGTGCGTTGATAAATAAGCCATTTTCAGCGAGTGACCTATATACATTATTTAAAATTTCCATGTGTGCTTTTTTATCTTTTATAATACCTTTTTTATTTAATTCTTTAGATTCAAATTCAGGTTTAATTAAACATACTAACTTATTTGTATCATTTAAATATTTCTTTATAGCACTTACTAAATGAATAATAGATACAAAAGATACATCCATAACTAGAAAATCAATTTTCTCTTTAATATCAGTATCTAAAATATTAGTATTTTCTAAAGATATTACACGCAAATCTTTCTTTAAAGATTCATCTAACTGATTAGACCCTACGTCTACAGCATAAACTTTCTTTGCACCATTCTTAAGTGCACAATCAGTAAATCCTCCAGTTGAAGCACCTATATCAAGTACTACCTTATCTTTAAAATCAAGATTAAAAACCTTAATAGCTTTCTCTAGTTTTAATCCTCCTCTAGATACATAAGGAATAGCGTTAATAACATCAATTAAGTCCCCTTCTTCTACTTGATAGCTTGCTTTTTCTACTTTAGAATTCACTAATACATGACCAGCTTTAATTTCATTTTGTGCTCTAGATCTAGTTTTAAAATATCCATTAGTTGTTAAATACAAATCTAGTCGCATAAGGCTTTTAACTCCTTTAATAAGGACTCATCATCTAGATTATAAAGTTTTTTGATACTATCTACATCACCACATGGAATCAATGCATTTTGAGGTATCGCCATTTGTAATATAGTCAAATTTAGTCTAAATTTCTCATTATAAGATGAAATTTGTGAAAAAAGTCCACCATTTTCGCATACTTGTTCATATACTAGCACTTTTTTACCCTTAATAGACTCTAAATAATCAGTATCAAGAGGGTTAATGAAACGTGCATTTACCACTTCTAAATCAAGATTATTATCTTCTACTAATTTCAAAATATTTAAAATATCTGGTCCATAAGAAATAACTACATTCTTACCTCTTCTTAAAATGTCCCAATTAAAATTATCAATTGTAATTTCATTATCATCAAACAAATCCGCTTTTTTAGGGAAACGAATAACTGATGGATAGTTTATGGTTGTAATATATTTTAGTAATCCTTCAGTCTCACGTAAGTTCTTACCTTGACAAATAATCATATTAGGCATTGATAAGAACATCGCAACATCATAAATACCTTGATGAGTTGAACCATCACCTGACACTATACCAGCTCTATCAATACAAATAGTTACAGCTAGTTTTCTTCTTGATATATCATTTAAGATTTGATCATAAGCTCTTTGGGCAAATGTTGAATACATAAATAATATAGGACGTTGATTATTTAGTGCAAGTGCAGCACACATACTAGCTGCATGTTCTTCAGCAATTCCTACATCATATATAGAATGAGGGAATGTTTCTTTTAATTTTTTAAGTCTAGAACCAACAATCATAGCTGGAGTTACACAAACTATTTTTTTATCACATTTAAGCTTTAAAATAGTTCTTGAAATAGCTTCAGAATATGATATTTCATTTTCCTTCCATACTTTCAAAGATTTACCAGTATTTATATCAAAAGCACTAACACCGTGGAATTTACCTTCCTCGTCTTCTTCAGCAAACTTATATCCTAAACCTTTTTTAGTGTATAAATGAATAATTACCGGTTCCTTACTCTTTTTAGCTCTTTCAAGTACTCTAATACATTCTGATATATTATTTCCATTATAAGGACCGAAATAATCTAGATTTAGATCTTCAAAATAATTATCATGTTGAAAGAAAGCTTTAAGACCTTTCTTAACCTTATGGAACCAATTTGTTATAAATTTAGGGAAGATAAAACATAGTGTAGCCTTAAGACCATGATAAAGCTTTGATCTTCTTAACATTTCAAATGTGTGGCTTGTTCCACCGACCATTTTTGAAATAGCCATTTGATTATCATTTAAAATAACAATAGGGCGCTCATTCTTAAAAGTAGATAAGAAATTTAATCCTTCAAAAGCCTCACCATTAGAAATAGATG
Source organism: uncultured Eubacteriales bacterium (assembly GCA_963628445.1). Lineage (GTDB taxonomy): Bacteria > Bacillota_I > Bacilli_A > Acholeplasmatales > Anaeroplasmataceae > JAEELC01. Next base: position 24,987 of record CAVGEZ010000004.1, read on the forward strand.
CGTCCCCAATAATTGCAACACAATCATTAATCTTTTCGCCGTTTTCTTTTGCAATTAAAAAACCTGATAAAGCTGAAATTGATGTTGATGAATGTCCTGATTCAAATACATCATATTCTGACTCATCATAGTTAATAAAGCCAGATAGACCATTAAATTTTCTTAAATTTACAAATTCACTAGCACGTCCAGTTAATATTTTATAAGTATATGATTGATGTCCTACATCAAATATAAACTTATCATTTTTATCATTAAAAACATACAACATAGCTACAGTCAATTCCACTATACCCAAATTAGAAGACAAATGTCCTCCAGTTTTAGATACATTTTCAATTAGGAATTCTCTGATTTCTTTGCATAATTCTTTAAGCTCCTTCTTAGATAAATCTCTTAAAAAAGAAGGGTCTTTAATCGACAACAAGTCCATAACTTTTGCCCCCTAAACTTATTTATAATTAGTCTAAATCAATATCTTCTAATCCTTGTTCAGTCATTTTTTGTGTTACAAGTTTCTTATTCTTATCTAAAATTTCATAACACTTCTTAGATAATTCTAACCCTTTAGAATATTCTTTAACTGCATCATCAAGTAAAATATCTCTATTTTCTAACTTTTTAACTGTTTCTTCTAATTCATGCATTAATTCTTCAAAACTCTTATCTTCCATTTTTAACTACCTCATTTACTTTAGCTTTTAATGTACCATCTTTTAAAGTAATGTCAACAAGAGAACCAATACTTACCTCATCAGTTGATCTAATTACCTTATCATTTGTCTTAACCATACTAAATCCTTTATCCATAATCTTTAAAGGACTTAGGGAATCAAGTTTAGCGTTAAGCACTTTATAAACTGACACTTTATTTTCAAGTGTTGATTTAATATTAGGTCTCAATAAACTTGAAGTCTTATCTAAATTACTTGATAAAGTATTTAATATATTTAACATATATAAATTTAAATTCTTATAATAAAGATCAAGATTTGACTTTTTTTCCTTTAATTTATGTTCAGGACTTAAATTATCTAATCTTTCATCAAGTTTAGATAAGCTTTGAGATAAATCATTAAATTTATTTTTAATTAATCTTGTAGTGTCATTTACTGTTTTATCTAAATATTCTTTAATATCTAATATATTAGGTGTTGCAATCTCAGCTGCAGCAGTTGGAGTTGCGGCACGCTTATCTGCTACAAAGTCAGCAATCGTAGTGTCAGATTCATGGCCTACGGCAGAAATAACAGGAATTAAAGAATCAAATATAGCCAGAGCCACCACTTTTTCATTAAATGCCCATAAATCTTCAAGCGATCCACCACCACGACCTACAATTAAAACATCAGCTAGCCTGTCCTCATTAGCCTTCTTAATTTGCTTTACAATAGATTCTTTAGCATTTTCTCCTTGTACAAGACATGGATATAAAATAATCTTTACAAGTGGATATCTACGTTCAGTTGTAGTTTTGATGTCATGAATTACTGCACCAGTATCTGATGTAATAACCCCAATAACACGAGGGTATTTAGGAATAGGTTTCTTATATTTAGGATCAAAAAGTCCTGCAGTCTCCAATTCCTTCTTTAAAGCTTCATACTTTAAATATAAATCACCAATTCCTGCGTTTTTTAAAGTGTTAACATAAATTTGATAAGTACCACCTTGTTCATAAGCTAGTACATCGCCAGTAATGTAAACCTTGTCTCCACTTTTTGGTTGAAAATTAACACTTTGAGCACGAGAGGCAAACATTATACATGATATTTGGGAAAAATCATCTTTCAATGTGAAATAAAAATGACCTCTTGCATGTCTCTTAAAATTAGAAATTTCCCCTTCAATCATGATCCCTTTTAGATTATTATCGTAATCAAATTTATATTTAATATATCTATTTAACGCTGTTACAGTCAAATATTTATTATCCATATTAATTTATTTTACTCTTTACAGTATCAAGCACTTTGTTATTGAATCTAACAGCCTTATTATCACCGTTGTCAGTAAATTCACGAGTTAATTCTAGTGCCTCGTTAATAACAATTTCACTTGCGATTTGTTTGTTTAATAATTCAGATACTGCAAGGCGTAAAATAGCCTTATCTACTAAATTTAATCTATCTAGTGAATAATTAACTAAACTTGAGTTAAGTAATTCATCAATCTTATCTAAATTAAGAGTTGCATAATTAACCATTACAACTGCATCATCTGACTTTTCAAAATTATCAAATACTTGTTCAATAGCTTCAGCTAAAGTTAATACATGATAGTTTCCCTTATATTTATAATTAACTTCATCAAAGCTTAAATTATTATCTTGTGCATTCTCTTTAGCCTTCTTTAATTCTCTTTTTTTATCAGTTTCAATACTAGTTTTATTTTGATCTAATAAATATAAAACTTGCATTGCAAATTTTCTTACTTCATGTCTTGAATATTTCATAAATAAACCTCTTTAAAATACTAAATTATTTTAACATTTATTTAATTATTTCTCAAGGAAAAAAAGAACTACATTGAAGTAGTTCCTTTAGTTTAATTAATATATTTTTTCCATACCCTTAATAGAATTTACAATAAATTCATTAAAAGGAATTTCAATTTGATTCTTATATGCAATAGTTAAGAACTTTGCATTAAGTTTATCAATTTCAGTAATCTTACCATTTTGAACATCATGGTACATTGAAGGATAAGAATTACCTAAAGAATAAACAATGTTTGTAAATTGTTCAATAAGTTCATTCTTAGAAAGATTAGCACCACTTACACGTGCAATCTCTACACCTTCTTCAATTAATCTAATTACAATATCATAGAAATTCTTATTTTCGTATAATACCTTAATCTTACACTTAAATAATGCACATAAAGGATTAGTAATAGAATTAATGATAGCTTTAGTCCATACAAGTTTCTTTAAGTCATCACTTACTTCGCTTTCCATACTAGCCTTAGTAAATAAAACCTTGCAGATAAGCGCATTCTTCTTATCTTCTAAAGCTCCGCCAAAGTAAACAACATCTTTTCCTGTAACCTTAACTGTATTTAAATTAATACTAGTTAAATTAGCTTTATTACATCCAATTACAATGTTTTCAGGATTTACATACTTAGCTATATCTCTAATGTTACCTAAACCATTTTGCATAGTAAGAACTAGCGTATTTGGTCCAAATAAGGAATTGTTAGCTTTAATAGCTTCACTTGTTTGAGTTGATTTAACACAAACTAAAACTAAATCCATAGTCTTGTTTATTACAGTACCATCTTTAAAACATTTAACTTTATAATTAGTAGTATCTTCGCCCTCAATTAGGTTAATACCATTAGTAGATACTTCATCAACCTTGCTAGCATAATTATCAAAAGTAATTACTTCATTTGTCTTAGATAATTTGCAAGCATAATAAGAGCCACTTGCACCAATACCAATAACCGCAATTTTCATATTATATATACCTCTTTTTATACAATTTAATTATACCAAATTTTAAATTAAAATTCTATATAGTTGCCACAGACACCTTGTAATCTTTTCATAAGTCTTGCACCCTTAACGGTGTCTATTGAATCACTTGTTTTTGAAAAATGTTCTGATAATTCTTCAATAGATAGATTAGATGATATGCAAACTGGCATATGAGCCTCATATCTATAATTTAAAATTGGTCCTAATATTTCATCTCTTAACCAACTACTTAAATTCTCACTACCTAAATCATCAAGCATTAATACATCAATACTCTTTAGTCTATTAATGATCTCTTCTAGCTTTTCACCATTAGTCATATTATTCTTAATTTCTCTTACTAAATCAGGAAAATAAGCTAGAATTACCGAAATACCGCGCCTAGATAATTCATTTGCAACACACGCAAGTAAATAAGTTTTACCAATTCCAAATGTACCAGATAAAAATAAACCTGTTTCCTCTTTAGGATTTGTTATAAATCTAGTTGCACACTTATAGGCAGTCTTTCTTCTTGGTGTATCTAAATTATATGTATCTAGAGTATAAGAAAGAACATTATCAGGCATAAACATAGTCTTAAATAGACGTGAATCGAATTCTTTCTTTTCAAGTATTTCTTTATATTTACAAGCTTTAGCTTTAACAGTACTTGACTTTAAATCATAATATTTAGTAAAGCCTTTAACATTGTTTTTACAAGAATCTAGTGATGTACAAGACTCGCAATGTTTAATTGAATTAAAAACCTCAAGATATTGAAATACATTAGATTCATTAATATCTACATTAGAAAAACACTTTTCACTTTTTAAAGATTCAACAAGTGATAATGAATTAGTATTTATATTATTTTTATTAGCTAATTTTTTTAAATCAGTCATCATCTTCCACCTTATTAAATCCTTTCAAAATGTCATTATTTGCTTGTTTAGCCCAATCAGGATTATTATCCTTGATTCTAGGTTTTTTTGTATATACTTTCTTTTTACTTTCTTTATTTTCTGTTTCAGTAAATAAATAATCATAAGCCTCAAGACTTGTATTAATATTATGTTCCTTCATTGTGTTATACATAGCTTCAAAATATCCTAGCTTTGGAAGTTCGTGAAGCTTTGAAATAACTGAATAAATCATCATATTTACTATCGTTTTTTCATAAGGTATTTCATTATATATTTCTGCAACTACACCCATATTTTTAAGCGTATTTAAATTTTCTTTTTCAAGTAATTCAGAAGCACTTACCTCATTAAAAGCTTTTACAACATCATCTTGGCTATCATCTTTAGCTTGGAATACTATATTACCATTACTCGTTCTTTCATATATTAATTTTATTTTTCTTATAAAAGTTTGCCTGTTAAATGTATCATTTACAATACTTTGATTATATGTAGTAATAATATCTTCTTTAGATATTTTATATACAGCTTCTATATTAGATATATATTTCTTAAATTCATCTAAACTCGATTTAATATATGATGTATTAATTTGATTTATAACTTCATCTATATCAAAACTTGATTTTAAATTAATAGTTTTAGTCTTAGAATCAGATAAATTTATATTCTTTAAATTAGAAGACTCTTCATTCTTAATCTCAAATACTTCATCAAAATTTTTAGTAACATTTTTTAAATCATTTAAGTTTGGTACTTTTTTCTTAAAACAAGTTAAAATCTTCTTTAAATTATCACTACCTATTTTAGAATTTAAATAAATACCTAACACTCCACTTTTAATAAAGGAATTAGCCTTTTGTGGGTGAAGTAAAAAATAGTAATAGCTAGATGAATCAATATAAGTTTCAACTAAACCTAAAGCTTCTAATTTAGATCTAGCTTCAATAAAATCTTTTTCACTAATGTTTAAAATATCAAAAATATTTTCATGAGTAAATAAACTTTCTTCTAGTGAGGAAAAAGTTAAATAAATTTGCAAAGCTAAAGAACCCATTAATGGGCCATATAATAAATTAAGAGATTTCAATTCTTCAATTGATAGATTACTACTATTATAAATTAATACCTTATAATCCTTAATTGAATCTTTCTTATTCATGTTTTGTACCATTAGTTTCAGTACCATTATTTAAAGATACGCCTAGATATTCAAAACTCTTAGAAATTTCATTATAAATATCTAAAATTAATTTTTTAGTTTTTCCAAAATCAAATAGAGTTCTAGTTGAAATAAAGAAATCTACAGCTGTTCTATTAACTTCAACTTGAGTTACTTTTACAGTTATATCCTCTTTAGTTGAATATGCACAAATTTCAGAATAATCATCATTTACCGCTACAACTTTAAATCCATAATGTTCAGTAAAAAGTTTTGGTATAAATTCAAGCATTTTATCACTAAAACACTTATAATAGTGAGTTTGAAGATATTCAACCTTACCTTGTTCACTTGTTTCATATGTTTTACTCATTTTAAATCTCCTTTAAACACTTATCAATATTTTTAATAGTATCATTAAAATCTAGACAAGATTCTAATAATATATCTGACTTACCCATTTTTTCTTTGACATCCATTTGGCTATTAATCTTCTTAATAGCAAGTTCTTTTTCTATATTATCACGTGCCATTAAACGCATTACTTGTGTATCAAAAGATACATATACACAAATGATTTTATCACAAAGTTTATCAAATCCTGATTCAAACATTAATGGTACTACTAAAAACATTGTTTCATCTTTGTGACGCGCAATAATACGTTCACATTCTTTGTATATTATAGGGTGAACTAAATCATTTAATTTTTTTAATTCATCTTTATTATTAAATACTATAGAACCAAGTTTTTTAGTATCAATAGATAAATCACTATTTAAATAGGGAAACACCTTTACTACTGCGTTATAACAAGCATTCCCTTTTAATAATAATTCTTTATATAATTTATCTGTATCAAGTACAAAGTATCCACGACGTTCTAACTCGCTAGATACAAAACTTTTACCACTTGCAATACCACCAGTAATACCAATAACCATAAAATTTTTGCTATTTTTGACAATTTGTACAATAATAGCTACTTCTTCCTCCAATTCGAATAACTTCTAGTTTTTTCTTGCATATAGGACAATACTCTTTAGTATGTACTAATAACTTGTCTTGATAATGTCCTATATGATGAAATGAACTTGTAAATGACCTAATAGTTGTACCACCAAGTTCTATAGAAAGCAAAAATATTTCTTTTGAATATGATACTATATTTTCTACTTCATTTAAAGAAATATCACATGATTTTCTTAAAGGAGAGATAGAAGCTTTAAATAATACTTCATCTACATAAATATTACCAAGACCTGACATAATACTTTGATCAAGTAAAGCTTCTTTAATAGGCTTTTTTAGTTTCTTAAGCTTATTAAAGATTCCTTCTACATCAACGCCCTCAATTGGGTCATTCGCCACTTTCGAAAGTGGTTCTGTTGTAAACAAGTTCTCACTTGTTTTAGTATACATTACGCCAAACTTTCTTACATCTTGATAATATAAAGTATAATCATCAGTTTCAAATTCTACTAAGATATGAGGATTTGATATAGAATTTTTAAGAGTTAAAAAATATTTACCCTCCATTCTTAGATGACTTACTAAATAAGTATCAGAGCTCAAATGGAATATTATGTATTTCCCTTTTCTTGTAATATCTCTAAATTCCTTACCGATTAAAGTAGCACAAAAAGTATCATAATCCTCTTTAATCATTTCTTTATAAGTACATTTAATAGATTTAATACTTTGACCTATTAAGTTCTTTTTTAGTGCTCTTATTACGCACTCAACTTCTGGTAATTCTGGCATAAACTTACACCTCGTATAAAGTGTTTCCTATATCCTTAGATACTTCTAATTTAACTTTTAATTCAATTATAGAATCCATTGTTTCTTCAACAAGTTTAGTAACACTTTCTAATTCATCTTTCTTTACTTCTAATATTAATTCGTCATGAATTTGAAGAAGTAATTTAGACTTATAGTTACCACTTTCAAGTTTATCATATAACTTAACCATAGCCATTTTAATAATATCAGCAGCTGATCCTTGAATAGGTGCATTCATAGCTGTTCTTTTTGCAAATTCTTTCATCATATGATTACTTGAATTAATATCTGGAATGTAACGTCTACGCTCTAATATTGTTTTTACATAGCCATTAACTTTACAGAATTCAATAGTTTCATCCATATATATCTTAATTTCAGGATATAATTCATAGTATTTATTTATAAAGTTTTGAGCTTCTTTATTAGAAAATCCTGTTTCTTGAGCTAGTCCGTAAGCTGAAAGACCATAAATAATACCAAAATTAACAGCTTTAGCTTTTCTTCTTAAATCACTTGTAACTTCTTCTGTTTTCACATTAAAAATATTTGCAGCTGTAGATGAATGAACATCAACATTATTATTAAATGCTTCAATTAGTTTTGAAACATTAGCTAAATGTGCAAGTACTCTAAGTTCAATTTGTGAATAGTCACAAGACAAGAATAAATCACCTTTTTCATTTGGTACAAAGAACTTTCTAATGTTCTTTCCCTCTTCACTTCTAACAGGTATATTTTGTAAATTAGGTTCAATTGATGAAAGTCTACCTGTTTCAGTTAGGGCTTGTTCATAGATAGTATGAACCTTATTATCACTAAATATTTGGCTAGTTAAGCCTTCAATATATGTTTGATATAATTTAGTTAATTGTCTATAGGTTAAAATATATTCAATTACCGGATGACGTCCAATTAGGCCTTCAAGTATTTCTTGATTTGTTGAATATCCTGTTTTAGTCTTCTTAGAACAAGGTAAATTTAAGTGTTCGAATAATACTACTCCAAGTTGACGAGGAGATTGAATATTAAATTCCTCTCCACATAAACGATATATTTCAAGTTCAATAAAATCAATACGTTCCTTCAAACTAGACTTTTGTCTATTTAATTCCTCTAAATCTACGCTAACGCCTTCCATTTCCATTTCCGCAAGTACTTTAGATAGTGGCATTTCTACTTCATATAATAAATATTCACAGCCTTGTGATTTAACCTTATCTTTAATTTGATTTTTAAGTAAGTATAGGGCATTAACCTTTTTAGCTACATGAGTATAAAGTATCTCTTCATCAGGTACTTTTTTCTTAGTTCCTTTACCATAAATTGATTCATCAAAATCAACATCATAATATTCAAAACTTTGAGCTACTGTTTTAAATTCATGGCTTGCAAGAGATGGATTGATTACATAGCTTGCAAGAAGCATATCAAATGTTACTCCATTTAAAGTAAGACCTAGTTTTTTAGATAAAACATAAGATTTCTTATAATCAAATACAGTTTTTTCTAAAGTTTTATCACTAAAATATAATTTTGCATCATTACTCTTACTTAATACTTCACTTGGTACAATAAAAATACCATTTACATTCTTTATTGCAATTGCAATAGCTTCTTCTTTATGATAATTATTTGATAATGTTTCAAAATAAATAGCTGAATTATTTACTAAACATTTAACTAAATCATGAGTATTATTGATAACTGTATAGTTAATATCATGAGTTTCAGGTTCAACTTGAGTTGACTTCATTTCTTTTAATAATCCATTAAGTTCAAGATATTCATAAAGTTCTTTTAAAGCCTCGTTATCAGGTTCTTGTTTTTTAGTATCATCAAGGGTAATACCTATAGGTGCATCACGCAATATAGTAACCATTTTCTTACAAGTTAAAACTAAATCTTTATTTTCTTGAAATTTTTCTTTATCAGATTTAGTAAGTTCACTAGTGTGTTCTAATATACCTTCTACTGAACCATAACTTTGAAGTAACTTAATACCCTTCTTAGGCCCTATTCCAGGTACCCCTGATATATTGTCACTCTTATCACCCATAAGTGCTTTAAGATCTATAAATTGATGAGGAGTAATACCATAAACTTCTTTAAAATGTTCAACAGTATAATCTTCAAGTTCACTCATACCCTTAATAGTCATATGAACAGTTGAATTAGCAGAAACAAGTTGAAGTAAGTCCTTATCAGATGAATATATGTCACAGTGATATCCATTTGCTTCCGCTATATAAGACATAGTACCAATAATATCATCAGCTTCATAATCAGCTATTTCTAGTTGTTTAATATTTGCGCGCTTCAAAAAATCCTTTAAATAAGCTATTTGCATACGCATCTCATCAGGCATTGCACTTCTTCCTGCTTTATAATCAGCTTGAATTTCATGTCTAAATGTGTGCTTACCCTTGTCAAATGCAATTAAAATATTATCGTAATCTTCTTTATTTATTAAATTATGAATCATTCTTATAAACGCATTACATGCATTAGTATATATACCTTTAGAATTTGGTCTCATTTTAGAAGGGTCACCAAATCCATAATATGCTCTATACATTAAAGAGTTACCATCAACTAATATAATTCTTTTCATATAAAAACCTCAATTATCTTTTAAACTATTTTACCATAAATTAGATCGTAAAAAAATAAAAACCTTTGAAATATTCAAAGGCTACTTATTTGTTTTAGAAACTGGTAATTTAATATGTTCTATAGACTCATCATCTGATCTTTGATATATAACAATAGTTCTACCAATTGTTTGTACAACTTCTACATCAATAGATTCAAATGCAGCCTTAAGTTCATCTAAAGTAGTATCTGAATTTTGAAGAATATTAATCTTCATTAATTCATGTTTATGTAAATAATTTAATACCTCAATAATACTACTTTCATTTAAACCATCTTTACCAATTTGCATAACAGGTTTAATTTGGTTTGCAAGACCTCTTAAATAACTCTTTTGTTTTCCAGTTAACATTATTTATCCTCCTCTTTATTTTCACATCTTTGTCTAATTACAGACTCATTCTTATTTTCATTTTCACTTCTTTTGTAATCATTTAGTTTATTATGATAACTTATAAGTCCAAAAACTAAAACAATAACACCAATTAAAAGTAAAGCTAAACCAAAACCTTCTAGTACAATCATATCATTATTTTGATTTATGCTTAAATCATATAGTGCCATAAAGACAAATCCTAATGTAAGTGTAAAGCAAGTAATCATACCAAATTGTCTATATGTTTTTTTAGCTTGATCATAAACACACTCTTTATATCCTTTAAGTGGATATTTATCTAGGGAAAATAAAATTGCAGTTATAAATGCAACAAGCGCAAATATTAAATATAAAATCATTATTTTTTATCCTCATTTAAAGATTTATTTTTCTTTTCTTTCTTTAATCTTTTTTTCTCTTCCCTAATTCTTGCCTTTTTTTCTTTTGCCTCATCATATTCTTTATAGAATCCTGGTTCGAATAATCTCAAAGCTTTCTTATTCATTACATAAACTATACTAAATCCTATAACCCACATAGCTACACCTAAAACACGTAAGGTAACATATGGCGCTATTTCAGTTTGATATTCACTCATTGCAAATAAAATATTACCAGCACACACAACTAAAAATCCAGCTCCCGCAAGCATTCTCCATGATTCATAGAATGGATGATCGTAGTTCTTCTTAAAACTTTCAGGAATTACTTTGTCATAATTTGTGAATAAGAATATAGCATATCCACCAAAAACTATTGCAAAGAATATCCAAACATATGGCATTAAATTCATCTAGTATACCTCAACTCTTTAAAAACTTTAAACAAGTTTTAAATAAACAAATAAAAGAAATCACACTTAATAGACAAAATAAATATCTATAAACTAATTCAATATTATTTTGATACTTTATTAAGTCAATAATAAACAATATAAAACATATTATAAAGCAAATACTTGCAAGTATAACATTAGTTTTATTTCTATTAAAAATAAACATTATAATATAAATAACTAAATATATTATACAAATATAAAGATAAGAAAATCCTTGATTAATGTATTTGTCATTTGAAATACTTTGATATCCACTTATTAGTAAAAGAGTTGATGCAAAAAGCATTATTCCATACAAAACTGTTTTAAACTTATCGTGTTTTAACAAAGAAATAATTATATCCATTTTGTTTTTAAATACTTAGTTCTTTCTTTATATTTTTTTCTTTTGTCACTAAACTCACTCTCAACATCAATAGAATATTTACTCTTTAATGATTCTAAAGTAAATGTATCATCTACTACCTTCTTAAAATAAGTCTTATAAGGCTTATAAACTATAATAAATTCATCAGTTCCTCTAACCACTTCAAGTAAATACATTTGTTTGAATGGTCTAGTTCCAAATATACGTCTAAATTGTTCTTTATTCAATTTATATATTTGTCTGTACTTTCTAGCTCTCTTACATTCGCGTGAAGAAATAAAAAGATGAGTGTATGGTATTTCAACTTCCTCTTTTTTCTTTCTAATGATTACACTATCAAGTGAATTACCTTGATCAGCATATCCAACTAAAATAGCTTTTCTCTTCTTAGTACCAGATATAAAGTAAACCTTATGTCCCATTGCAAGTTTAACACGGGCATATTCATTACTTCCTAAAATTATAAGTCGTTCAAGATCTTGTAAAGATTCAACTTGATATTTTTCCATCGCATCTTCATATAAACCTAATTGATTAGTTATTAAAGATAAATCTTCATTACTAGAGTAATTAATACTACCTTTTTTATCATATTTAGCCTTTGTATAACGCATTTAAATCACCACGCTTATAATTCTATTTCTTATTATAAAGAAAAAGTCCTTATTTTACAATAAAGACTTAATTTCTTTTCTTACTCTAATAAGGCCAACGCCCATACAATCAAGACCAATATGACAAGATATTGTTTGACATAATGGATCAATTACCATAACTTTAAGACCAGGATATTCTTTTTCCATTTTTTCCTTTAAATCAGAACATAATTCAAAATTATTAGTATAAGCAATACCCATAACCATTTCATCTTTTTCAACATAATCTTTAAAACGAGTATCTAAGTCATCTTTTAAGGCTTTAATTAAAACATCATAAGATTGTTTTAAACTTCTAGTCTTCTTATACATATCAAGTTTTCCACCTTGAATTTGAAGTACAGGTTTAATCGCAAGAAGGCTTGCAATAAGAGCTACAGCTTTAGTTAGACGTCCACCATTTTTTAAATATTTTAAATTAGGTACATTAATATAAATTGATGAATCTAGTTTTGTTTTAGTTAAATATTGAGCTATTTCTTCAGCAGTGAAACCTTCTTTAATCATTTCTAAAGCTTCTAGAGTTGCACACTTTTGACTAAATGATATTCTTTGTAAATCAAGTACATATACTTTATTTCTATAATCATCTTCATTCGCAAGCATTTGTGCTGTTGAAAAACTTGAAGATAGAGCTGATGACATAGGAATATGAATTACATAATCATATGTTGTAAGTAGAGAATCCCAACATGCAAGGACATCGCTAATAGCAGGTTGACTTGTATGTACTGAATTAGATTTTTCTAGAGTTTCAAAGAATTTATCTCTTTCGAAATCACGTTCTCTATATTCTTTATTATCAATATAATAAGGTATATCAATTAACCTTAAATTATCATATTTATTTAATTCCTTATCAGATATGCCACTTGCAATATCTGTAACAACTGCAATTTTCATATATTTTCCTTCTTTATCAAAAAATTTTATATAGTATAAATTAATTTAATCAAAATTGCAAATTATTTATACAAAAATCACTTTTTGTAAAGAAATTAGTAGTTTTTAGGCACAAAATACGTATAAATAGATACCTATAAATTGAACGATTGCGCCAGCTAGGACAAATAAATGCCACAAAAAGTGAGCTGATTCAGTTTTTCTAAATACTGCAAAAGGTATCATACCAAGTGAATATACTATTCCACCTGATAAAATATATATAAACAAATTAATATTATGATTAATCCAGCCCGGTACCATACAAAGAGCAGACCAACCAATTATAAAATAAAGAGGAAAATTAACTTTCCTAACTCTTTCAGGACCAAATACACAAGTTAGAGTTATACCAAGTATTGTAAGTGACCACATTACTATAAAATAGATAATACCAAGCATTTGTCCTTTTTCACCATATTCTCTTGCAAGTTCTACAAGTTGAAGAGGGGCAAAAGTTGAGGCTATAAGTAAATATATAGAAGTATAATCAAATCTCCTCCATATTCTTTTAACCTTAGTTCTCCATCTAAACGCATGATATAAACATGAATTGAGACACATTAGGAATAATCCTAACATATAGATTACAGCTGATACAATGTGGTAACTATCATTACTCTTGTTTAATAGTAATGCAAGTCCTACAATAGCTAAAATTGCACCTATACCATGTGATACACTAGAGCCAACCTCTTCTAATACACTTCTCTTAGGTGGTTCTACTATAGGATGCTTATTAAGTCTTTTATTATGTTTAATCTCTTTCTTTAACTTCTTTAAATCTTTTGATATATTTTCGCAATTCTTTTCCATAATTAATGTGCCAATATTTCACAATGGTCCTCAAATACTGCAATAGTATATTCCCATTGTGCTGAATCAGAACCGTCTTGGGTATAAATTGTCCAATCGTTAGAAGCGTCTAAGAATACATGTCTTTTACCCATATTAACCATAGGTTCAATAGTAAATACCATTCCAGGAGTAATTAACATACCTGTTTTTTTCTTTCCAACATGACATACATAAGGATCCTCATGAAGTTCAAGACCCACACCGTGTCCTCCAACTTCTTTAACTACAGAATAACCATAAGATGTAGCCATCTTATTAATGATATATCCAATATCACCAAGTGTAGTTTCCCATGGAACTAAAGATTCAAATGCCTTATCAAGCATTTTCTTAACTCTTTCACATAAATCTTTTCTTTCCTTAGTAGTTTCACCTATTATAAACATTCTAGATGAATCACCATAATATCCATCTACATATGTAGTACAGTCAACATTTACAATATCTCCTGGCTTTAATACATCCTTTTTAGATGGAATACCATGACAAACTGCATCATTAATTGATGTACAAGTGTATGCAGGATATCCTTCATATCCATATACAGCAGATCTTCCACCAAATTCAATAGACTTAATTCTAACTATTTCATCTATTTCATGAGTTGACATAAAAGGTCTAATTTGTTTAGCTACTTCATCAAGTACTTTAGTATTTGCAATACTTGCTTTTCTAATACCTTCTATTTGTTCATCACTTTTAATCATATCATCTCTAGGTACTTCTACACCTTGAGCCTTAAGTTCATGAATGCGCTCTAATATTTTATCTCTATTCATTATTACTTACTTCCTTTACAAATAAATTTGTAAATATTATACATCATTTTGAGTAATTATTGAAATAATATGATATACTTTTATTGGTGATAAAATGAGTATATTAAAATCTATATATGATAAATATGATACTATTATTTGTCTTGACACAGAAACAACTGGTCTAGATTTCAAAAATGATCAAATAATAGATTTAGGTGTTATTGAAGTTAAATGTGTAAGGGATGAATTATATATAACTGATGAAATTAATTCTTTAATTAAATTAAAGGACCCTAATGCAAAATTGAGCGAAGAAATTGTTAATCTTACACATATAACTGATCAAGACTTAAAAACTAAGGGTGAAGATATAGAAACAGTTAAGCAGTTATTTTTAAACCTATTATCTAAACCAGGTAAAAAGCTTATTGCAACATATAACGCTCAATTCGATTTATGCTTCTTAAGTTATTTTTTAAGAGGTTATAAAGTAGAAAATTGTGATTTTTTAGATATCTTAACAGTCTATAAAGATAGGGCCGTATACCCACATAAATTATGTAATGCAATAGAAAATTACCATTTAGAAGATAAGGTTAAAAACTCTCATAGGGCTTTAGATGATACACTAGCTTGTTTTGAAGTACTTAAAAAAATGTCATCTGATAAAGACGACATCATTTCTTATGTTAATTTATTTGGTTACAATCCAAAATATGTACCAGTTAAAAAAATTAAAGGTGTTACATATAAACCTCAACCTTATGTAGACAAAATTACAAAAGCTTTATATGAATAGTTAAATTTAAAAAGTATAAGAATCAAGCTAGAAATACTTACTAATTTCTTCTTAAATCTTATACTTTTTTCTATTGATATTAAGTCAAGGAATAAATCATATTAAATAACTATCATCGTTTTATATATAACATACAATAATAATGCAATTATTAAATAAACAATAAATTTAATACTTATAGTTAATCCTATGTTAGTATTATAAGAATAATTTTTAGACTTTAATAATCTAAAATACTCATATTCTATTTGAATAATTTTATATAAGGATAATACAAAGAAAATAGCTAAAAATAGGATCATATATTGATAATTAGAATTATATATATAAATAATTGAACTTACTTTTGCGTTTTTCGTTACTAATATAGAATCATTCATAAAAGTCAAATCCTCAAAACTTGAAATAGTTGATAAATAGGAATGTAAATCCTCTGAATTCTTATCTAATATAGTAACTTCTTCATAATTTAGTACATTATCCTCATTAATGCCAAAATAACTTTTTAATTCAGATAGTAAATTTGGACTCACTACAACAGTTTGAGATGGTGAAACGAATTTTCTATATTTTAGTTTTTTAGTTAAGCTTTTACCTTGATAAGAAAAAGTAATATCGTAATATTTATCAGATCCATTCATATATACAGACCAGTTATTTACAATATCATCAAATAGGCCTAGGTATGATAAAGCAACTTGACCTGAAAAGAATTCATCATCTGCTAATTCTTCCCATCCTGCGTAATAATCAAAATTTTGAATATTTGCTTGATAATAAAAAGCTTTACCTATAAATTTAGAATCATATGATGTTACATAAACTTTTCCATTACTTAATTTAGAATCTAGAGGAATACCGCCATAAGAATTAAGGGATTCATTTTTAATTCTTTCAATTTCACCATCTGATATAAAAACATAAGAGTATTCTTCTGGAAATGTTGGTCTTTCTTCCTTAAGTAAGGCAGCATAATCAGTTTTATAAATATGGGCTATAGTATACTCCTTTTTATATTTAACAATTCCATCTTCAAAATTTAAGCAATGAACACCTACTGTATCTCCAACACTTTTTCTATTCTTATAAGCCAAATAATCAGAAATAATAATTTCATTATCATTTAAATTTTGATTAAATCCAGCAAAGTTAAAATCACTTGCCTTACCAAATCCATTAATTTCTACTGAAGCAGCTGTAAAATAATTTAAATAAATAGTATTATAACATTCATCAGGTACTTTATATATTTTTTTATATTTTAAAGCATCACTTGTATTACTTCTTCTAGCTTCTACAATGTTAACACCAATATTATCTAGTGAGGATTCATAGATTGAACCAACACTAATTTCATTTAATTTTCCAACATATATAAGTATGAAAAAAATCATTATAACAATAAGCCTAAACAATAAATAAAGGAATAATGGTTTACTTTTTTCTAAAACAAATGAATTCCTTAAACTATATTTTAATGTTAAATCATTAGACTTACTTTTTAAACTTAACACTTCATTTTTTCTAAAAGTAATTTTTCCATTTTCTAAATCAATAATTTGATCAAAATACTTATCAAAATCATCTTCATAATGCGAAATATATATTACAAGTCCTGTCTTAGATAATTCTTTTATTAAGTCCAAAAATAGTGGAATACTTTTTTCTTCAATATTACAAATAGGCTCATCAAGTAATGTAATATGTGCTTTTTTTAAACACGCTATAATAATTGATATTTTTTGACTTTCACCACTTGAAAGTTTTTTAAACTGTTTATTAAGTAATGATTCTAGGCCAAATTTTACAATCAAGTTTTTAGCATTTTCTTGTTGATTCTTTGATAAATAAATATTTAATGCATCTTTCACCTTAATGTTTTTTATGAAATTATTTCGTGATTTCAAATAGAAAATTTGCTTTGTTCTATATTTATTTATTTCTTTTTTCCCGCAACCCTTAACATTAATCTCGTCATAAATAATCTCGCCACTATATTCAAGATCATCAAATCCTATCATATTTAATAGTGTTGTCTTACCGCAACCTGATCTACCACATAAAGCCACAAAACCAGTGTCTGGCAAAATAAAGGAAACATCAGTTAATATTTCAGTTGTTCCAATCAAAGAGGTAAAAGATTTACTTACATGCTTAAGTTCTATCATATAATACCCTCCTTAATTGAATAATGCTTACTACTGTTTGTATTAATAATATTATTGGCATTAAAATGAATAATATATTATTGTTAATAAACGTTAAATCATATTTATTAATACTATAATTAGTAAAGCATTTTGATAATAAAAATTCATTTACATATTTTCTTACTATTAAGAATAAAATAATACCAAAGATAAATAACATAACATTCATAAATATTTTAGATACTATAGTCTTTTTCTTAATTAGATTTATTTTATTTAATCTAGATAGTTCATCATATTTATAGATATTTGAATTAAACCAATAAGATATGTAGTAAGAAATAATTAAAATATCAAATGTGAGTACAAAAACTAATACTCTTATAAATGTTTGACCTAAACTTTTAAAATACGTATATGTATTATAAGATTCTTCCATCATATCGTTTATTATAAACATATTAGATGATAGAATATAATCTACATCATCACTTGTTAAATCATCCGTGTTACCATACGCAATATATCCCTGGTAAATAAGCTCATAAATGTCAGCTTCTATCCATTCATCTCTGCCATCAGGAGTTGTGATAACACTTGGGTACGTGCGATATGGTGAGGAAATTATAGTATCATAAATTCCAACAACCTTATAGGTTTTTGATATACCAGAATAATCTAATGTATAAGTATCATTTTCTATAAATATCTTTTCCGAATTAGCAACAGCTATTTCATCTTTATTTTCAGGCATTCTTCCGCTTATCAAATGAACTTGTGTAGATTCCGTTGTTTGAACGCTTGTTGAATTATAGATTTCTATTTTTTTAAAAGTAAATTCATTAGTTACAAATATATCAAAATAAAAATTTCCCTCAAGTACTTCTATATTTGCATTAACATCTCTCAATTTAAATTTTGTTCCTGCAACAATTCCTCTTTCTTTCAATTCATCATAACAATTTTTATTACATCTAATTTCATAATCAGCTAATGAATTATCTATCAAGTAATATTGCGTTTGATAATTGTCTTCATTAGTTTTATAAAATGAATATAATTTAAAACCTAATTTAAATTTTGGGTTTCTTTTAACAAATTCATACGAAAAATCGTCTACATTTGTACCTGTAGAATATGTAATATTTGTTGGATCAAAAATATTCATACTATAGTCGTCAATAACAGAATATTTTGAAGCTCGAGAATACGATTCCACATTAAGAAAAGTTTTGTTGGGCGTTAAAACACTAAGCCAAACTGCAATTAATGAAAGAGCTGTTAAAACGCTAAATAATACCAAAAAAACATAATCTAATTTAAAAGAAATGACTTTATTTAATAATTTTTTAGGATAATAGTTATTATTCATTTTATATTCTATTTGAGCTGTAGTTTCATTAATCTCAGATAAAAGAATTTTTTTATCCTCTATTTTAATGGTATAATCAGCATATTTTAGAACTTCTTTTTTACAATGTGTAGCATATATTATTACATGAGTTTTTGATAATTCTTTTAAATATGTAAGTATAATACTAGCAGTCTTATCGTCAATATGACTTGTTACTTCATCAAGTAACATAATCTCTTTATCTTCTAAAAGAGTACGTGTGATTGCTACTCTTTGTCTTTCTCCTTCAGATAAGTGTTTAGGACTAGCCTCTATTAATTTCTCTATTTTAAATTTATTTATCAATTTATTTAAATATTCTTCATTATCACTTACAATATTTAAATTTTCATGAACACTTAAATTTAAAAAGAGACTTGAATTTGCATCGCAATAACTTATCAAATCATCTTTAATTAATTTAATTTCACCAGATTGTATTTCTTTATTTTTAGTTAAAATATTAAATAATGTAGTTTTACCACAGCCATTTTTTCCAACCAAAAAATAAAATCCAGGTTTATCTATTATTAGACTAGCATCATCAAATATAACTTGATTTTCAAACGAAAAATTTATCTTTTTTAATTCAATTATACTCATATTAATCTATAAAACATATTCCTTCGTTGAAATACTTATGTGCATATGTATAATCAAGTTCGTATTTTCCGCTTCCTAGTGAATTATATTTAAATAAACCAATACTATCAGATCCCTCAATATAAGATAAAATATATGTTGTATTGATTGTATAATAAGCTATTATTGTTGTAGGTACATCGTATACACCTGTAATATATTCAACTATATATACTTCAAACATTCCTCTTCTTTCAAGTCTATAATTTCCATCTTCAGTAATCGCAAAATTAATTGTCTTTTCTTTTGTAATTGAACTAGTATAGGTTTCAGAAATATTTTTAGTAACACCTGCTTCAAATCCTAGTTCTTTAGATATACTAGCTTCTGCTTTAGTAGTACCAAATCCAGTTCCAATTTTAACTTCGGCTCCTAATTTTTTTGTGACTGATACACTTATTTCAGTGCTATAAGTAGTTGATTTTTCTTCTTTGAAAGAATAAGTAAAACTTTCAGAACTTCCTTTATTTAAATTTAAATAACTATCATCATATATTTCTATTGGAGCAGATATAGCATTAGGATATTTATATAATATCTTTTGACTATATGATGAATAAATATTATTCTTTAGTAATTGTTTAGTTATTTGAGTTTTCCCCTGTTCAACACCAACTCCAAGATTAACGTCAACCGGAGCTGAAACACTATAGTATTTTGGTTCATCGGTATCAATATAAATTTTTGAATTTACATCAACAGTACTTAAAGATGCACCTAAAAAAGCTAATCCTAAAACAATATCTATCATAATATCACTTTCCCTTCTATGATATTTGATTATAATTATAATTTTCAATTATTATTTTGTCAATATAATATAAAATTAAATTTAATTGATGAAAATATCGTTTTCAGTAATTCTTATTTTTTAACAAAGGGGAATAAAAAAAGGAAGCTCACAAATTAAAATTGAGCTTCACTTATTTATTGAATTTGGAAATTAAGTAATATTTAAAAAATACTTGAAGTTTTCAAAAGTGAAGAATCCAAATTCAAAAAATTGTTTTTAAGAAAGGAGGTAAACAATAATTATACACAAACGAGATATCTTTTGAAAACTTTAAAATTTAAATACTATAAAAGGAATTAACCTCTTACATATGATAGTATATCACAAAATGCTTTACAATTTAAGATTAAATTTATTTTTTTCTTGAAAAAACAAGACTTTTTTTAACATTCATCCCCATTTTAGCATTCTTTACACATTTAACCATGAATACATTAGAATTTTCTTTATGTTCATCAAATACAAATTTCATTTCTTTTATAGTTAGATTATTTTTAGAAAGTTCTAACACTACTTCTTGTAATCGGCTAGTTAAAAATAAAAAATAAAGTGTTCCATTATCTTTTAAATTAGCACTTATTGATTTAACTAAACTTTTTAAATTAAGAATAGATTCATGCTTCGCAAGATTTAAATAATTATTTTCTGCTTTATTATCCTCTTTAGTTTCAAAATATGGAGGATTGCAAATAATGACATCGTATGGATCATGACGAAATGTAACAATATTATCTAATATTAATTCGAAGTTATTAATATTGTTATATTCTAAGTTCTTTTTAGCTAGTTCTAAAGCACGAGCATTTATATCTAAACCTGTTAATTTTCTTGGATTAAATAAAGATGCATAAAGAAGTAATGCACCAGTATTAGTACCCATATCTAATACTGAATCATTTTTATACACTTCAATAAATTCACCTAATGCCTCGGTATCAGAATTAATTAAAAACATATCTGTATCTTGATATATCTTTAAGTTTTCATGTTTAGGAATGTAATCTAATCTTATCATTATTTATTCTCACTTCTTAATTTATATTCATTAATATATTTTTCACATTCATCAAATAAAGGGCGATAACATTTAAAGAAAAATTTAAATTTTTGTATGTCATTTGTTTTAAATTTTAACAAGAAAAACCTTCTAACATCGCAACAATGATGTATTACATTATCAGTATATTTTGCAAAAAACTTCTTATGAATTGTATTAAATTTTCTATCTATTAGTTTAATATTAGTATAAGTATAGTTTAGTGCATCTTGATCTAAAAACACCATTTTTCTCTCATTACAAAGATTTCTTGCTTTCTCAAAATAATGTGTTTCTCTAATTTTATCTAAATTTAAATAAAGTACACCAGAATTAAAGTATTTCCCCTTATTCTTCATTCCCCAAACATATACATCTTTTACTGCAAGTAATTCATAATTTTCGATATCTAAATCATATAGTTCTTTAATATCATTATTACATATAGTATCAGTATCAAGATAAATTATATGAGATGGGAGTGGTAGTAAATCAGAAAATAAACGTAAATTTGCATAAGGAGTGTATAAAGACATATTATTTACATTATTAAACTTAAAGCTATTAAAAGCCTTTAGTGCGTCAATAATTATTACTTTATTATCCTTATTTTTTAGTTTAACTATATTTTCTAAATATAATCTATCACTTTCATCAAGCGCCGTATATGACTTATTAATATTTGTCAAATCCATTGTAAGTATATAAAAGTTAACTGCATCACTAGCGTGATTTGCAACAGATACTGCACTTACAAGCATTTGGCTAAATACTTTTTTGTTTCCAGCATACATTATATTAATCATAATTTCCCCTAACTGTATAACATATTACAATTATTTTTTTACACTAACAAAGTTATACTTTAAGTCCTCAAGATAATCCATTAAATTATCATAATATATATTTAATAATAAGACATCAGCGTCTTCACCAAAGAAATCCTTTAAGCATGTTGCAGAAATAGATTCGGCTAGTTCATTAGCTTCTCTAACCTCTTCATCTGTACATACTTCATCTTTCTTATAAAAATTTATAAACCAGTTTTTGTTTTCTGCTCTTTCTAGAGCTTCATCATAAGTTAAAAGTTTCATTATCTTACTACATCCAATATTAATTTTGCATCTACTTTAGTGTTTTCAATCTTAAATGCATCAAATGCACGACTTACTGCTTCACTTGTATTCTTTCCATTAGTATAAATAGAACATAATACTTCGTCTTTCTTAACACTATCTCCAACTTTCTTGTTTAATACAATACCAACAGCTGGATCAATTGTATCTGCCATAGTTTCTCTACCTGCACCAAGTAACATTGCAGCGTGTCCAATTGCAAGTGCATCAATATGAGACACATAACCTGATAGTTTAGACTTAACTTCTACAATTTCTTTAGCTTGGGCAAACTTATTTGTATCTAGTGCATAGGAAGCATCTCCACCTTGAGCACTAACAAATTCCATAAACTTTTCTAGTGCTTTACCATTTTTGATGTTTAGAAGCATTGCTTGCTTCGCTTCATCACGAGTTGCAAATACATTTGCATCAGTTAATTGATAAGAACCAATCTCAAGACATAAGTCAAGTAAATCCTTAGGACCATTTCCTTTTAAAGTATTAATAGCCTCAATTACTTCAAGCGCATTACCTACTGCATAACCTAAAGGTTCTTCCATATTAGTTAGAACTGCAGTAACATTCTTTCCGCAATTAGTTCCAATTGAAACCATTAAGTTAGCTAAGTGACGTGCATCATCTAAATTCTTCATGAAAGCACCAGCACCAACCTTAACATCAAGAACAATGATATCAGCACCAGCTGCAAGTTTCTTTGACATAATTGATGAGGCAATTAGTGGAATGGATGAAACTGTTGCGGTAACATCTCTTAATGCATATAGCTTCTTATCAGCTGGAGTTAAATTACCAGTTTGACCAACAATTGCCATACCAACTTTTTCAACTTGTTTAATAAAATCTTCTGGTTTAACTGCAATATTAAATCCCTTAATAGATTCAAGCTTATCTAAAGTACCACCAGTATGACCTAGACCTCTACCACTCATTTTTGCAAACTTTAGACCAAAAGATGCAACAAGTGGAGCTAAAACTAAGCTAGTCTTATCACCAACACCACCTGTTGAGTGTTTATCAACTTTCTTACCACTAAGAACACTTAAGTCCATCTTATCACCAGAATCTCTCATAGAGATTGCAAGATTAGTAGCTTCTTCATCAGTCATACCTTTTAAATAAATAGCCATACATAAAGCTGAAGCTTGATAATCAGGTATTGTTCCTTCAGTATAACCCTTAATGAAGAAATCAATTTCCTCACGAGTTAAAGTATATCCGTCTCTTTTCTTTTCAATAATATCTGTCATTAACATAAAATATTACTCTCCTTCTTTGGTGTAAACACCCAAATTTTTAATAACATAATCTTCTCTTTGAGTATAATTTTCTAGCATTTTATTTAGTAAATTTGAATCATTTAAACTAAATTCAACATAAAAATAATACTTTCCAAGTCCTTCTTTAGTAGGACGTGACATAATCGCATTTAAATTTATTTTATAATCATTAAACATTTTTAACATAGAATATAATATACCAGATTCATCCTTTGACGGAATAAGTAGGAAGGAAGAATGGCATTTTGTATTAATGTTTTCAAAATTTTCATTTTTGTTTCTAAGAACCACAAACCTTGTATAATTATTTGTCTTATCACAAACATCATTTACTAACGTATTAAACTTGAAATTTGAAACTAAATAAGTAGGAACAATTGCAGCTAAATCACCCTTATTTTTAAGTAACAAATTCAAAGATTCTATATTACTATCTGTTTCAATAAAAGGCTTGTCAATAGATGATAAATAATTTAAACATTGACCACGTGCTTTAAATTGTACATATATTTTAGATATTTTATCAACATTAACATTACTTACTAAAGAAAATGAGATCTTTAAATTTAGTTCATTAATAATTTCTAAATCATTTTCATATAATAAATCAAGTGTTTCAGATACATATCCATCTAAACTATTTTCAATAGGTACAATTGCATAATCATTACCTTTAACAGATTCTATAACTTTTCTAATAGTTGAATGGTCAACAATAGGATTATAAATCTTGTTGTTTATCCTGTGTTTAAGTGCTGCAAAATAAGAATAAGTATTAAGACCTAATACATGAATTTTAGCTTCCTCACTTATTTTACTTAATAATCCATATTCAAACTTATATACAGAGTGTCTTGTATTCGCAACATATGAATATATACTGCTACCATCAATTAAAACAGCTGTATCATCCTCAAGTGCTAAACTTAAAGGCTTATCTTTAGTTTCATCATTAAATATATATAAGTCTTCTTTATTATAATGAGGACAAACATATAAATCAATTAGCCCTAAGCCTTCAACCATCTTATAATTATAGGTCCTATTATGATCAACATAGCTGTCACTATCTCCCATACCACTTTTAGCATATAAAATAGCTCCTGCTGAAATTCCTGCGTATATTTTATTTGAATCTTTATATTTTATTAATAATTTATCAATACCTTGTTCTTTGAATTTTTCAACTAATACTCTTGTGTCTCCACCACCAACATAAATTATATCAGCTTCTTGAAACATTATGTCTAGTTCTTCTTTTGAATATACCTTATTAAATAGTTCGCATACTGTAATTTTTACTTGTAAAGACGAAAATGTATTAATAAAATGATTAATACTTTTTAAGCTATCTTTCATTGCAGTAGGAAAATATAAGATATTAACTTGAGCACTATTAACTAGGGATAATAATTGTTTTTCAATATAATTTGATTTTAAATCATCAGTTTTACCACCGACCAGAAAATATTTGACCATTATTTTACCTCAAATTTATAACCATAACCTCTATAAGTTTCGATATAATCCTTATATGGTCCTAGTTCATTTCTTAACATTTTAATATGAGTATCAATAGTTCTATCGTCTAATACGTAGTCTTCATATTCCCATACATATTTAAATATTTCTTCTCTTGAGACAGCTTTTCCTTTATTATCGATTAAATACTTTAATAATTTAAATTCTTTTAAGGTTAATGTCTTCTTTAAC
This sequence comes from uncultured Eubacteriales bacterium, assembly GCA_963628445.1. Taxonomy (GTDB): domain Bacteria; phylum Bacillota_I; class Bacilli_A; order Acholeplasmatales; family Anaeroplasmataceae; genus JAEELC01. The sequence goes on from CAVGEZ010000004.1 coordinate 50,718, forward strand.
CCGTCAACATATAAAACTCTTGCATCAGTATCGATATCTATGTTTCCAATATGAAGCATAGTATTTCCACTTAAATTAAGATAATTGTTAACTTTTAATGCAAAATTAGGGATATTTGTAGGTATAAACACATAATCATTAACACCATTTTGCAATGCAAATAAAACATCATAATCAAGTGTTCTTTTACTTAATATATAAATAAATACATCACTATTTTTCTTTCTAATTAAACGAGTTAATGTAACACCATCTACTTTAGGTAATGTATCTTCTATTATAATAACTTTAAAATTATAATTTTCAAGATGTCCTTTAGCTTCAAGTCCGTCACGTGCACATTCTACAGTGATATCATATTTTTCTAATTCTAATTTTATATTATTTATTAAATCTAAATCATTAATACAAACTAATACTTTTCTCAATTTATTCACATCCCATATAGTGTATTATATACCATATTGATTGTGAAATCAAAGTGAAATAAAAATAAATAATAACTATAAATTTAATTTATTTTTCAAATTAATCTCATTTTTTGAAATGATAATCGCCAATTTATAATATATTTTTGATTACAGATATAAATCCTCTAAACAATAAAACAAATAATCCTTATTAGCACTTACATCAAATCCAGACTTTGAAAAAAAACCGTATTTTACTGGTTTAAGATTAGTCATTGAAACCTGCTTAATTTCTTCATTGATAACCTTATCTGTTATTTTAGAATCCATAAATTTACATTCATAAAAAATATAACCATCATTGCATCTTCCAACAACATCAAACTGACCATTTTTCTTTTCCTTTGGGTTATCGTACCAATAAGTACCTATATCAAATAACATCGGCGAAAGATTACCTTTTTTATTTTCCTTAATCAAATACTGTTTAGCAATTAATTCAAAACATAAAGGTACAGTGTACTTTTCAAATTCTTCTTCAATGTAAATATCATAAAACAAATTATCATCTAAAATATTATGTTGAGATTCATTTCTATAAATAAAATTATAATAAAATCTAGCACAAAAATCACTAATTCTATATCCAGCTTTTTGTTTATTATTCTTATCGTTTATAGGGGCAACATATTCTATCAAATCCATTTTTATAAGTTTTTGTAATACATTTGATAACATTGCACTACTTTCAATATGTGATTTTGAAATTATATCTTTGAAGTGAAAAGCACCTAACGCAATAGCTTCAAAGACTCCATCAGCACTATTTATTTTTCTCAATTCGCTTTTTAGATAACTTTCAAGAAAATCTTTTAATCCAGAAAAATGTCCACTAATAATTCGAATAACATTATCCTTAACCGACTTATTTTCATCAATTTGAGCATTATAATATGGAACTCCGCCAAAAACTGCATATAGTCTCACCTTATCTTCTAAGGAAAAATTAGGATAAAAATAAGAGGAATCATAATAATCCATTTGTTTTAGTAATATTGAGGCTGAAAATCTCATATATAAAGGATTACTATGGTCTTGCAGTTCTTCCATTGTTGATATACTACTGCCAAGAATAAAAAACTTAATATTACTAGTCATCGCGTGATCATCAATTATAGATTGAAGTTTTGAATCACATCCGGCTATTACATCTCTTATATATGGATACTCATCTAAAGCAAAATATATTTCTTTTTCTCTTGAATAATCGAATATAAAACTAATAGCCTCCAAAAAATTATCAAAAGATACATACTTAATGCCAAGAACTTCTCTTATCAATTTAGTTAATTGATTTGTATTATCTTGTTCACTAGATTCTTTGCATTGATACATAATAAAAGGTATATTCTTATTCATAAAATAATGTTTGACAAGTTCTGTTTTTCCTATACGACGTCTACCATATATTATGCATCCCTGTTATCCTTTCATTTTTAACAAATTATTAATCATATTTTTTTCTTCAGTTCTTCCTAAAGTTCATAAGCATTCCTCCTTTTAGTAATTTACGATTTAGTAATTTACGATTTACTAAATTATATTATTTTATTCTATAAGTCAACAAACATAACCATATTGTTTTTTTTAAATAATTGAATTCTAAAGTTAATAAAAATATAGTTTTAAAAAAAAGAGCCATTATTCTGACTCTTCATCTTTAACATATTTAATTTGTCTAGCCTCTAAACGATAAATTGGACCTTTAGGACTCCATTTTTCTTCATATTCAGTCATTATATTAAAGACATCATCTTTATGTAAATCTAGAGAAATATTAGATAAGTACCAACCATTTTGAGAGAAAGATTCAAGACTTGATTCAAATAATTTTCTATTATCAGTTTTTTGGAATATCTCACCATTAATAGGTAATATTTGTTTATATAAATCAAGATAAACATAACTTGTAAGACGTCTTTTTGCATGACGTTTCTTAGGCCATGGGTCAGAGAAATTTAAATAGATTCTTTCAACCTCAGAACTTGCAAACACTTCAGGAAGCATTAACGCGTCAAGTAAAACAAGTCTTAGGTTTGGAATATCATATTCACTTACCTTCTCAAGTGTTCTAACTAATACCGAATCATATTTTTCAATTGCAATGAAGTTAATATTTGGAAATTCTTGAGCAAGACCTAACATAAATTGACCCTTACCACAACCAACCTCAATATGAATTGGGTTGTTGTTCTTAAATACTAATTCATTCCATTTTCCTTTATAATCTTTTGGATTTAGTACAAAGTATTTAGTGTCCTTTGATAAATCTTCAAATGCATTTTTAACTTTACGTAATCTCATTATTTTGTCAAATCATAAATAGCTTTAGCATATATAGCCATTACTAATTTATAGTCACTTTCATAAATATATTCATTAGCTTGATGATCAACATCAGCTCCACCTACAAATTGAGGTCCGAAGGCTACAGCACCCTTCATCAATTTAGCATATGTACCTCCACCGATACAATAAGCTTGATTCTTATAATCTCCACTAAATTCTTGATAAGAACTAACTAGAGTTTTTACAAGTTTTGAATCACTACTTACATAATGTACCTTAGTAAATGATGACATTTGGCAATCCAAACTAAATTCTTTAGCACTAGATTCAAAACTCTTCTTAATATCTTCTTCCATTTCATCAGCTGGTATTCTTAAGTCACAACCAATTTTAACTAATTCTTTATCAATTGATACAACACCTACATTTAGTGTTAACTTGCCCATTTCAGGATATGACTTATCAAGAGATAGTTTTGCACCAAATGGATCAAAAGTTAAATACTTAGTCATATATTTTGCAATACTTGCATCAGTATATTTATTTAAAAATTCAAATAAAATAAATGAAGCATTTAATCCTTTTTCAGGGCACATAGCGTGTGCTGCAACACCGTATGCATAATATTTACCATCTTTAACTTCACCCTTATAGTTGTTTTCTTTTAAGAATTCTAAGTATTCTTTAGAGTAATCACGAGTCAACTCCATATATGCACTTTCAGGTACAATATTATATCTTTCACCACTCTTTAGTGAAATTAGAATATTAGAATCATTCTTACCAATTATATCAACACATTGATGAGCCTTTTCTCCGTTAATACATGGGAAACATGCATCTGGTGAGAAACCAATTTCAGGAAGTGGATTATATTTGAAATAATGTTCAAGACAACGAGAACCAGTTTCTTCATCACAACCCATAATAAGTTTAATATTCATTTTAGGCTTAAATCCTAAATCCTTTAACATCTTAATTGCATAATATGAGGCAAGTAATGGACCTTTATCGTCGTTTACACCACGACCGATAAGTTTACCATCTTTTTCAACTACAGTAAAAGGATCATTATCCCAAGCTTGACCAGTAACTGGTACAACATCAAGATGAGCTAGTAAACCTAAAGACTCGCTTGCATCACCGAATTCAATATGACCAGCATAATTATCTTGATTATGTGTCTTAAATCCGTGCTTTTTTCCAAGTGCTAACATATATTCTAAGGCTTCTTTATTACCTTTACCAAAAGGAATATCTGTATTTGGTCTGTATTCATCAAGTACAGAAGGGATTTTAACTAATTCTTTTAGGCTTTCCTTAAAAGAATCAAAATATTTATCTACAAGATTTAAAAAATCTTCTTTTGTTAATTCTTTGTTCATAATTTAACTCCTTAAATTAAAATATAATGCTAGATCACATAAATCTAGCACTATAATTTTTAAATTTCTTTACCTAATTTTAAACTATAAATCTTATCAGTAATACCTTTAATACAATCAGCCTCATCTACACCATTAGCGTAAACTTTAACGATTGCACCTTGATAAATACCTAGACTCATAACACCCATAATAGATTTCATATTAATCTTCTTACCTTCAACCTCAAGTTCTACATCAGATGAATACTTGATAGCTTCATTAACAAGATTAACGGCGCTTTGAGCATGAATTCCTGTTTCATTTAAAATTTTAAAAGACATTGATACCATAAATAAAGCCTCCTATTTTAAAATTTTATCTAGCATTTTTATAATTAGATCAGAATCATATTTAAATAATGTTTTAATATTATTACCTGTTATAAATACACCTTTTTCAGATATAGTTTTAAGTGATTCTAAATCTACACTATCAACACTATTAACTAAAAACTTAACTCTTGCATTTTCTTTTGAGTAACCTTTAATATTATCTTTTCCACCTAAGAAAGTAATCATATTATTAATTAGTGTTTCATCAACAACTATCTTATTCTTACTTTTCTTTGTACAAAACAAAACTATAATTCCCGCAATTAGTACTGCGACTAATATAGCGATACCAATTATAATTCCAGTTTGAGCTTCTAATAACATACGAACACCTCAACTTCATTTAATATTATAATTTAAAAGCGCTTTTATTACAAGTTATAAGGCTAAAAGATATCAAAAAACAATCTAGTTTTTAAAACAACTAGTTAAAATATTGATGTAATAAAATATAATTTTATATTCTCTTTTAAGACTATCTTTGATATAATTTAATTAATTTCAAAGGAGAATTTATGATATGGATATTAATGTAAATAAGTCACTTGACAAGTGGCTTGATGAAATAGATGGTCAAGAGCTTCCTGACTATGATAAGTTGCCTGATATAGAGCTTTATATGGAACAAATGTTAACTTATCTAGAGAATCAATCTAAGGTATTACAAAAGAATTCTAACGATAAACAAATCACTTCTTCAATGATTAATAACTATGTTAAGCATAAGATTGTACAAGCACCTAAAGCTAAAAAGTATTCTAAAAAACAATTATCTCTTTTAAATGAATTAATTTATTTAAAACAAGTATTATCTCTTCCTGAAATCAAGCAAATTCTAGATATAGAATATAAAGATGGTGAATATAAGGTAGAATATAATAAATACTTAGATATTAACAATAATTCGTTTAATGAGGCTGTTAAAGAAACTAAGAATTCTTTAAAAAGTTGTAAAGAAAATGATGAAAAGGATTTATCTGATTTAGCACTAAAGCTTGCAGCTAAAGCTAATGCTTATTCTACTGTTTCTAAACGTATTTTATATTTACTTAAAATACTTGAACACGTTAAAGAACAAAATGAAGAGTATAGACAAACTACTATTGAAGATATTTTAGCTAAAGAAGATAACTAATATGACATATAATGAATTACTAGAAAGCGCAAGAAATGTATTAAAGCCTAATTGTAACGCTTGTCCTATATGTGATGGTAAAGCTTGTAAAAATAGAATCCCAGGCCCAGGTGCCAAAGGAACAGGTGACAACGCGATAAGGAACTACTTATCTTGGCAAAATTATCGTTTAATACCTGACGCTATAACTGATGTATCGAGTGTTGATACTAGTTTTAACTTCTTTGGACAACTTCTATCAAACCCTATTCTTATTGGACCAGTTGGGGCTGTTAAAAGTCACTACGGAGCCTTATATGATGATTTAGAATATAATGAAATAATGTTGTCTTGTGCAAAGAGAGAAAACATTTTAGGTTTTACTGGAGATGGAGTTAATCCTTTAGTACTAGAATCAGCTGCAAAAGTTATAAAGCAACTAAATGGTGCAGGTGTAATAACTATAAAACCTTGGGATATGGATACAATAAAGAAAAAAATAGATATTTCTCTAGCGTCTAATCCTCTAGCGCTAGCTATGGATATAGATGCTGCTGGTCTTCCATTTTTAAAAAACAGAACCCCTAAAGCCGGTCCTAAGACAGCTCTAGAGTTGAAAGAAATTATTAATTATTCTAATAAACCATTCATTATTAAAGGTATTTTATCAGTTGAATCCGCAAGAAAAGCATATTTAGCTGGTGCAAGTGCAATTGTTGTATCTAACCATGGTGGTAGAGTGCTAGATTCATGCGTTACTACTTCTTCTGTTTTATATGATATTGCAAAAGAATTTAAAGGCAAAATGATGATTTTAGTTGATGGTGGTATTAGATCAGGTGTAGACATATTTAAAGCTTTAGCACTTGGAGCTGATGCAGTACTTATCGCTAGACCTTATGTAGTATCAATATATGGTTCTAAAACTGAAGGTGTAAAGATACTAACTGATAAGTTGCATAATGAACTAGAAGACGCAATGTTAATGACAGGATGTAAATCCTTGAAGGATATAAATATTACCCTATTAAAAAAAGAAGAAATTTAATTTTCTTCTTTTTTTCTAATTGCAAAAGGTATTAGATTGCAAACTAAAATTACAAATATAAAAATAATTAATGTTAATACAATCATACCAAAATTAAATGAATGTATATTTAATCCATCTAGATAATTATTATCAAAACCACTACAAGATAAAATCGTAAAAAGCATACCTATTACCAAACTTATACCTAGAGGTACAACAAATTCAATATTAAATATCTTATAAAGTGATTTATTACTTAATCCATATATTTTTAATTTATTAATATTATCTTTATTAGTAATATGCATTGAATAAACACTAAATGTAGTAAATATAATAGTTATTGCTAACATTATATAAGATATTATTTCAAATGTTTTTCTAAAACTAGAAATTGCATAGTCCCTATAATAGATTTCAGTATAATCCTTATAACCGATTTCGCCACCATTAGAATATATATAATTTAGTATTTTTTTAAGTGAATTTGTATTTTTCCAATCGCTAACATAATACTCGTAGTTAAAATACTTATCAGGAATGAAATTTCTTAAATTTTCATAAATTTCCTTTTGGGAATTAGAAGACAATTCAAAAGCATTAGAATCAGAATAATAATATGTACCGTGCCTAATTATGAACTCTTTAGAATAAGATATTGTTCCATCAATTTCTGACTTAAATTCAAACGTATATGTTTGATCATAATAATCTGATGGTGTTTCAGTATTAAATATTTCTCCTATTAATTTATCAGACATATAAATTTCATTATCATTAATATTAAGAGTATCTTCATATCTGGCACATACAATATCATTTATATAAAGTATTCCATCATCAGTAAATGGCTTAATTTTAATAAAAGTATCAGTTGAAATATACCCAAAATAATAACTATAAATTTTGTTGTCATAAAAATACTTCTCTCCAACTGTATAATTAGTCATAACAATATCTTTAATTGTCAAATCTAAATATTTCAATTTCAAAGTTGCACCAATACAATCAGATATATCATTATATACTAATAATCCTGATTTTTTTAGTAAACTTATAGAATAATCAGTTAATATAATTTCTCCATATTCTAGATTATCATCAAAAATAAAGTTATTTACAATTGCTTCATTAGAAGTAGTATATTTTTCAAAATCCCTTGTATCTAAACCAACATAACTAACATTAGATATTTTAGCGTTAAAATCTTTTATTTTAGAATCATTAGTATCAAAATTTTTAATTACAAATCCACTTACATTATTATTTATAATGTCATCAGATACCAATTTAACCTTTGTTAATGATTTAAGACATAATGAATAAGAAAGGAAGTAAAAAAAGGCAAGAAAGATAAGTGTTGCAAAGAACAATCTTACCTTTTGTTTCTTAATAATTTTAAAATCAATAGAAAATGCCTTAAATACATTAACATTAAACTTTTTATCTTTTCTATTATCTTTTAATTTTAAATATGATCCTTGATATTCTTCTTTATTATCTAGATTAATTATATTAGTATCAAACTGATTTAAAATATATTCATCATGTGTTGATAATATGATTAAATGATCACTAGATAAGTTTTTTAAAATATTTAAAATGTTATCTTTATTAAAATCATCTAAATTAGCAAGACCTTCATCAACTAAAATTATCTTAGATTCTAATATTAGAGCTATCGCAATATTTACTCTTTGTTTTTCTCCACTTGATAATTGAGATACGGGATAATCTTTCAAATTAAGTATATCTAATTTGTTAAGTATATTTATAGTCTTAGACTCATCATATAATTCTTTTTTAATATCTAAAACAAGTTTTATATTATCAATCAAACTAAGATTTTCAAACAAATTATTATCTTGATAAATATATGAAATATCTTTATAAATATTTTCAACATTAAAAGGATATTCAATAGACCCACTACCAATTTTTTGAAGTCCTGAAATTATATTTAGTAATGTCGATTTACCAATACCAGATTTACCTTTTAAAATATATATACCAGTATCATTGAATTCATAAGTAAAGTTTTTATAAATTATTTTATCTTTAAATTGTTTATTAATTGAAATTAATTTTAACATACTAATACCTTAGAAGTATATAAAATTTGCATTTTCTTTTGGTCCATCATATACTTTATATCCATCATCATCTAAATTATATTTAGATATACAAATGCCTAAATCTTGAATCAAACTAAAGGTCACATAATCTTCAATTAATACATAACTTTTAAGTTCATATTTATAAAAATGATCATATGTCCAAAGTCCACTTTTTCTAACTTCAGTCTCTTCTTTATTGTAGTTGATTTGATATACTTGAACTACATACATATTAAAAGTGGCTCTCAAATCATAAAAATACTGTCCTGGTTTAGTTATATTAAAAGTTATTTTCTTAGAATGAGAATTTACTATTTGATTAGAAATTTTAATTGAACTTGAAACTTTCTTATTAATTTCGTTTTCAACAGATAAATTACCACTAAACACATCATAATTAACACCTACAGATGCCTTAGATGAAGTTTTATGTGATAATTCATAAGTTAAACTCGTTTCATAAGTTTTAGATATGGTAGTAGAAAAAGTTTCTTCAATACTACCGGATTCTATGTATCCAATAGGCTCACTATAATAACTAGCGTTAGCTACACCAACTTTATATATGGCATAAGCACGTGTGTCATAATAAGTTGTTTCATTTCCCCATGCCCAACCTTCGGTATATTTAGTTTGAAAAGCTTCTGATTTACAAGTACCTGAATCTATAAGAGTACCTACATGTTTATAATCATAACTGACTGTTTGTTTAGTATAATCATCAAAAATTTCATTATAATCATATTCACGTCTAATATTAGAATTAACATTGCTTGTTAATGTTGCAGTACCTAATAGATTAACTAATAAAATAATCCTTTTTATCATACAATTACTTCTCCTAAAAAAACACAAAAATTATAACATATTAGCTGTTCTTATTCAATATAGTAACAAAATTAGAAACAAGTATAATTATTACAACTAAAAGTAGAGTAATAATATTAGAACTCATATTAAATATACATATTTTTATGAATTTAAGTATTTGAGTATTAAGAATATTAGTAATAATAATGTTAGTTAAAGTTGATAAAATATAAGAAACTATTAACGGCGATATAAATTCAAGTAAGAATAATAAATATATTGATAATTTATTAACCCCATATACTTTAAGTAATTTTATATTTTTTAAATTACTTAAGTACATTATATATGTGATATAGCAAGTTAATACAATTGATATTACTATTAATACTATTGACATTATATATATAGATTTCTTAATGTTTTCACAAGTTTTAATTTCATTACTAACCTCATTATAATTCTTATAAATTACGTCGCCATCTTGTTCAAAGATTAAAGTAAGTAATTCTTCAATATTTATATTATCTAATTTAATATAGTAAATATTACTATCATTATTATCAAAATTAATTTCATTGTAAAGGTTACTAGAAATATATCCTAAAGAGTAATAACAATCTAAATTATTAAATATATAATCTTTAGTTTGGCTTAAATAATCAGTTAAAACTACATCTTTAATCGTTACATCAACATTATTAATTTTAATATTCTTTCCTAAAGCATCATTTAGATCATTAAAATCAAGAATCTTATATTCTTTAATTAATGATAGTGAATAATCTGTTAATATTATTTGATTATCATCTAATGTATCATCTAATACTAAAGTATTAGTAACATAAAAATCATAAGAAACGTCCGTTTTAATTTGGCTTAATTTAATTCCATCTTTAACGTTATAAAAATTATCTTTAAAATTTGTAAATTTTGACTTATCAATATTTTGAGTTAAAACATAGTTAATATTATTATCTTTAATGTCTTCTACTATTATTTTATTTTTATTAATACTATTTAAATTTAAACAGAAAGATATAAACAACATAATTAGAAAAAATATTACATAATTATATAGTTTTCTTGATTTTTGTTTATGAAGTATATTAAAAGATATATTAATTCTTGTGTTTAAATGCAACTGATATTTCTTATCTTTTCTTATTTCTTTATATAAGGTATTTACTTTGTATTGATATATTTTTAGATTATCAAAATTAATTATACCATCATTAAAAGAATTGATAATTGTATCGTCATGTGTTGATAAAATCACAAGTCTATCTTTCGATAATTCTTTCAATAAATTAAGTATAATTTCTTTATTTTCTTTATCTAACGCACTAGTAATTTCATCGGCTAGTATAACTTTAGAATCATTCATTAGTGCAATAGCAATACTTAGTCTTTGTTTTTCTCCTTTAGATAAAGTAGAGACTAATGAGGCTTTTAAAGAGTCTATGTTTAATTTAGCAAGTATATTATCAATACGTTCTTTATTTGGCCTCTTAGATTGTATTTTATTAATAAGTTCAATGTTTTTCTCAAACGTTAAATCATCGAATAAACATGAATCTTGTGTAATATATGTAATGTCTTTATATATATTTCTAACAGAATCAGGATAAGTAATATTCCCCTCATCATATTTAATTTGATGAGCTAATATATTTAACAAAGTTGTTTTACCACTACCAGATCTACCTTTAAGAATATAAAAACCTACATCTTCAAACTCATAATTAAATGAATTTAGTATAACTCTTTTATTATATTTTTTTACTAAACCTTCTATTTTTAACATACAATACCCTCGTTTATACAAATTATAGTTAAACTAAAAAATAATTACAAGAAAAAATGGTGTTTAAAACACCATCTTTAATTAAAATTAGTAACCAATGAATCATACAACACTTTAATAGCTTTTTCATAATCACTATTAGAAATACCGATAATAATTGATATTTCAAGTGGGTCTTGATCCATCATCTTAATATTAATATCGTTTTCTGCAAGAGTTGTAAACAGTCTTCCTGAAACACCTTTTTTGTTTTTCATATTTCTACCGATAATAGAAATTAAAGCTAGATCATCATCAAGTTCAATATTAGCATTTAATTTTTCTTTTAAGGTAGAAAGTAACTCATACTTTAAGTTTTCTATCGAATTAAGTGGTAAAACTACAGAGAAGGAGTCAATTCCTGAAGGCACGTGATCAATTGATAGTTCATATTCTTCAAAAATAGATAATGCTTTTCTAATATTACCTATTTCACCAGCCATATGGCTTTTTGAAATAGTAATAGATGCATAATTCTTCTTACCAGTTATACCTGTAACAATACTTGATGTATCAGTACAATCATCTTTAATTATAGTACCAGGATTATCAGGGTCATTAGTATTCTTAATATTAATAGGAATATTAAACTTTTGTACTGGATATACTGTATCTTCATGTAATACATTAGCACCCATATAAGATAGTTCTGATAATTCTTGATAAGTTACTTCTTTTATAGCCTTAGGACTCTCAACAATTCTTGGGTCAGCTGCAAGTATACCTGATACATCAGTAAAGTTTTCATAAACTGATGCATTAAATGCCTCAGCAAGCAATGAACCAGTAATATCTGATCCACCACGAGACATAATCTTTATATCTTTATTAGGATAGCTTCCATAAAAACCAGGTACTACAATGCACTTCTTAGTTATATCAATAGCGCTAGTAAGGTCATGAGTGCGAGTTTCATTTAGTTTACCATTAAAATCAAATGAAATAATATCGCATGCATCAACAAATTCATATCCTAAATATCTAGACATTAATTTAGCTGTAAGATATTCACCACGTGAAACCAAAAAGTCTTCTGATATATTCTTATTCAACTTAGAATGTAGATTAGCAAGTTCACTTTCTATGTCAAAATCAATATTTAGTTCGTTTCTAACATCAACAAATCTGTCATATATTAACTTCCAAATATTTTCAATATCAACATTATATTTAATATGTGCATGTAAAATATATAATAAATCAGTAATCTTATAATCACTTGAATCTCTCTTTCCTAGTGCAGATACAACTACAACTCTTCTAAGAGGATCACTTAATACTATATCTTTTACTTTAGCAAATTGTCTAGCACATGAAAGACTAGAACCACCAAACTTACAAACCTTTATCATAAAAATTATCCTTTAAATAAAATATCTTCCATAGTATACATACCAGGTTTTGCATCATTTACAAATTCAGCAGCATGAATTGCACCACGTGCAAAACGTGCTTTATTTATACCTGTATGTTTAATCTCAATAATATCATCTTCACCAATATACATGATATCATGCTCATCAAGTAAATCTCCACCTCTAATTTGGTGAATTCCTATTTCATTACTTTCTCTTCTGTTATTTCCTTCTCTACCATACTTAGGAGTTGTATTAGTAGCTTCAGTTAATGACTTAATAAGCATTTCACTAGTAATACGGCATGGAGCATCTATCTTTGCAGCTCCACCCTTTTCAACATATTCAATGTCATAGTATTCATAAATCTTTGGTGTAATTTCTCTAATAATTCTATTAACTAGATTAGCACCAACTGAGAAGTTTCTAGATTGTAATACAGCATTAGTTTTAGAAAGATCTAAAATCTTAGCTTGTTCTTCTTCGGTATATCCTGTAGTACCAATTACAACCGCAGTACCATGTTCTTTTGCATAACTATATATCATATTTAAGTTAGCACGATTTGAAAAATCTAGTATTACATCAATTTTTCCTTCATATTCTAAAATTGAAGTCATACAATCAGGAGATTGAGGTGCAATAACACAAACACACTCAGGTCCTAATTCAGCTTTTAATAATTTTCCCATTTCACCGTATCCAACAACACAAACACGCATATTTAAATACCTCTTTTCTTTTTTCTATATTTATATTTTATACTAAATTAGTTTGAATTTAAAGCATAATAAGTAAAGAAGAGGCTTAAGCCTCTTCTTTATAAATATATTGCAGCATAAATTCCTGCTTTATTTTCCAAAGTAGCTTTTCTAATTTTACAATCTTTTAAGCCATCTACAGAATTCATTTTATAATATTTTATTACAGTATCTATAAACAAGTCACTTGCAAGAGATAAACCTCCACCGATTCTAAAATCGTTTACCGCAAGTACTTGATTAGTATTAGAAATTAATATACCTAAATATCTAGCAAAGTGTTCTACTGCTTTAATAGCATCCTTATTTCCAGCTTGGTATAAATCAAACAATTCTTTACTATTTAATCTCGTATGATGTAGTCTATTATATTCTGTTGGCATATTTTTAGCTGAAACGTAAGCTTCTGCACAACCATATCTGCCACAAGTACATCTTCTAGCTTTAGGACCAAATTCAACTTTTAAATGACCAATTTCTCCAGCAAAACCATTTAAATTAAATATCTTACCATTAATAATAATACCAGCGCCTACTCCAGTACCTAAGGTAATCATGCATAAGTTTTCAGTCTTACTAGCCTTACTTTCAGCAAGTGCAGCTAAATTTGCATCATTTTCAATCATTATATTAGTTGTATTAAATTCACGACTTAATTCATCAAATAAATTAATGCCTTCAATATTTAAATTAGGTGCAAATATTACTTTATTATCTTTAACTACACCAGGTATACATACTACATATTTTTCAATTAATTCTGAATTCTTTTTTTGTTTAATTTCTCTAACTAATGTAGGTATAACCTCTTCTCTTTGTTTAGGTGTTTTAAATTGAAACGTATAAAAAAGTTCACTATCATTAAAAAATCCAACCTTTATATTAGTTCCACCAATATCTATTCCACATTTTATCATAATGGGTACCTCCCTATTTATAAATAACATTTCTTTTCATTTTATCTAGTACTAAATAAAATGATTCGCATATTAATGATAATATTAAAAATACTAACATAATCTTAATACTTGATACTGAGAGGCGAAAATCTACAACAGCAAATATTACCATTATAAAGTTTGTTATATGAATATAAATGTTATTCTTTTTTAAATCTAAGAATATAACTGCAAATACATAGATAATGAAAAATATCAACATAAAACTAACTAAATCACTTAAATTTTTAGAATATATACTAATTTGAAACATATACATTGTATATAAGAAGAAAAATAATGTGAAACAAGCAATTATTAACATATATAATGTTTTATAGTCTTTATTTAAAACTTTAAGTACTACTGAAACAACATCAAAAGTTAAGACAATACTTGAAACGATATATCCTAAATGATCTAGACTTAAATATACATTAGATTTATCAATGTTTTTTGTAAATATTATTAAAAATATACAAGTTATTAAAATCAAAACATTAGGAATATATTTAAAAATGTTAGTAACTATTTTATTCATAGCGTAACCTCTATCTTAAAGATATTATAATAATTTTAGAAATAAACTACAAGTAATATATTATATGACTAACTTTACAATAATAAATTATTATGAAATTAACTAGTAATTATAATATATACTTTATTGTTTACTTTTCTCCATTCCATTCACTCATAAATTCATCTAAAAACTCTTTCATAAACTTATGTCTATTACGTGCAAGTCTTTTTCCTTCACTTGTTGTCATCATTCCTTCTAACAAAAGTAATTTTTCATAGAAATGATTAATGCTTGTACCATCATTATTATTCCTATATTCGTTTTCATTCATATTAAGTTTAGGAGGTATTGTAGGGTCATATATTTTTCTTCCCTTAGAACCACCATATGCAAAAGCTCTTGCAATACCTATTGCACCAATCGCATCAAGCCGATCTGCATCCTGTACACATTTTCCTTCGATTGTACTTGGTATGACAGAATCAGTCCCAACAAATGAAACTTCATCTATAATTGTTAATACACTATTTATTATGTTATCATCTATATTATTAATTTTCATATAATTTAGAGCATTTAATTTATCCTTATGTGTATTAGGTGATATTTTAATATCGTCTACATCATGTAATAGAGCAGCAAGTCTCACTACTTTTAAACTAGCATTTTCTTTTTTTGCAATCTTTAAAGCTAGGCGATATACTCTTTCTGTATGATAACAATCATGACCTGAAGAGTCATGAGCAAATATA
The DNA here is from genome assembly GCA_963628445.1 of uncultured Eubacteriales bacterium. Classification (GTDB taxonomy): domain Bacteria; phylum Bacillota_I; class Bacilli_A; order Acholeplasmatales; family Anaeroplasmataceae; genus JAEELC01. The sequence goes on from CAVGEZ010000004.1 coordinate 66,482, forward strand.
TTTCTTATAAATATCTCTTCGTCTTTTGTCATATAATAATCTCCATTAAATATTAATTAACATAATTATATCACGAAGATAATTAATTAATAGTAAATAATAAAAAACTAGCTATGTTTAAAAAGGAACCAGTTTATATAAACTAGTTCCTCTTAAATATTTTATTCAAATTCAATTGTTGCTACTTGTTACTTGTACAATCTAAAAGTACTCTATTAACACCCTTAACATCGTTTACAATACGAGTTAAGACCTTATGATTTATCCAATTGCTCATTAATCAATTCTATCCATGTGCAATCTTTGCTTTCAAATAACTTAATAAATCTACCAAAATTACTACTACCAGTAATACAATCATCAAAATCTAACTCTAAAATTCTTTTTCTTAAATCTTTATAATTTTCTATAGTAATACATTCCATGACTTTATGGATTTGATCAATTCTTCCTTTATAATTTTCAACTCCAGTACATTTTTGTATTAACGGAGCATTTACTAATTTTGCAGGAGATTTAAGATTATCATTAGTCCAATGTTTACATATAATTTGCATAGTACATGGATTTCCAAATATTACCACTTGACTTGCAGCATTTTCTACACCGTGAAATTCATTAATCTTACGCTTGATATCTTCGTACTGCTCATAGGGTTTCTTTTCTGTATCACAAAAAATCAGTACTAGTTCATCAGAACCATTTTGATAACGGTCTTGATATCTAGCTGGTATATTTCCATTCCCCAAAGCATTTACCAATAAAATATCATATTGAGCATTCCATACCTTTAATTTATTTAAATATTCGTATTCCTCATTACCCTCACATATGATACAAATTTTATGTACATTAGAAAATTTAGGCATTTTATTAGGCATCTTCTTCATTTTCCTTCAAATTACCTTTTATACTTAGTAATGTATTAATTAATTCTGGATCCGGTAGCGCTCCTAGCGCACCTTTTCTATATTTTTCCATAATATCAGTTGTATCTCTTACACCTTGTTCTGCTGTAAAATCAGCAAGCGAATAAACGTATACCCCATCTTTATCCTTATGCACAAACCAAATTTGTTCTTTTCTAAATAGTCTTTTACAGTCCATAAGGTTTATATCATGAACTGTAAATATCATTTGTGCTTTAGTATTTAATTCGTTATTAAACATAGAAACAATAGCTCTAGTTAATTTGAAATGTATACTACTATCTAATTCATCAACTACTAATATTCTTCCTTGTTCGATTGCTTCTATAACATAGCTTGCAATAGATGCAATTTTTTTAGTTCCTGTAGAATCAAATAAAATACTTGAAACATCTATACCTTTATAAGTAGAGACTAGTCTTATTTGATCCATAATATTATCAGGAATATCAAGCACTTTTTCATCAAGTTTCTCACTTAAATCGATAGTTTTTAATTGTATTTTATCAACATCAACATATTCAAAATTATCCATATATAAATCAGCATTTTTTATAAATTCAACAATTTTTTGTTGTAACTGATTTTTATTTTTCATTAGTTCAATTGTATGTTGCATAGGTATATTATTCATATTGATAACATCAATTTTTTCAGCAAATCCAACCAAGATTTGTTTCATTAGATCTAAATGTTCAAATTTGCTTGTATCAACTACGTAGAATAGTAAATTATTTTTTGATACATTCGGAATCATATTTAAAATAGATTCATCAATACATTCGTATATTTCTCTGATTGAATCTTTTATTAACCAACAAACTTCTTTTTCATTGTTATATTGGTCCTTAATTATCTCACAAAACTTTTCATATATATATTTTTCTTTAACAGTATCATATTTAACATCATATGAATATTTTCTACCTAATGACAAAAATGTAATACCTAATTCACAAACATCACTTTTAGAAAATATGTTTGACATTAAACCACTTTGTTTATTTAAAATTACATTTCTTACTGCTTTAATGCATTTAATTAAGCAAGTTTTTCCTGCATTATTTGCTCCATAAATTCCCGCTGTTTTAAGTACATTAAAATTATTTTCTTTATGAACATTTGCCCCAAATTTTTTATTCCTCATATCAGCATTCATTGAAAATAGAATATTATCTTCAAATGCATAACAATTTTTGGCTCTTATTTCTATAATCATCTCAGAAATTCCTCCTTTTGTAAATTATCTAATTTTATTATACAATTAATTAATTTTTTGTGCAACTTTTTTACATAAAAAATATAGGGAGTAAAACTTAAAAAGGAACCAGTTTATATAAACTAGTTC
>CAVGEZ010000005.1:0-63289 GCA_963628445.1 uncultured Eubacteriales bacterium
ACATTATTATCATAGCATTTCATTTATGAAATTGCAATATCAATTATTTGAAATTAAAAAAATCACAAATTAATGTGACTAATTTCTTATCTTTTTAATTTATCCACTTTTATACATACAAATCCATTATTATTAATATATTTATCTATTACGCCTCTGGTTTCATTAGGTGAACCTTCAGTTAAGGGCAAATCAAGCATTTTTTCTGGATATTTAAGCATTAAATAATCCAGCTAATCATTATCATTGACTTTCCAATAGCCTTTTGTATCTCCTATTCTTTCAATAATTTTTTCTCTTTTAAGGATTTTAGAATTCTTTGGATAGTTCTTTCACTCTTATTAATACTCTCACCAAGAGTTTTAGCTGTTAATGTGCAATTTTTCTTCAATAGATTAATAACTAATTGTTCATCTTCTGTTAACTTTTTATTACGACATCATTTACGACATTATTTATGACATTTCTTTTAAAAATAAAAGTAAATCCGTCACGATAAATTTCATAATAAGTACCTACATTATGTTTTTTTTACATTCGTTATAAACTCTTTTAAATCCACTACTATAAGATTCAACATCGTCTGACAAGAATCATGTTTTTAATATCAATGAGTTTCTATCCATTGATGGTATTTTATTTTCAACAAAATCTTCTGGTTTATACCAATGAGGAAATTCACCAGGATTATATATTCTAACCATCGAAGGATGAATAGAAATTTCATGTTCAGTAAAAGTATTATATCTTGTATGAGCAAAACTATTACAAAATATTTCTCTTAATTCCATAACTAGTTATCACTAAATATATACCAAAACATATATACCAAAACACAAAAAATATCCCCTTATCTAAATAAGAGGATATTAATTATTATTTATTATTAGGAATAAGTTTTTCCTTACCACCCATATAAGGACGTAGTGCAACAGGTACATTAATTGAACCATCTTCATTATAGTTATTTTCAATAACTGCAATTAAACCACGTGGAGAAGCTACTACAGTATTGTTTAATGTATGGCATAGATGTGTACCATCTTGGTCTTTATAACGAATACCAAGACGACGTGCTTGTGCATCACCTAAAGTTGAGCATGAACCAACTTCAAAATATTTCTTTTGACGTGGAGACCAAGCTTCAACATCGCAAGACTTAACCTTAAGATCAGCCAAATCACCTGTGCAGCATTCAAGAGTTCTAACAGGTACATCTAAACTTCTGAAATAATCTACTGTTAACTTCCATAATCTATTATACCAATCCATAGATTCTTCTGGTTTACAAATTACGATCATTTCTTCCTTTTCAAATTGGTGCACTCTATATACACCGCGCTCTTCAATACCATGAGCTCCTACTTCTTTTCTGAAGCATGGAGAATAACTTGTAAGAGTTAGAGGAAGAGATTGTTCTTTAACAATTTGTCCTTTAAATCTACCAATCATAGAGTGTTCACTTGTACCAATTAAGTATAAGTCTTCACCTTCAATTTTATACATCATATTTTCCATTTCTGCAAATGACATAACACCATTTACAACATCAGAGTGAATCATAAATGGTGGAATACAATAAGTAAATCCAGCTTTGATCATAAAATCACGTGCATATGCAAGTAATGCTGAATGAAGTTGAGCTATATCACCAATTAAATAGTAGAAACCATAACCACTTGTTCTAGCTGATGCATCTTTATCAAGTCCATTGAATGTTTCCATAATATCACCATGGAATGGAATTTCATATGGTGGTACAACTGGTTCACCAAATTTCTCATTTTCAACATTGAATTCATCATTCTTACCAACAGGAACACTAGGATCTACGATATTTGGAATAACATACATCTTCTTTGTGAATTCTTCTTGTAATTGAGGAAGTTTTGCATCAAGTTCATCAATTAAATGAGCATATTCATTTACAGATTCTTTCACCTTTTGAGCCTCATCCTTATTACCAGCTCTCATTAGTGCACCAATTTCGCTACTTGCTTTATTCTTTTTAGCCTTTAGTGCCTCTACCTCAGTCTTGATTGCTCTAATTTGTTTATCAAGTTCTACTACTTCATCAACTAAAGGTAGTTTTTCATCTTGGAACTTCTTTTTAATATTTTCTTTAACAAGTTCCACATTTTCTCTTACAAATTTAATGTCTAACATTTTTATTACCTCTTTTTTTTATAAAAAAGTCCCTAAGACTTTTTTAAAAATCTTAAGGACGAATTTCTCGCGGTGCCACCTTAATTCTAATCTTTCGATTAGCTCTTTTTTAGTTTTAAAATCTCCAAAGTAGATTCATATTATTCTAACCTTACTGTTTTCACCAACCACAGCGTCTCTTTTTAAAGTATTAAATAATATTACTTGTCTTTATCATCGATTTCCTACATTATATATTATTCTAATTAAACTTTCAAGAAATCTAATTACTAATTTTAGTATAATATTATTCTTCAGTTATACCTTCTAATTCTTTTTGAAATTGATTCTTATATAATTCAAAATAATAACCCTTTTTATTCAATAACTCCTTATGAGTTCCACTTTCAACAATTAAGCCCTTATCCATTACTACAATTAAATCACAGTTAGTAATAGTTGATAATCTATGGGCTACTATAAAGCTTGTTCTTCCTTTTAATACTTGATTAATTGCATTTTGAATTTTTTCTTCACTTTTAGTATCAATACTTGATGTTGCCTCATCAAGAATAATAAGTTTAGGATCAGCTACAATTGCACGTGCAAATGATATCAATTGTCTTTCTCCTTGAGAAAGTCTAGAACCGCCCTCACCAACTAAGGTATTATATTTATCAGGTAAAGCTTCTATAAATTCTTTAGCATCCACCACTTCTAATGCTTTAATACATTCCTCGTCAGTAGCATTTAAATTACCGTATCTTACATTTTCTAAGATTGTTGTAGAAAATAATTGAGGACTTTGAAGAACATATCCTAAATTTTTATGAAGCCAACCAATAGAACGCTCTTTATAGTTAACATTATCAATTAATATTTCACCTGTAGTAGGTTCATAAAATCTTGATAATAAATTGATGATTGTAGATTTACCAGAGCCAGTATGACCTACTAAAGCTATGCTAGAACCTCTTTTAACTGATAAATTAAAGTCATGTAATACTTCTTTAGAATTATTATATGAAAAAGATACATGTCTAAACTCTACATCTCCGTATAATGGCTCATAGTTTTCAATCTTAGGTTTGAATACTGTACCATACTTTTCTTCTACTTCTTTAGTATCTGTTATAGCTGGTTTAGTATTAATAAGAGAAATAATTCTTTCAGCACTAGCCTCTGCTTGTTTAAAATCACCAAGTACTGAAGCCATGTCTAGGATTGGTCCAAACATCTTTAATGTGTAATCAATACCAATGTAAATTGCAGCTCCTGATAATCCAAATAACAAACCTGACTCCATTACAAGAGAAACATCAATATAAGTAATAAGGAAGGCAAACGGACCAAAGAACGATGAAATTGCAATAGCTTTTAGTGTAGTACGTCTATACTTAGTACTCAAACTCTCAAATTCAGCCTTATTACTTTCTTCAATTACTAATGATTTTGTTGTTTTACTTCCTAAAAATCCTTCAGAAAATTTAGAAGTAACTTCTCCGTTTGCTTTACGGCTTTTTCTGTATCTAGCAAGTATTACTTTATTTACAAAATATGTAAATATCATCAATATTGGAAGAATTGATATAGAAACAAGTCCTAATCGATAGTCTACTAAAGTAAACATTATTATGATAATTCCTATTACATCAAGTGCTCCCCATAATATACTATGTAAGCCCCAAGAAAGAATTTCAGCTAACCTTCTTGAATCACTTGTAACACGAGACATAATCCAGCCAGAAGATGTAACATCATAATAGGAAAAAGATAACATTTGTAGTTGATTGAAACTTTGTTTACGCAAATTATAAGCAGTATTAATTTGTACTCGACCTACAAAACGTAAGAATGAATAAGTTGCAAGCCCAAATAATACACAAATTATTGAATATACTGGTATAAACCAACTTAAGCTTGAATAGTCTGCATTATCTATAAAGTAGTGTTCTAGAGCATATTTATTTAAAAGTGGGTAGGTAACATCAATTAGCGATTCCACTACACAAGATATTAACATACCTATAACTCCAACCTTATCAAGCCACATGGTTTTTAGTATTTGTTTCCACGTAAGTTTACTTGCGTGAATAGGTTCTTCAATTATCTCGTCTTCCATTAGTCCTCACTCCCTTTCACAACAGATAAGAATTCTTCTTCAAGTTTTCCTTGAATATCCCATAATGTACTATATAATCCATTATTCTTTAATTCTTCATGAGTACCAATAGCTTCAACAGTACCATTATTTAAAACAATAATCTTATCCGCTTCTTTTGCAGTAGTTATTCTATGAGTAATAATAATCATAGTCTGATTCTTATTATGTTTCTTTAAAGCCTCTCTAATTAAAAGATCAGTTTTAGTATCAAGTGCAGACAAAGAGTCATCAAAAATCAATACACTAGAATTACTTGTTAATATACGCGCAATCGCTACTCTTTGTTTTTGTCCACCTGATAAAGTTGTACCTTTTTCACCAACAACTGTATCATATCCATTTTTGAATCCTTTAATTTCATCATAAATGTCTGCTATCTTCGCAACTTCATCAACTTTATCTTTAGTTATACTAGAATTTGCAATAGAGATATTTTCATATAAAGTTTTAGAATACAAGAAAGGATCTTGCAAAACCATTCTTACATTTTGTCTTAAATACTTCTTATCTATATTTCTAATAGATACACCATCTAATAAAATATCTCCATTATCTATTTCTAAGAATCTAGTTAATAAATTACAAATAGTTGATTTACCAGAACCAGTCTTACCAACAATCGCAACAGTTTCACCTTTATTAATTTTAAAAGATACATTATTAAGTAGATGTTTAGTATCATCATCAAACTTAAATGATACGTTATTAAATACAATATCTCCAGTTATTTCGGGTTTCAATGTACCATTATTATCAAAATCGGTAGGCATAGTAATAATCTCATCTATTCTCTTAGCACTAACTCTAGCTTTAGAGAAATTAGATACAGTTCTACCCAAACCTCTCAATGGCCAAACTACCATTTCAAGTAAACCTAAACACGCAACCATTTGGCTCATGGTAATGTTACCTGATTTTGTCAAGTTAATACCAATTAAAACAGCTACAAAGTATTGAGCTAAAGTAATAGTATCTGATATTGCCCAATATATAGACATTACTCTATTAACCTTAAAATCAGCCTTACAATAAGCAATATTGTCTCTATCCATCTTATCTATCTCATAAGATTCATTTGCAAAAGCTTTTACAACTCTAATACAATTAATATTCTCCTCAATATCAGTAGTCATCTTAGCTTCGTCTTCTTCCATCTTATCTATCAACTTAGTTACATAGTTATAATAAAGTATAGAAGATATGATAGTAATAGGTATAATAATTAATCCAACTAACATCATCTCAACAGATATCATAGACATTCTTACAGTACCAACTATTACTGTAAATAATGTATCAATTAAACTAGTCAATTGATTACCTAAGAAGCTTGATGTAGTATCTACATCACTTGTAGCACGTTGTATTAAGTTACCATTATCTAATTTATTCATATCAGAATATGATAAATCAACAACCCGATTATAGAATTTTCCTCTCATATCATATGCAATATTTTGAGTTACAAGACCTTGCATATAGTTAGAAATAAATCTTAATACACTTCTTGTAAATTGAAGTAATATTAACATAATAGATAACATTCCTATTGCAAATACAATACCATTAATTTCATTAGCCTCTATTAATTTAGTAGAGAAAATGCTTGGAATATATCCTTGATTAGTCAAATCTTCTTTATTGATTAAAGCCACACCATACGCAACTATTTGAGATAGATATGAATATAACCATTCTAGTAAAAACAAAAGTATAACAATAACAATTAAATGAATCATATACTTCTTTATCCATTTAAATAAGCTTTTCATATACCCTCCTACATATTTTAAATTATTAAATTATATTATATCTCAACATTAATTATAACTAAATCAATACGCTTAAATACAATATAAAAAAGGTAACTTCAATGAAGCTTCAATATCTACTTCAATGAAACTTCAATGAAATTGTGACCTGATTTCAATCTAATTCAAACCAAAAGAAAAAGGCCCTAAATGGGCCTTGAATTCATTATTCTAAAGGAATAACTGTTGATGTTTTGTTTTGGTCAGCAACCAAACTTGAGACAACACTTGATACATGATCAATTGCCATAATTTTATCAACTACAAAATCTCTGTATTCTTTCAAGTCTTTCGCAACAACCTTAATTAAGAAAGAGCCATCACCTGTGATTGTATAGCACTCTACTACTTCAGGAATAGCTTTAATAGTTTCTACAAAGTTATCACTAATTTCTCTTGTAAGTTTTTCTACATTAACACGTGCAAATGCAACAATACCGTAACCAAGTTTCTTTTCATCAACCATAATTGATGTTTTTCGAATTATTCCATTATCTCTTAAATTCTTAGTTCTAATAAGACAGCTAGATGGTGCAAGTCCTATTCTTTTTGATAATTCTAAATTTGAAATAGATCCATCTTCTTGTAAATATTTTAGAATTAATCGATCATATTTATCTAATTCTTTTTCTTTGATTTCAACAACATCTTTCATATTGTGTACTCCCTTCATTTATATTAACGTAAATATTATATCAAATTAAATTCAATATGTAAACATTTTTAATAAATTATATTTATATATTGCAAAATAATTATAAATATTTTGTATTTCGTTTTTAAAACTATATTAAAAAGAATAAAAAGTATATGACAAGAGCCATATACTAAAACTTATATTTCAAATTTTAAATAGTGAAGTATTTCAATATCTCTGTTTAAACATTCACTTAATGCTTTATAAAAGTTAGTATTTTTCCTAACAGTTACAATTGATTTAACTCTTTCATCATCAACATATTCATGTAATATTGGTTTTAATGAATCATAATCATCCTCATCTAAAAGATGAAAACCTATCAAATGATTTGAGAAGGCATTTCTAACCGCAACTATTCTTTTTTTGAGTACGCATAAGCTATCAATAGAAATTCTTACCTGACCATAATGAGTATACATATAGTCATACTCAATTTTGATTTGGTTCTTATAATCTAGATCAAAATTTTTAATTTCTCTTTCTGCTATGTTATCAATATTTCTATCACTAATATCAATACCAAGTAAAGATAGGCGTGCACATATTTTGTCTCTTGATACTCCTTCCATCTTAAGAATAGTAATATAACCTATTACTTTAGATGAATAAGTATATCCCTTAAGACAAAATTTAGCTGCAGTTTGGCTAGTAAATATTACATCACTTGCTTTGCAAAGTTCATTTGGGCAAGCATAGCCTAAATTCTTTATTCTAAATCTAGCACCTTGAGAAAACTGAATGACCTTATTAGATACAGTATATTTATATTCTAACTTAGTACCACAACAAGGACAATTAGTAATTTCAGGCTTATAGGGTCTAACTACTTCTTTCATATTATTTAATCTCTTCAAGACCTAACATATTCTTAAGCTTATTATAACTATCAGCATGTGTTTCAGGGTCAATTGCGTTAACTTCTACTATTCTATTATTTTCTAAATCATAGTTGAAGGCTGTATAGAATACCTTATCACCAGTAAAAGATAGGTTCTCACTTTTTTCATATATGTTATCATAGTTATTAGTATAGAATTCAAATCCAACTAATTCTTTAGCATATTCAATGCCAGGAGTTTTCTTATCTTCAATCTTATTCTTATCATCAGATAAATAAACAGCTACGTCATCTACAATAGTAACCTTATATACTGTTGAACCATCCATTTTCATCGCAACAGTGCCAAACTTATTCTTCTTAAAATTAAATTTATTATTCTTTAGTTTTTGAACCATATCATTTTCATTAACTAATGTATAATATCTTTTCTTATACATTTTCTTTCTTACTCTTGTTCCCACAATTTTTGACATGAAAGCTTGCATTGATAGAGTAAAAAATAGAAAACATATAACTGATAAATATAATAGTCCTTTATTATTTTGTGTACTAGATAAGACAACAAATAATACACCTAATGCGAAGAAGCAAAGGCTTAAGACTAAATATACATATTTATTTAATTTAAATAATTTCATTAATCTTTTACCTCCCCAAATGAGTCAAACGCAAGGTCAAACTTTATCGCAGTCTTATACAATCTATACATTTTAGTATAGTCTCTTAAGCGTTTATATCCGTATACTATATTTTTATTATTATCAAATCTAAAACAATTTTGATATGTCTTATCAGTTTCAGAAGAATTTAAGAAACAAAATCTTTTAACTAGTTCAATATTAGATTCTGTATCATTTAATACTATTACTGTTACTTGATGTTCTAATTCAAATGATTTTGAATTAAAATGTTCTAATGTTCTATTATCTGCATATGTTTTTAGTTTTTCATTAGAATAATCAAAGTTAGCTAAATCACTAATACTTTCAGATAATATAAATTTAAACAATGTGTGATTATATTCTCTTACGTATATGTGTATTGTATCATTATTAAATATCTCATCGTTTTGAGCATATGAAAGATTGAATTTTAATTGAGAATATTCAAGGGATGAATATTCAACTATTGATGGTAAAAATCCTTTTTCACCCTTAACCTTTTTATTTGGTTCTTCTATAAATATATCCGGTCTAAAACCCATGGTTACGGCCTCCTTATTTTACAATTTATTAGATTATAACATTTAAATATTAAGTTTTCAATTTAGACAAAAATTGTTATAATACATTAGGTGATTTATATGAAATATCCTAAATTTTTAAACAATAAAATTAATCTTATAGCCCCATCCTTTGGCTGTACTACTGAGCCATATTATTCACGTCTTAATATGGCAATAAAGCACTTTAACGAATTGGGTATATCAACTATTAATGGGATTAATATATATGAATCAATTGGTCCTAGTTCAGCTCCTTCTCAAATTAGAGCTAAAGAGTTTGTTGATGCGTACAAGGATAATAATTTTATATTATCAGTTGGTGGAGGTAATCTATTAGCTGAAATAATAGATTTTATTGACTTTAATGAATTATCTCTTCTTCCTCCTACATACTTTATGGGATATTCAGATAATACATATTTAACATTCTTACTTACTACACTATGTGATGTTGCAAGTATATATGCTTATAATGCGCCTGAATTTGGAAGTCTTAAACTGGATTGTTATACATTAAATCAAATAGCTTTAATGAAGGGTGAAAAACTTGAATTTAGTGGTTATCCTTATTTTGAACTAAACTCTTTAAAAAGTGATGATAACCCTTATGCAAGTTATAATCTAGATACTAAGAAGGAATTAATTTTAGTAAATAGTAACTCTGTTAATGTCTCTGGTAGGTTAATTGGTGGTTGTATTGATTGCCTAACTTATTTAGTGGGGACTAAATATGATAAGGTGCACGAATTTAGCCAAAAATATAAAGATGATTCTATTATATGGTTCTTAGAATCTTGTGATTTAGAAGCTTGGAATTTAGAACTTGCACTACTTCATATGAAAAGAGCAGGTTGGTTTAAAAATGTTTCTCTTATCATGATAGGACGTCCTTATAAATATAATACAGACTTTATAGGTCTTACAATGAACGATGCAGTTATTAACGCATTAAAAGATTTAGGTATACCTATTATTATCAACGCTGATTTTGGTCATTTAAAGCCATGTATTCCGCTTATATGTGGAGCTTTAACAAGAGTTAGCGCTCAAGACAATGATTTTAAAATTAAATATGAATTAAAATAGAAGGTCAAATAAAATGACCTTCTATTGTTTTTGTGTGTGATAATATTTTTTTCTTTCTTCTTCGATTTCCTTATAAACACTTTCAGAATCAACTAAAGTTTCTTTAATAATATTTTCAACATCAGCTTTTGATTCTTTTAAACAATTAATAATAATAGGATTAAACTTACCCTCATTTGTTTGTCTATCAAGTATTTCAATACAATTATCCCAAGTGAATTCTTCCTTATAACTTCTCTTCATAAGCAAGGCACTCATTACATCTGCAGCTTGAAGTATTTCTTGATCTATTGTCATTTTATTATGAGTCAAACCATTAGGATAACCTGAACCATTTAATCTTTCATGATGTCTATAAGCTATTTCAATGATTTCATAATCTATTTTTTGATACAATATTTCTTTAGTATATGTAACATGAAGTTTCATTTTCTTGAATTCTTCATCAGTTAATGATCCTTGTTTTTCAAGTATCTCAAGTGGAATACAAACCTTACCTAAATCGTGACATAGTCCTGCAACATAAATAATCTTTGATCTACGTGCTGGAACATTTAAATTTAGGGCAAGTAAGTAGGCTATTTGAGCTGTAGTCTTAGAATGGTTAAGTGTTTCAAAGGAATACATTTCGAATAAACTTGATAACATTAAGAAGAAATTATTATTCTTATAACTTAAATCATAAATTGATTGAGAAATGATTTTATATATTTCAGTTTTATAATGAAATGAATTAAATTCATAATCAAAATCAGTACTCTTAACAAGTTTCTTTAAGTTTACTATATCAATAACATTGTATTTGTCTTTATCCTTTAAAGTTTCTTCTAACGCAATTTTCTTGTCACCATACTTAATATAATTATCAGTAAATGATTGACAAATTCTAAAATTTCCTACGATAGGTAGTTTATAATTTTTTAAAAGTAATATCTCACTAAATTCTTTTAAAGGTGAGAAATATTTTAAGAATAGATAACTTTGAAATTCAGAATCATTAAAATCTTTGTTTGTTTTACCAATATTATAAAAACATGATAAGAAAACTAAATTATTTAATGTTCCTGGCGCAGTAATTGATATTTTAGAATATCTATAAACAATATAGGCTAATTTTAAGTTATATTCTTTTTGATTTTTATCAATTCGCTCAATAAACTCTAGAGCTATATTCCATAATTTATCAGCAGAAACAATATTTTTACAATTAGGTACGTTCATACATATGATCCTTTCCAAAAAGTCTTTAATAAGTATAGCATATTTATTTTAATTAAACAATTAAATGAATATATTTATAATCATTATTTTACCATTTGTTTATAATTTTAGTCTTGTTTTTAAAAAAATATCGTAAAAATAATGATGACTTAACTTATAATTATTTTTTCAAAAGTTACTTGAATAGAAACTTTTCTTATCTAATGTACTTTAAACACGAATTTTTTTAAAATCCATGACTTTACTTAAATTCCTATTTTGTAATTAAATATACAAAGCGTTAAGTGCACAATAATTTAATATCTAATTTCAATCATTTAAATGATTAGTGGTATTTTACTGAAGTGATTCGTGATAAATTATTTATTAACTCTTAAATTAATAGAATTTTTAAATTTTATAGCATATAAAAATTCTTCCCCAAATTAGCGAGGAAGAACTTTATATATTATTTTCCAATAGCTCCTTGAGTGGACACTTTAGTACCATCTTCTAATATAATAGCAACAACTGAAGCTTTATATTTTCCATTCCATGCATTTACTGTAATTTCAAATTTAGATATATTTGAATACTCCAATAACCATGAATATTGGGAACTACTAGATGTATATAGTAGTAATTGATTACCATTTTCATCTTCTAGATAGATAGTAGAATACTTAGGTTGTACATTTTCAACCACCTTAGCACTAATAACATAAACTTTACCGGTAGCAGTTGTATCTTTAGCTGTACATAAATCACTTACTTCTTTCAAAGTAGACTCAGTAAATGAATCAGTAGAATAATTATTATTACCACTTAAAATACTTAATACCTCAGCATCTTCTAAATGAAGTTGACCTATCTTTTCACCACTATAATTTACATATTTTCCTTTTACAACTATTTCATCACCAATATGTAAACTAGATAAGGCTTCTTCTGTTGTACGAACTGCAATCATACCCGTTTCATCTACTAAGTATAAAGCCTTTTGATTAGTTACACCGCCTGCAACAACACCTTTAACATAAACTAATGTATCATAGTCTTTAGTATACACTTCACTAATATTAATAGTATCATATGTAGTTGGAGCCTTATATGATACATTAATTTCTTTAGTTAATTCAACACCATTATAAGTAACTGTTATAGTGACTTTTGATGTACCATAATTAACAGTATGCATTACATATTTTCCTTCTAGTACTTCAAATTTAACTACGTTTTCATCACCTGATGAGTATGATATAGTTGCATTATCAAATCCCAATAGTGTGCTAGAAACACTACTAATAAGTTCTAAATTTGGATCTCCTTCATATACTGACTTAATTTGAGGTTCAGCATAATAGTCCATTACAAAATCTTGCGTTTTAGATAGATCAAATTTATAAGATTCATCAACAACATTAATAGGGATAAAACGCCATACACAACCAGAATCAGTTGACTTAGCATTTATAGCTGATAAATAAACTGTGCAAATCTTACCATCAAATTTTTCTAGGTAATCTAAATCATTACCGTTAGATTGAGTATAAACATAAGAACCTGTAACTTCATCCAAATCATTAATATAATAATTAACAAATCCATCTCCTTGAGATTTTTTAATTAAAGCATTAACCTTAAATATAGTTGAAGTAATATCACTAGTGACACTAGTATTCATAACGTTTTTTACAGTACTCTCTTTTACCCAAGAATAATCAACAGCACTTTGCTTTTTATCATTGGATACAATAGTACAATCAACTAATTGATTACAACCTTTATAGCCAAATTTACTTGCAGCATTCTTCTCACTATCTAATATATAATATGTTTTCATACCACACAAAGTAACAGTATTACCAATTTCCACTTCACCAGTGATTGTACCATTAGAATCGTAAACATAAATAGAATTAGTACCATCAACTAGATAAATACCATTAGGTTTAAGTCCTGATGCATAAGTAATCTTTGCAACCACACCAGTTACTTTAACTAGCGAATTAGTGGTCTTATTTCTTGCCTCACTAATGGATACCGCCTCATAGTTATTAGGATCAAAGTCAGTTGAACCTTTCTCAAAACTAATAATCCATCCACTCTTGATTTCAGGTGAATTTTTAAAAGTAACAAGATTGCCATACAGTATAACCGTATCGCCTACAGTTGGTTTTTCATCTAGTTCACTATAGCGTTTCTCTCCGTCTGCACTATATGTACCATAAA
The DNA here is from genome assembly GCA_963628445.1 of uncultured Eubacteriales bacterium. GTDB lineage: Bacteria > Bacillota_I > Bacilli_A > Acholeplasmatales > Anaeroplasmataceae > JAEELC01. The sequence continues at coordinate 13,405 of CAVGEZ010000005.1, forward strand.
CTGATAGACTTCCTGTTTCATCTTCAATCACCATTTGACCATAGTTTGCGTCTACTATTTCTTTTACTTTAGCACGAATATAGTATCTAACAGACTCATCGTTAGCCTCACATTTTGCAATAGCTTCACTAACATTTAAGGGATTTGTTATAGTTCCTTTCTCTCCTTTAGTAGTACTTTCAGATTCACTTGTATTTGTGTCATTATTATCGCCAGCATTGTTGCATGCTGTAGTTAATAATACAGAAGCAAGTAATCCTCCAAGAAGCACAGATATTTTTCTTATTTGTTTTCTCATAATTCCTCCATATGGTAACATTACCACAAATCATTTTATCACATAAGATATATTGAGTAAATTAATGAAAAGAATTTTCATAAGTTAAATTATTATCATCCAATAAATAATTTTCAATTAAACTTTAAGCAATCACTATTTAAATCAAAATATATTTAACCAGTTTAAATATAGGCAATACAAATATATGAATAAAACGACTCATAACATCATATATATTTAAGTCATATTTATTTTCGAACTGACCGTCTTTTTTATTTTAATCAACAATTATTTATTTATTACAACGAGAATTGTATAACTTTAATCTATTGTATCTCAAACATTAATAAATGAGGTAGTAAAAAATACTACCTCATAATTCTTATTTATTATTTAATAAAACATATATTTCATTTTCGGTATAAACTTTAATTCCATTACTTTCTAACAATCTATAAGTTATACCATTTCTATCTATTAATTTCTTAGTAAAAGTCCCATCATAAGACACTCTTCCGCATGATGGACTCTTGTCTTTCAATATAGCTATTTTGCAATTGTATTTGATTGCTTGAGTGAGAGCTATTTCAGCACCTTTATGATATTCAAAAGACACATCAGCCCCATTAATAGATATAACCTTATCGCTATTTATTTCCGAAGGGTCTCTTGGAGTAGCTAATCCTCCTAAAACTTCAGGACAAATAGGAATGATATTATAATACTTCTTAATCTCTTCAATTAATGGATTATAATTGTTAGATCCATTATATTTAGTATTTAATCCTAATAAACAACTACTAACTAAAATATTTTCCATTAAAATACTTTTCTTCTAACGATAGTTTGACTTCTATCTGGACCAACAGAAATCATATCTACGCTAGCATTAGTTTCACGTTCAATGAATTCAATATAAGCCTTTGCATTTTCAGGTAAAGATTCAAAGCTTGTACAATTAGAAATATCTTCGCTCCATCCTTTAAGTGTTGTATAAACTGGTTTACAACGCTCAAATACTGATAATGTAGCTGGTTCATAATCAATTTCTTTTCCATCTAGAAGATATTTAGTACATACCTTTAATTCATCAATTCCTGTTAATACATCAAATAACATTAAGCTCCATGATGTAACACCAGTTAAACGCTTAGTATTCTTTAATACAACTAAGTCAAGATATCCTACACGACGTGGTCTCTTTGTAACAGTACCATACTCGTGACCTCTTTCACGGATTAAATGAGCTAGTTCTCCTTCAATTTCAGTAGGGAAAGGACCTGCACCAACACGTGTATTATAAGCTTTTGCAATACCTACAACAGTATTGATGTACTTAGGTGCAATTCCTGCATTAAGTGGAATAGATGAAGCAAGAGGGCTTGATGATGTAACAAATGGGAATGTACCATTATCAATACAAAGCATAGCACCTTGAGCACCTTCAAATAATACCTTTTTATCTTCTTCTAAATACTTATTTAAAAGTACAGATGTATCGCAAATGTATGGAGCAAGTTCTTTAGCATAAGACATATATTCATTAAATATCTCATCTTCATTTACTTCTTCAAGTCCATACATCTTAAGTTCTCTATTTTTTACAAGTAACGCATCATGTAGTCTTTCTCTAAAGAAATTAGGCTCTAATAAATCACCAACTCTAAGACCAATTCTTGCAGCCTTATCAGTATAACAAGGTCCAATACCCTTCTTTGTTGTACCAATCTTCTTATCGGCTTTTAATAATTCTTGTGCACCATCTAACATAATATGATATGGCATAATTAAATGAGCTCTATCAGAAATCTTTAATTGATAATCAGTAATACCTTTTTCTCTTAATCCATTTAATTCTTCTAAGAAAGCCTTAGGATTCAATACAACACCATTTGCAATAACATTTACAATATGAGGATTAAAAATACCAGAAGGAACTGATTGTAATGCAAACTTCTTACCATCAATTACAATAGTATGACCTGCATTATTACCACCTTGATATCTAACTACAACATCTGCATCTTGTGCAAGAAAGTCAGTAATTTTACCTTTTCCTTCGTCTCCCCATTGGCTACCCATTACAACACATGTACTCATAATAAATCTCCTTAATAATTAATCAATAGTAACATCTTTAGTTTCTACGCCTGTTTGACCTAACATATCACGTGCAACCCATACACCATTAGCTGAAGCTTGAGCTAAACCTCTTGTAATACCAGCTCCGTCTCCACCAACATATAATCCTTCAATTTTAGTCATAAACTTATTGTTTACAATAGGACGTGATGAATAGAACTTAGCCTCAACTCCGTAAAGCAATGTATGTTCATTTGCAATACCTGGAGTAATATGGTCAAGAGCCTCAATCATTTCAATAATTGATTTCATAGTATTATATGGTAATACTAGACCTAAATCTCCTGGTACAGCTTCTTTTAATGAAGGCTCGATAAATCCTTCTCTAAGTCTCTTTTCAGTAGTACGTCTACCCTTTAAGATATCACCATATCTTTGAACAATTACAGAACCACAAGAAAGCTTGTTTGCAAGACGTGATACCTCATGAGCATACTCATTAGGTTCATTAAATGGATCAGAGAACTTATGTGATACTAATAATGCAAAGTTAGTATTATTTGTACCAAGTTTAATATCACCATATGCGTGACCGTTTGCAAGTATTGTACCTGAATGGTTTTCAACTACAACATGACCTGATGGATTAGAACAGAAAGTTCTTACCTTAGTACCTACACTTGTAGAATATACAAACTTACCTTCATATAAGTTTTCATTAATCTCTTCCATTACAAGATTGCTTGTTTCAACTCTTACACCAACATCAACTTGGTTATTCTTCATGGCTACACCATGTTTCTTACAAATGCTTTCAAGCCATAATGAACCATCTCTACCTACTGCAAGTAATACCTTATCAGTTTCGATTAGTTCTTCACCAATCATAATACCTGTTACTTTGTTATCTTTAACAATTACATCAGTAACCTTAGTATTATAACGCATATCAATATGCTCATCTAAATAATTATAAATTTTCTTTAAAATTTCTTGGTTAGACTCAGTACCTAAATGTCTAACTTGGCTACGTAACAATTTTAATCCTGCACCGATAGCTCTTCTTTCAATATCTCTTACAACTTTAGTTGTAGGATCAGTGATAACAGTTGTTGCACCATACTTTAGTTGAATATCATCTACATATTTAATTAAATCAAGGACTGTTGATTCATCTAAATATTCAGTCATCCAACCACCAAATTCACTAGTAATATTAAACTTACCATCTGAATAAGCACCAGCTCCACCAAATCCATCAGTGATAGAACAAGATGGGTAACAACCTGAAATACCTTCCTTATTTTGAGGACATTTAGCTATTTTATGTTCTAATACCGGACATCTTCTCTTATAGATGTCATGTCCTTTATCAATTAATAATACTTTCAAATTAGGACTTTTTAGTGAAAGTTCATATGCGCAAAATATACCACATGGACCTGCACCAACAATAACTACATCATATTTCATATTTTATTTACCTCGCTATAAGCAATTACAACCTATTATATCAAATCACACTTTCAATTAAAAGAGTAATCCAAAAAAGATTCTCTAAATTTGAAAATAAAAAGTTCACCCTAAGATGAACTTTCTAAAGAAATGAGTTGACCTCTCTATCCAATATCTAATTATTTTAAAGCCCCCACTTTAAAACAATAGTTAAATCAAAGAGTTCAAGCAAAAATAGATTAAAAAGATTTTTGTTTTATCCCTTGATTAATAGGAATTCCATCCTACTAGTTATAGAATAAACCCTATTGTTACACTATAGATGTAACAATACAATCTTTTTTCAATTTTTTATAGATTTTTAAAAAGGCTATGAAATAATCATAACCTTTACATTCATTATTTGATTTCTAATTCAAAATCATCATTAGACAAATCTTTTTCTTCATTCAAGTTAGTATTTAAATTAGTACTAATTACATTATCATTTTTTAATTCTTCTATATCTTTTTGAACACCGATAACTTTGTTTGTATTTACTACTTGTCCATCAAGAGAATCACTAAACTTTCTTATGTGTTTAATTTCGTTATTCATAGACATTACTTTACTTTCAAAATGTTTAGAGATTGATTGTAATCTATAAGCCTCACTAGATTTATCGTTATAAACTCTATCAAAACTTTTTTGAATATTCTTAACACCAATTCCAAACAAGCGTTGCCACCACTTAAAATAATGTGTTTCTTTATATTCTTTTTGATTATATTTTAGTTTAACTGGTTGAATTTGATAAGCAAGTTCTCCTTCATAAGAATTCATACGAACTATATCAATGTGCTTATCAGCAGATTCTATAGCTTGTAATATTATTAAAGACTTAGACCTCATAATAAGTCTTTCTCTTCTAGATTCTTTATTGTGATCTATTTTGCCAGTTTCATCCTTAATATTCATGTTCTTAATCTCATCAGGAACATAATCAATTAATGGCTTTCCGTCAAGATAAATATTATTAGTATATAGATTTGTATCATTACCAAACAATGTTTTATTTAACATTTTCTCATTAGTATCTTCACCTATAATCTTAACAACTAAATGTTCAGCTGTAAGTATTAAATCCACTGATTTTTCATCATTTCCTATATCTTCTAAAGTATTACTGATATTTCTTGTAAAATCATATATATCTTTTACAACATCTAATTCAAGATAATCACGAGTTTTATCTTGCTGATCTAATGCTTTTAAAGCTGCTTGATCAAGTCTTGATTCTCTTGCTACAGCAATCTTATAATGCTCTTCCATGTCTTCTTCATCAACAACATGTGGACTTGCAATAGAACAGTCAATAAATTTATTAGGTTCAACGCCTGATGCCTTAATATCATCAGTTAAATCAAATATAAAATCAATAGTTCTACGTTCTATTGCATCTTGAGTTCTTTGAGCCTCACAAGAATTAATTTTTCTCTTGAAATAATCTCCATTCTCTTGCTTCTTCATACCAAATGTTTGTGATAAGAAACAATATACTATAAGACCTAGATAATTATTATTTTTCGCATCCCTAACTAAATCTTTATAACTAGCTTGAAAATTAAATAACATATCTAGATATGGCTTTTGTCTAGCTTCTATCTCTTCCTTAGTTAATGTATCATAGCCATCAAAGAAAGCTTGATATAAATCACGTGTCTTAGCTTTAAATTCTTCGTCAGTAATTTTAGGATTTAAAACTAAAAAGATATAACTCATACCTTTTAAGTCTCTACAATCAATTCCATGAGGTAACATAGTTTGATCATTTCTGTCACGCTGTATTTCGTTTACAAAATTAGTATATTTAATTAGGTTTTCGCAAGTAGAGTAAACCTTACCTTTTTTCTTTAAAATCTTTTGCTTTCTAGCCATAAAAATCACCTCTTAAATTATTTGATTTATTTATAACACATTAGTCTAACAATTGAAAATTAATACAATTAAAATACACATAATTTTCATATTTTAAAGAATTTTACTTAAATATTTATCTAATATAATTAAATAATCTTTTGGTTTGTCAAGACTTGCCTTATCAAGAGAAATTGAGATTTTATAATCATTATATGATAATTTAATATTCTTATTTAAGTTATTTGCTTCCTCAAACATCTTATTTCCATCAAGTTTTAATGTAGCCTCTTTAGAATAAGTTAAAGTTATATTCGAATCATTATCTATTACTTTATCAATTCCTGATTTAACAAGTAATTTATGGAATAATTTTTCATACATATAATACTTAATAGAATCATCAAACTTGCCAAATCTATCTTCTAATTCGCTAGATAACGCCTCAATATCCTTAAGTGTTCTAATCTTATCAATTTTCTTATGTATTTCAATTCTTGCATCATCATTTGAAATATAATCTTCTGATATAGTTCTATCACTAAACGATTTAAATATCTTCTTTTCTTCAACTGGTTTATTAGGGTTTTTAATCTTATCTATTTCTTCATTTAATATTTCAAGATAAGTTTCAAGTCCAATTGATGTAATAAAGCCTGATTGCTCACTACCTAAAATATCTCCAGCACCTCTAATACCTAAATCACGTAATGCAATCTTATAACCACTACCAAGTTCATTAAATTCTTTAATAGTTTCAAGACGTTTAACCGCAGTATCATTTAGCGTAATCTTAGGGTCATACATCATATAGGCATAAGCAATTCTGTCTGATCTACCAACTCTACCACGTAATTGATATAACTGAGATAAACCTAATCTATTTGCATCATGAACAATTAATGTATTACAATCAGGAATATCAATACCTGTTTCAATAATTGTAGTACATACTAGCACATCATACTTTTTATCAATAAAATCATTAATTACATCTTCAAGTTCTTCTTTTTCAAGTCGTCCGTGTCCTACACAAACTCTAGCCTCAGGAACAAGAGCTTGTATTTTTGATGCAATATCATAGATAGTATCTACAAAGTTATACATATAAAATACTTGCCCACCACGTGCAAGTTCTCTTAATATTGCATCTCTTATTATAGCCTCATTACGTTTTAATACATATGTTTGTACAGGATATCTATTCTTAGGAGGTGTTTCAATAGTAGATAAATCCTTAATTCCTGCGATAGACATTTGAAGAGTTCTTGGTATTGGTGTAGCAGATAAAGTAATTGTATCAACATTTACTTTTAACTGTTTAATCTTCTCTTTATGAGTTACTCCAAATCTTTGTTCCTCATCTATTATAAGTAATCCTAAATCTTTATAAACAATATCTTTAGAAAGTAATTTATGAGTACCTATAACTACATCAACCTTGCCTTCTTTAATGTTTTCTATTATTTCTTTTTGTTTCTTAGTAGGCACAAATCTATTAAGTAATTCAACTGTTACGCCAAATTCTTCCATACGAAGTTTAAATGTATTGTAGTGTTGTTTAGATAATATTGTAGTAGGGCAAAGCAGGGCTACTTGTTTAGAGTTCATTACAGCTTTAAATGCCGCACGTAATGCTACCTCTGTCTTACCATAACCTACGTCACCACAAACAAGTCTATCCATAACTCGCTCTGACTCCATATCAGCCTTAACTGCCTCAATTGCTTTGGCTTGGTCTGGAGTTAATTCATACATAAACTTGTTTTCAAACTCAGCTTGATATCTATCATCTTTTTCACATGCAAAACCAACAGATGCATTACGAGATGCATATAATTTAATTAAGTCTTGAGATATATCTCTAACTTTCTTTCTAACTTTCTCTTTAGCTTTTTCCCATTGACCGCTTCTAAGCGATGTAATCTTAACATTATCTTCTACTGCATTATATTTTTCAATTCTTGAAATTTGTTCAAGTGGTACATACAATGTATCTTCATTATAAGTAATCTCTAGATAATCACGCTTTAAGCCATTAGACTCCATAGTTTTAAGGCCTTTATATACACCAATACCATAATCAAAGTGTACAACATAGTCTCCTTCTTTAAGTTCATTATAATGACTTATTTTAGTAGTATTATTATAAGTAGATTTATATTTAGCTTTTCTTAAAACATATTTATTTTCAAATAAAGATTCCTCATTTAAAATGTTTATATTCTTATTATCAATAGAAAGTGAAAAATAAGCCTCACCATGGATAATATTTACAATACCTTTCTTTATATTATTGATATCTTTTACTACTTGATATGTAATACTTGAGTTTAGAAAAATATCTTTAAGTCTTTCAAGTCTTAATTCATTTCTTATAGGGCATATTACAATATCATTCTTATACAAGCTATTAATATCCTTTACTATATCAGCTTCTATTCCTTTGTAACTTGGTACACTTGAAATATGTGGATCATTTAAAGATTCATTTGGTTCTTCTAAATGATATGACTTAAAATCAATATATTTATCTAATGTTTCAATATTCATAAAATAATTCATATTGAATAAAGTATAACCACCTATAGAATCACAATAGTCTCTAAGACTTGATTGCATATTATTATAACTTGTTATATTAGCACTACTATCTATTAAATAAACTTTTCTTGCCTCACTATATTTGATAATATTAGTTTTATTTTGATCAAAGAAATCAATATATCTAGTTAAATTTTCAAGGTTAGTATTAAGTGTTAAATCTAAAATATCTTTATCAAATTTATTACTTTCTTCTAAAGATAACTCGTTTTTCTCTTTAAAATTATTAATCTTATTTAAAGCTATATCTAATTCATCAGTTGAATAAAATAATTCTTCACCAGGTATTATTTCTATACTCTTAATCTCTCTTATGCTTTTTTGTGTATCTGTATCAAATTCTTTTATTGTCTCTATTTCAGCATCGAAGAAATCTATACGTATCGGATTAGTTGAATTTAGAGGGTATATATCGATTATTTCTCCTCTTTTTGAATATTGGCAAGTTTTAGTAACGGTATAAGTTTTCTTATATCCAATACTTGAAAGCTTATTCATTAACTCATTAGGTTCAATTTCCATACCTTCTTTTAATGTAAATATAGAATTTAGCCATTTATCTTTGCTTAATTCAAATTTCAGTGCAGCATGAATATTCATTACAACAATATATTTCTTACTATTCTTAACTAAAGAATAAATAGTATTAATTCTTTCATACTTAAAGTCACCTGATACATTTAAAACCTCACTTGCAACAAGTTCATCTTGAGGGAAGAATAATACTAAATCATCACTTAAAATATTACATAACTTATCATATGCTTTTTGAGCCTCATATAAATTAGGTAATATTAAAAATATATTCTTATCACTATTTTCATAATCAATAAGTGCTACACTTAAATCAAAATCAGTGCTAGAGTTTTTAATACTTACTTTCTTACCATCTATTAACTTTTTATAGATTTCATTATTGTATAAGAATTTAGAAATCATATATACCTCCAAAACGTGAAAAATGTGAGACTATATTTAGCCTCATATAATTCACTTTTATTTAGTTAAATCTAATGCCATCTTTTGGATATCAGAATGTCTTAAATAATCACTTAAGGAGTTAGCTACCTTATTAAATGATTCTTCTATAGACTCTTTATCCTCTTTACTAAAGTGACCTAATACCCAGTTTACAACTGGAATGTTTTTATCACGCGAAATACCAACCTTAATTCTATTAAATGAATCAGTACCTAAGTGTTCAATAATGTTTTTAAGTCCATTATGTCCACCAGCTGAACCTTTTGTACGGAATCTAATTTTACCAACTTCCATATCTAAATCATCACAAATTACTATTAAATCTTCTCTATCAACTTTATAGTAATTCATTACAGCCTCTACTGCCTCACCAGATAAATTCATATAGGTTGTAGGTTTTACTAACAAAACCTTTTCACCAGATACATTAAAATTTGCGATTAAAGACTTTAACTTAGGCTCTAGCTTAAAAAGAACTCCTTCTTTTTCGGCAAGGAGTTCTAAGCAAGAAAAACCTACGTTATGTCTTGTACCTTCGTATTCACTACCAATATTACCAAGACCAACGATTAATTTCATATTATAATAATTCTCTCTTTGATTTGTCGTAAGAATACATAAATAAACCTGAAAGTGGTTCATCATTTACGATTCTCTTAATTGCATGTCCTAACAATTTACCAACTGATAAGATTTTAATCTTTTCAATCTTCTTTTCTTCAGGTTGAGCAATTGTATTAGTAATTACTACTTCCTTTAAGCTTGAAGCTTTGATTCTGTCAATTGCAGGACCAGATAGTACACCATGAGTAGCACATGCATAAATATCTAGAGCACCATTTTTCTTAAGTGCATCAGCTGCAGCACAAATAGTACCAGCTGTATCAATCATGTCATCAATCATAACACAGTTCTTACCATTAACGTCACCGATAATGTTCATAACCTCAGCCTTATTTGGTTCAGGACGACGCTTATCAATGATTGCAATAGGAGCTTCTAATACTTTCGCAAGCTCTCTTGCACGAGTTACACCACCATGGTCTGGAGATACAACACAAATATTTTCAAGTTTCTTGTCTAAAATATAATTAGCTAAAGTTGAAAGACCCATTAAGTTATCCATTGGAATATTAAAGAATCCTTGAATTTGTGCAGCGTGAATATCCATAACGATTACTCTGTTTGCACCAGCAGTTTCAATTAAATCTGCAACAAGCTTAGCACTAATTGGTTGTCTAGACTTAGCTTTTCTATCTTGACGAGAATATCCATAATAAGGAACGATTAAATTAATAGATTTAGCACTAGCTCTCTTAAGTGCGTCGCACATAATAAGTAATTCCATTAAGTGATCGTTTGCAGGTGCACTTGTAGGTTGTACTACGAATACATCGCATCCTCTTACAGTTTCGTCAATATTTACATTAATTTCACCATCTGCAAAATGTAATACTTCGCACTTTCCAAGTGGTAGACCTGAGAACTTAGAAATTTCTTCTGCTAGTTCACGGTTAGCACTTAATGTAAATAGTTTTGTTTTGTTTTCCATTTTCATACCATCCTATATATTAAATTTTATATACCAAAAATATTATACAATAAATAAATCTTTTTTAAATATGAAAACATTTACTAAATGTAAAAATTTTATATTTATAGTAATTTAATTAAATAAGTGTCATAGTAAGCACTAAATTTAGCCTTAATTTCTTCTAAAGCGGCTACATCAGTTGATATTTCAAAGAATGTTGAGCCGCTACCTGACATCATTACACTAGAATTTTGGCCAAATCTATTCTTAACTTCTATAAGTTCTGGGCACACTTTAAAAGCAGGTGCCTCCAAATCATTAAAAATAGATGAATTAAGTTTATCAAGATCATTCTCTTTTAATGCATCTATTACTTTATTAACACTATGCTTGTTATTCTTTTTATATTCATAAGCTTGATAGATCTCTTTTGTAGAACAACCAAGTGGTGGTTTAACAAGTAATATATTCCATTTAGGATAATCAATATCAAGTACTTTAACTTTTTCGCCAAAGCCTGTGCAAAGACAAGCTTTAGAGTAAACCGAGTAAGGCACATCAGCACCAAGTTTAGCTCCAAGATTAGCTAATTCTTCTAAAGAAGCATTCACATTAAATAATTTATTTAAGCCTCTTAAAGTGGCAGCCGCATCACTAGATCCACCTGCAAGACCTGCCTCAGAGGGAATATTTTTAACCAAATTAATAATTACTCCACTATTAATCTTATAAGTATCAATAAATAATTTTGCAGCTTTATATACTAAATTCTTTTCATAAGGAATATTGGTATTATCAAGTAATATAATACTTGAATCAATGCGATCAAATGTTAGAGTATCAGATAAATCAATAGGTACCATTACATTCTTAACTAAATGATAACCTTCTTCATTAGTATTACCTACTTCTAGAGCTAGATTAACTTTGGCATAGGCTTTTTCTTCAATCATTGTCACCCTCCAAAAATTCAACTAACTCTTTAAACATTGATACATCAAGTTCTTCACTTCTTACAGCTTCGCTTAAACCTTTTTTATGAATAAAATCTAAAACACTATCTTTATTATATCCACATGTCTTTAAATTATTCACAAGAGTCTTTCTTCTCATTGAGAATGCATCACGAATAAGTTTAAAGAATTCTTTCTCATACTTTGTTTTATATGGAGATTCATCATATAAATCAAGTCTTATAACTGCTGAATCTACATTAGGTTTAGGTATAAATATATTTCTTGAAATCTTTAGAACCTTATTTGCTTTTGCTCTATACTGTATTGCAACAGATAAACTATTATAATCCTTAACACTTGGTTTAGAACATATTCTATCAGCCACTTCTTCCTGCATCATCATAGTATAAGATTTAATCTTATCTGTTTCTTCTAACATTTTTAAAATTATTGCAGTAGTAATGTAATAAGGCAAGTTTGCAACTAAACATATCTTATGTTTACCATCAAATAATTCATCTAATTCTTTATCAATATCAACCTTTAAAATATCATTATTAATTAATTTAAAGTTATCATAATCTTTAAATAATTCAGTTAATATTGGAATAAGGTCTGTATCAATTTCATAAGATACAACTTGATGAGCTTCTTTAAGTAAATATTCAGTTAAACTACCAAGTCCTGGTCCTATTTCAATAACATCACAATCTTTAATATCAGCTTTAGCTACTATATTAGATAGGACATTAGTATCAGTTATAAAATTTTGTCCAAACTTCTTCTTTATAAAGAAATCATTATCCTTTAATAAAGAATTAATACTTTCAATAGTACCTGTTTTATTCTTCATTTATTTCACCTATCATTTTTTCTAATTTGCTATAATCTATATTTAGGGCATTTATACGTTTTAAAAAAGTTTTTGCATTAGGCTTACCTATATTAAGTATAGCACTAATTTTTTCTCTTAAAAGACTTGAGTTGCTATCTCCAATAAGGCCTAAAGAAGCCATATCTTGAGTAGTTAGTACACCTTCAGGCTTACTCTTATCAATGTATTTATCTAATGCTTCTTTTATATCAAGAAGTGAGGCATGTTCTATTCCTACCTTCTTCTTGTTTTTTGAGATGCATACATTTTTAGCCAAGAATGCCTCACTAGCATTTGGCACAACCTCAAGTATTTTGTGTCTAATACGCTCACCCGGGCTATCTGGGTCTGTAAATATAATTATTTGATAATTTTTAGAATATTCTTTAATCATATCAAGTGTTTCTTTTGAAACACAAGAACCATTAGTAGTAATAACTAAAACATCTTTATATAATTTATTAATACGTTCTAAATCATGAATTCCTTCTACAACAATTAAACTCTTCATTTTATTCTATCTCTTTATAATAATATCTAACTTGTTTTTTCTTTCCACTTCTTATTAAACCTGAAATAATCTTAGAGTACTCCTCTAAACTAGTTTCAGTTCCATCTTTTTTTATTATTCTAATTTCATTTAAACTATCTAGTGATTTAGTATTCAAATAAGCTATTTGTGATACAGTAATCTTATAGAAGTAATACTTCTTATATTTATTATTCTTATAATCACACTTCAATTTGTCACAAAATTCTTTATTTTCAGAATACTCAACACCTTTTAATAATTTTCTAGACTCTAGTGATTTAGCTAAATCACGTAATACTGGGTCGTGCGAATTTACTAATTGCTTAATTAAACCTGATATGTATCCATCATCTAGCATTAAAAAAGAACCTAAATTAGAATTATCCTTCATAAAATTAATTAAGTCATAAGCATTTAAGTCTTTACTATCTTTATTCTTATACAAATCATAAATTCGTCTGTATAATGATTCTAAAAGTAAATCATAACCCTTTGCAGCAGAATGATAATATACTTGCCAATACATATGATAACGCGCCATAATATAGTTTTCAAGTGAATTTACAGCACTTGATCTAAAGTATACTTTATTATTCTTTATTATCATACTTCTTATAAGTCTTTGTCTATCTATTTGACCGTAACTAGCACCTGTAAAATAAGCGTCTCGTGCTAGATAATCCATTCTATCTACATCAATTTGACTAGAAGTTAAGCTTTCAAGTAGCGGGTAGGCCCCTTTATGCATTAAAATAGAAGTTATATCTTTAGGATTAACATTATACTTAGTAAGAACATTATTTATTTGAGTATTACTTGATTCTATTATATTACATCCAATTTTCTCATGAGATATAGAAGTAATAGATTCAAACGCATGAGAATATGGTCCGTGTCCTATATCATGTAGTAAGGCAGTAATTAAAAGTAATAGTTGCTCATATGGTGCAATAGTATTTGCACCTTCTGCTTCTTCTAAAATTTCACGAGCTACCTCATATGCACCAAGTGAATGAGTAAAACGAGAATGTTCTGCTGTAGGAAACACCTCAGATACACCTGATAATTGTCTTATACGACGTAAACGTTGAAATTCCTTAGTATCTATTAATTCCTCTATTATTTTATAATCAACTTTAATATATCCATAAATTGGATCACGAAATACTAAAGTTCTAGATAGTTTTGTAAACATAAAATCACCAATATAAGTATACCATATTTTTTGTATTTATATTATAATAAATGAAAAGAGGTATAAAAAATATGTGTGTATTTTGTAAAATTATAAATAACGAAATTCCTTCAAAGAAGGTATATGAAGACGAAAGCGTTCTTGCAATACTTGATTTATCGCAATTAACTTATGGTCATACACTAGTTATGCCAAAGGCACATTACGAAACTTTACTTGACTCACCAAATGAGGTTAGAGCCAAACTTATTAATGTAACTTGTTGCCTTGCAAATAAGATTAAAACTAATCTTAATGCTGAAGGAGTTAACATTGTAAATAATAGTGGTGAGGCTGCAGGACAAACAGTTATGCATACTCATATTCATATTATTCCAAGATACAATAGTGATGAATTTGGATTTAAAGAAGTAAATCATGAAGGAAAATATGATTTAGATGAAGTATTATCTAAAATTAAGAAATAATGTAAATGAGTTCTCTATTTTTGAGGACTTTTTCTTTATATGATTTACATATGGGTCCATATGTTATAAAATATAATCGAGGTGATTCTATGTTTAATCAACAAGAATATATTAACAACTATATAAAAAATCAATATAAAGATATTAAACTACGTGTGCGAAAGGATGATACAATTATCTTAAATAAACTTAAAAGTTGTGATAATGTAAATAAATATATATTAGATTTAATACGTAATGACATAATTAATAATAGACAATACAACTTTATAAACAATGACATAAAGATAGATTTTGAATTATCAAATTCTATGCAAAATCTTATTGATAAGGCTGAGGAGGCCGATTTATTGGATGATTATGGACTTTATATGAATTTAGCTGATGCAATAGATATGCAAGGAAAGAAAGAAGCAACTCATCATATATTAAGTGAGGGAGAATGGCACAAATTAGTAAGGAGGTATCCTATTGAATGAAAATTATTGATTTCACTCTATAGAAATTTAGAATATGCAGGCCGTGGTGGCGAAAAAAAAGAGGAATAATATATAATAATGAACATTGGTTTTTAAAATTTCCAAAAAAACTTTAGGTATGAGTCGAGTTAGAACTCTATCTTATGTTACTAGTCCTTTGTCAGAATTTGTTGGAAGTCAAATTTTTAAAATACTAGGTTACGATGTTCATGAAACTTTACTTGGGGTATGTTTTGATGGAAAACGAGAAAAAATAGTATGTGCTTGTAAAGACTTTATTACTGATGATAAGAACGAATTACTTATACCTTATACAGCTTTAAGAAACGACAGTAGTCCTAATGCAATGGATAGACATGATGAATCAATATCTTCTCCTTCTAACCTCAATGAAATCATCTTCCAATTATCTAACAACGAAATATTAAAAAACATAAACAGTGCTAAAGAAAGATTCTTTGAAGTTCTAGTTATTGACATGTTAATCAATAATAATGATAGAAACGAGGATAATTGGGGAGTAATAAAATATAAGAATAAAAACACATACAACCTTGCTCCAATTTATGATTGTGGCAATTCATTTTATGGAAAATCTAGTGATGAGAAAATACACGATTTATTACAGGATAATTTTAAATTAAGAAGTAGTGCTTTAAATACTATATCTGCCTATGAAGATGATAACGAGAATAAGATTGCAAATTTAAAATTATTGGATTTAGAAAACAAAGACTTGGGTAACGCTATTATAAAAGTATATGAGAATGTAGAAAATAAATTTAACGATATCATTAATCTATTTAATTCAATACCTTGTTCATATAATAACACTCTAATAATGTCAGATGATAGAAAACAATACTATATTGAAACACTAAAATTAAGATTTAATGAAATTTTAAAACCAAGATATTTAAAAATCAAAGCCAATAATTAAATAATATAAAGCTTCCAATAATGGAAGCTTTTATTATTTTGTATAATTAGATACATTATCTATACTAATACGATTCTTTAATATATTAATACCTTTTCTTTTAATCTTATTAATATATTGTTTAGATACATTATACTCTTTAGCTAGTTCTACTTGCTTAATAGAGTCTATAAAACATTTAATAAATATCTCACACTCTCTATCACTTAAACCTTTTTCATTATCTCTATCTTCTTTTAATATATCAATAAACTTATCATTTACCTCAAGTACTAATTCATTATCAGTAGCCGAATAAATATTTTCATCAAATGATTCAGAATCTTTAGTCTCAATTATTTTTAAATATTCTAAAGCTTTACTATCTTTTTTAATACCACTTTTTTCTTTAAAGAGTTTTATAATCTCTTCTTCGCCTAAATTATAATTAAGAGGATTTTCTTTAATAGATTTCATAATTCTAATATTTTGATTTTTAGATCCGCCATAATTATTTTTAGAGTGGGTTATATAATTTAGGATGTAATATCTTAAGTTAGTATTAAAGTATATATTTAAGTCTAATTTATCTCTATCATATTTATCAAAGATATCTGTTAATTTAAATATAAACTCAAAACATAATTCATTAACATCTCTAACATTATATTTAATAAGTCTATTTCTAATAATATTTTTAAGCTCATCATTAGAACATAAATAAAGACTTGCTTTATCAGTTGATTCTTTCTTTAAATTAACATAATTATTATAAATATTTGTAATTAATTCATTTTGTTTCATACATGTTCATTCCAAAATTCTACTAGCCTATTTTCTAATTCTTCTTTTTTACTAACATAATCTATGTTAGTCCAATGAGTTGGATACAAATCTTTATATTTCTTATATTTAAAACGTTTATCAATTAATATTACTGCACCATAATCTGATTCATTTCTTATAACTCTACCTGCAGCTTGAACAATCTTTGCAAATCCTGGGTATGTGTATGCATAATCAAATCCTGTACCATATTTATCATCAAAGAATTCTTTAGCTAGTTCATTTTCAATATTTACTTGAGGAAGTCCGACACCTACAATAATTACACCATTAAGAGCGTCTCCCACATAATCTATTCCTTCGCTAAAAGATCCACCTAATACGAATAAACCTAAATGAGCTTTTGAAGTCTTGCAAAATTCACTTAATATATTATTTCTTTCCTCAATTGTTAAATCCTTAGTTTGTAGTACTAAATTAGTATCTAAATCAGTTAAATGAGGAAGACATAATTCAAGATATTGATAACTTGAAAAGAATACTATATAGTTACCTTTTTTAATTGATACTAGTGTTTTAATATCATTAACAATATCTAAAATAGTATATTCTCTATCTTTAAATTTAGTAGATACTGAATCATTAATAATTACTTTTAATTTATTAGAATCAAAAGGAGATTCAAGGGATAAATATTTACCTTCTCCATGAGTAATTAAGTCCATATAATAATTTATAGGGCTTAATGTAGCACTAAAGAATACTATACCATTTGTTTCTTTTTTAACTGTATCTAGTATATAACTAGATGCGTCAAAACACTTAATTTCTAAATGATAGATGTTATTTCCTTTCTTTATAATAAACATATGATTATCAGAAAAATATTCAGCTGTATCTAAGAAATCTTTTAAAAGAAAGAAAGGTTCTAACGCTTCATCCCTATCTTTAAATTCGTTCTTCTCTTCAAATATGTTAAAGCTAGATATATAAATAGAATTTAATAGATTTAAAATATCATCATCTAAATAATGAGAATAATAATATAAGTTTTCACTCATAATCTCATCATATTCTTTTAAACTTGAATTTAATTTATCTCTTTTCTTAAATAATGTTTTATCAAATTGCATTAATATATCTACAAGTTTATTTATATCAGTATTCTTTAAAGAGCTAGAATACATTTCTTTTGACCTATCTACTAAATTATGAGCCTCATCTACTAATATTTTAGATTTATAAACACTATCTTCAAAATACCTAATTAGATGTGCTTTAGGATCAAATACATAATTATAATCACAAATGATAAGGTCAGCAAATTCAGATAAATCTAGTGAGAATTCAAAAGGACATATTTTATACTTTTCTGCATATTCTCTAATAAGTATAGAATCAAACAAATCATTATTTAAAAATATATCTTCTATAGCTGGTCTTAATCTATTAAAATATCCTTTTGCATAAGGACACTTTTCAGGCTTACAAATCTTAGCCTTTGTAGCACAAGCTCTAGCCTTACTTGATAACACTATACTTTTAAGTTTTAAGCCTTTCTCTTTAAGTAATTTAAGTGAATCTATTACTACATCTTGAGTTAGAGTTTTAGCAGTTAGATAAAATAGTTTATCTTTCTTTGAAGTTAGAGTCTTAAGGCTTGAGAAAAGACATGCCATAGTTTTACCAATACCAGTAGGAGCTAGACTATATAATATTTGATTATTAGATAAAGTGTAATAACAAGCCTTCATTAACTCATATTGACCTTTTCTCTTCTCTTTAAAAGGAAATTCTACATTCTTTAATGTTTCAAGTATAGTTAGATCATTGTTTTCAACTAAATGTAGCCAGTTTGAATATTTATTAAGTGAATCAAAAAAGAAAGTTTCTAATTCAGAAAAATCCTTAATTAAATCAAACTTTTTAGTTTCATAATCAGGTACATGTATATAGGTAAGTCTTATATGTAAGCTATCTAGATTTGATGTATCTGCATATAAAAAACTATAAAGCATTAATTGAGCTAAATATTCTTTATGATAATCTAGAGTAATATCTTTAAGTGCACTTTCGCATGATTTTATTTCTTCTATGATGGTTTCGCCACTTTCAACAAGTACTCCGTCAATAAAGCCATGAACAATAAATGTATCATTATTAAGTTTTATTTCTTTCTTTATATAATATTCTTTTTTTGAATCTTCATTATATTGTTTTTGTAAATAAGAATGTGCTTTCTTTCCATCAGTATCTTTCTTATTTGAAAAAAATTCATTAGTTAAATCACCAGATGAATATAAAAGTCTTGCGATTTCTTTTACAGCTATTGTCTTTTCCACTTAAACATTCCCCCTTTCCTATGTATTTAAAAGTTAATAATAGTATATCATAATTAAACTAATTAATCTTTAACTTATATATATTTTATTTTTATTACTTAAAAAGAACTGCATTTAAGCAGTTCTTAAAGTTAATTCTATTGTAATGATTCTTTATATTCTTTAACTAATTGATCAGCATCGTTTAAGAATACAGGTAATTGTTCCCAGTTCTCTAATTTAGCACCACTAGCTTTCGCATGACCTCCACCGCCATACTTATTAGCTAAAGTCTTAATTTCAGGTCCACGAGAACGAAGTCTTATTCTAATTTCTTCTTTAGAATATTCCATCATTAAGCACCATACAGGATATCCTTCGATTCCAGCTAAACTAGATACTTGATTTGCAGCTTCTTCATTTGATACTCCAAATTGCTCTACAACCTCACGAGTCATGCAGATGTATGCAACACCATTTTCTGTAGTTCTAAAGTTATTTAGAACATATCCAGTAAGTTTTAATGTCTTAAGAGTTGTAACTGATAAATTATTATCAACTTCTTCAATATTAACTCCACAAGATAGTAAGAATGCAGCGTCTACAAATGTATTAGGGCTTACTGAATCAAATCTAAATCTACCACTATCGGTTACAAGACCAACATATAGCGCAAATGCAGCACGTTTTGTAACTTCAAGTTTCATTTCACGTGCAAAATCAGTAATGATTTGAGTACAGCTTGCAGCTTCTTCTTCAACATATGAAATATCTCCATA
Organism: uncultured Eubacteriales bacterium; assembly: GCA_963628445.1. Lineage (GTDB taxonomy): Bacteria > Bacillota_I > Bacilli_A > Acholeplasmatales > Anaeroplasmataceae > JAEELC01. The sequence continues at coordinate 33,545 of CAVGEZ010000005.1, forward strand.
TGAAGTATCTTCGATATGGTGGTCAATCTTAATTAATTTTTTTGCAAACTTATATCTTTGATCACTGATTCGCTCTTGGTTCCCACAATCTACGACAATCGCAAGTCCTTTCTTATAGAATGAATCATCAGCTCCATCAGGTACACCAACAAATCTTACATATTCACTAGTTTCACCAACTACATAAACCTTCTTATCAGGAAAGTTATCAAGTATTAGATACTTTAGACCAAATTGACTACCAATACAGTCTCCATCAGGTCTAGTATGACCATGAATCATAATAGTATCATATTTTTTAATTGCGTTTAATATTTGTTTAAATGCCTTTGTTTTCATTTTCAATCATCCTTTCATCAAAATCATGCAATACTTCTTTTGCTATTTCAAAGCTCTCAATTGTAGCTCCACAAGCTTGGTCATGTCCTCCACCACCATACTTTTTAGCTATATCAACAATAGAGAATCCACGAGATCTAAATTCACATACAACTTTACCATTCTCATCCTCAGTAAAGTTAGCCCAAATGTTGATACCCTCAATTCCAGCCATAACTCCTACCATACCACGAGAACAATCATTAAATGAAATATTATATTTATTTAAATCATCTTGTGTATTAAACATGTATGCTACATTATGTTCTGTAATTTGAAATCTAGAAGTAAATATAGCAGTTAACTTCTTTTTATCTAGAGTTTCTACATATAATTTATTATATATTTCTTGAGGGTCAAATGAATAATCCATTAAGTCAGCTGCAATCCTCAATGTTCTAGAACTTGTTTCATTATATTGAAATCTACCACTATCTGTAACAATTCCAGTATATAATAATTTAGCTGATTCTTTAGATAATTTAAATTTATTCTTCATAAGTATTTCAGCTATATATTCAGCTGCAGCTGCTCTAGTTGAGTCAACAATAAAGTGATCGTCATCTACAATATTACTTTTGTTAGTATGATGGTCTATTATATAAATCTCTTTACCTAATTTATATCTTAGATCAGATAACATATAATCCACTGCAACGTCAACAATAATAACTAATGCATCCTTATAACAATTATCATCAATAGTATCCATTTCACCCATAAAATCTATACGTGGATTAATATCTCCTACTGCATATACTTTCTTATTAGGATAAGTATTTAATATAGTATATTTTAATCCTAATTGACTACCTATTGCATCTCCATCAGGACGATTATGTCTATGAATTATAATTGTATCATATTTCTTTATAGCTTTAATTAATGCTTTAATTTTTCTTTTCATTAGAATTCTCCTTCAGTAACTATATAATATACCATTTATTTTTTATTTTGTCGAATGAGAAATAATAAAATCATACTTTTTAATAAAATGTCACTTTAAATGTCACAATAAATATAAAGCAGTACTTACATAAGTACTGCCTTCTCTTTTAAAATATTATAATACCGTCATAAAATTGTATATTGTTATACATATTAAACTAATTATTAAGTACACTATAATTTTAGAACACAAGAATATCAAGATATTAGTTCTTGATTTATAATTCTTTTCCTTAAGTAATTTATAATACTCAAATTCTATTTGAGCTATTTTACCAAACGCTAATATGATAAATAATACAAAGAAAGACAAAATATAAAAATAATTAGTCTTATAAAATGTAACCACTGCATTCACTTTAGACATTTTATTAGTTAATATCTCATCATTAAGAAACGTTAACTGACTAAACTTATCCAATGATTTACAATAATCTACTACTTTATCATTATTAACATTAAGTGTATCAATTAATGTATAATTAAGTACATTATCTTCATTAATATTAAAGTATTCTTTTAATTCATTAAATAATGAATCACTGACAACTAAATATTCAGCTGCCTCGAGCGATTTTTTATACTTTAATCTCTTAGTAAGAGTTAAACCATTAAGTTTAAACACTACATCATAATATTCATCAGATCCATTAATAAATACATCCGTATTCCCAGAAATTTCCTTAAGACCAAAGAATGACAAAGCTATTATTCCACCTAAGAATTCATCATCCTTTAAAGCATAATATCCATCTTTAGATACACTATTATAATAACCACTCTCTACAAAGTGCTCATCATATGGGGCAACATATGCATTATTTAACCATATACCACCATATGAGTTTAAAGAATCATTAATAATTGTATCCATTTCTTTATCTGATATAAAAACATAGTAGTATTCATCAGGTATTTGATAATTATCTTTTTCAAGTAAAGCTTTATAATTAGTTTCAAATATATGTTTAATTACATAAGTTGTATCATATGAAACTTTATAATTAGTGCAACTAGCCTTCCTAACCTTTATCTCATCGCCAATATTTATATTTTTACAGTATGCAAAATAATCAGATATTATTATCTCATTATTTTCTAATTCTCGATTAAGGCCTGAAAATACGAAATCACTAGCCCTACCAAACCCTTTGATAGTTGTATAGTTAATTGAATTAAGGTAAGTATCATGCTTGTCCCCTAGTTTAAAAGGGGATGAATATATTCTTTTTTTCTCAATTACATTATCGTTAGTTCTTGTAGTGTGTACAATATTTACACTCATTTTGTCAATTGAGTTTATATAAATATCAGAAATACCTATATTATTAATTTTAGTAACATATATCAAAAATGCCACTAACATTAAAATAATAAGTCTAAATAAAGTATATAATCCTAAAGGTTTACTTTTTTCAATTATAAATGATTTCTTTAAAGAAAAACTTGATTTAATAGAATTATTTTTAGCGTTAGATAAACTTTCACTAGACTTGTCTATTAAAAGATTTCCATCCTCTAATGATAATTTATGAGTAAAATAATCATCATAATCATCTTCGTAATGTGATATATATAATACCAAACTATTATTAGATAAATCTTTAATTAATGTTAAAAATCCTCTAACACTAGCCTCATCAATGTTGCAAATAGGTTCATCTAGTATCGTTATTTTTGCGGATTTACATACTGCAATAATAATAGATATTTTTTGAAGTTCACCACTTGATAATTTCTTTATTTTCTTCTTAATTAAATATTCTAATTCAAATTGCTTAATTAAACTATAAGCTTTATATATTGTCTCTTTAGATAAATATACTTCTAAAGCTTCTTTTACTGTTATATTTTTTATAAAATTATCTCTAGATTTCAAGTAAAATATATTCTTTGAATAGAAATCTTCTCTTTTACTTTTGTCTAACGATTTAATGTTTTCTCCGTCGTATAGAATTTCACCAAGGTAGTCTTGATCAACACCTGAAATCATATTGAATAATGTGGTTTTCCCACATCCTGATCTACCACACAATGCAATAAAACCTGTATCAGGAAATACATAATTAACATTATTTAGAATTTCAGTTATTCCGGTAATGGAATTATATGATTTATAAACATTTTTTAACTCAATCATATAAACTCCTCCTTACCTCTATAAAACAAATTAAAAATTCAATAATTAATAACAATGGTATTGCAAAAACCAAGAATCGATTATTTATAAAACTAAAATGATAATGATATATATTCTCACTCGTAAAACAATTTCCCAAGAAAGCTTGATTGATTAGTTTTTGAGCTAAGAAATAGAGTAATATTCCTACAACAAATATTACTAAGCCTATAATAAATTTAGTTAATATACATCGTTTCCTAACTAATTTAATCTTGTTTAATCTTTTTAATTCTTGATATCTATCTTTATTAGAATGGAACCAAAATGAAATATAATACGATATAGTTAGTATATCTAATGTTAGAACAAATATTAACATTCTTACAAAATTACCTTTTAAATTATCAATATATGTATATGCTTCATATGCATATTTCATCACATCATTAACTACATATAGATCATTTGATATTATATAATTAATATCCTCTTTTGTTAGATCATTAGTGTCTCCGTAAGCTATAAAACCATATGATATAGCTGATACTACATCACTTGCATTAAGCTTGAAATCAAAAGCATGTTCATCATAAACTATATAATAAGGCTTTGTTTCATATATAGATTCAAGAACATAATCATAAACACCTACAATCTTAAATGTTTTTTCTTGATTACCAAAACTTGTCTTATAAGTATCTTCTCCATAAACCATATCCAACTTTACAATTTCATCATTATTTTCAGGTAATCTACCACTTATTAAATGAATGCTGGTATCATCAATAGTACTAACATTATAATTGTATTTAAATTTAGATAAAACTTTATAGGTATATTCATTTGTAACAAAAAAAGTGAAAGGATAATTGCCATCAATTATTGTAATATGAAAAGTATCTTTTCTATAAGTTAAAATATAATTACTAGCTAAAGAATAATCAGTCTCTAACATTTCATATGTATCACTAGAACATATAATTTCATTATCGCTTAAATTGTTATCAAACAAGTAATACTGAATAAAACAATTGCCTTCATCTTTACCAATATTTAAAAAAAAACTTTTATCACCTAATTGAAATGAAGTATTCCTTTTTACTAGTTCTTTAACTCTATCATCAACATCTGTACCGGTATTATAACTTCCTTTATAAAAATGATCATATATATTCATACTATAATCATCAATTATTGAATACTCTGGATTTAAAGACTTCCTCTCAACACTCAACATGGTATCTACTTTGTTAATACTACTAAGCCATATACTAGATAAAGTGAATGATGACAGTATTATAAATATAAGCGCAAATATGTAATCAGGTTTAAATCTAATTATTTTATTTAATAATTTATTTGGTTTATAGTTATTTATCTTATTTTTTTCTAACTCTTTATAATCTTGTTTTATCTCATTTAATATAAACTCGTGATTTTCAATTTTAATAATACTATCAGCATAAATTCTCACTTCTTTTTTAAAATGAGTAGTATAAATAATTATATGGTCTTTTGATAATTCCTTTAAATAGGATAAAATGATTTTCGCATTTTTATCATCTATGTGACTTGTAACCTCATCTAATAACAATATTTGTTTATCCTCTAAAATAGTACGTATAATCGCAACTCTTTGTCTTTCTCCTTCGGATAAACGTTTAGGATATACATCAAGTAGTTTTTCAATTTTGAACTTGCTTGCAAGACTTAATATTTTATCTAAGTCATTGGTTACAAGATTAAGATTTTCTCTAACTGTTAAATTCATAAATAATAATGAATTTGAATCACAGTAGCTTATCTCTTCTCTATTGGATTTTATTTCACCAAAGTCTATTTTAACTTTGTTAGTTAATATATTAAATAGCGTTGTTTTTCCTGACCCATTACGTCCTACAAGACAATAAAAGCCGGGATGTGAAATTGCAAGGGATGCATCTTCAAATATAACTTGTTTATTAAATGATAAATTTATATTATTTATTTCTATAACATTCATATTAATCTAAAAAACTTGCAGTGTTAGAACCTAAAAATTTCCTTGCATAATTTTGGTCTAATTCATATACACTATTACTATCACTCCAATTATACTTAAACAAACCAATACTTGATGATGAATTGATATAAGATAATATGTATGTAGTTTCTAGAGTATAATAAACGATACTACTAGATATAGGTTTTCCTTTTAAATATTTAACGTCATATACAGCAGTTATATATTCAACTATATAAACATTAAACATTCCTCTTTCTTCTAGTCTAAATAATCCACTTTCATCAATATAGAAATTAATATTCATTCCTTTTGTTACTGTGCTAGAATATGTGTCTGTTATAGATTCTGTTTCAAGGTGTTCATAGCCTAATGTTGCAGTAAGACTATTTTCTTCCTTGAATACTCCTATGCCACTTTCTAATTTTACACTAGCGCTTAGGGAACCATTTATTGTATCAGTTACTTGTTCACTATAGGTTTTTTCTTCACTGTAGCTTGTTTCATAAGATAAACTAACTGTACTTCCTTGAGTTAACTGCATATAGGAATTATATGCAACAATAGGAGCTGAAACAGCTTTTGGATACTTATATAATATTCGTTGACTATGGGATGAATAAACGTTTTTTGTATTTCCTACTGTTTCATATGTAATATTAGACTTTGAAACTAAAGTACCTGTACCTAGATTTGGATCAACAGGTGTAAGAATCTGGCTATATTTTGTTTCAGTTGTATCCATGTAAAGAGCTTCATTAATGGTAGGTTTACCTAATACAACTAAAGAAGGTAATAATGTTTCTCCTAATAATATTCCAATCATTGTACCAACTCCTTAATATTATTTTGAATACATTATAGACTCAAAGATTTCAATTGTCAATAAAATTATATGGCGAAATTTTATTTGTTTAATGCTTACTTTTGTGAATTTTTAGCATTTTTATAACCAATCATATTTGCAAGAAATTTTAAAAGCAGTACTCAAATAAGTACTGCCAATTGTATTAAATTTTAAATGTTATATTAGATACAATAATACTATTTCCTTTAGTATTTGTAATAATAATTGTTAATCCTTTAGATAAATCAAATTTAGATAAATCAAGGGTCGCAACTTGATCTGAGGTTGTTGTATTGATTTCAAGTTCAGTTGAATTCGAAGAGTCACTAATGACAATTTTACCAGTAGGATCATTCTTGTTACATTTATAAGTAATCGCGCATGACTTTAATGTGTCATATAAGTTCGTAACATTAATAGTAATACCTTTAGATGCTTGAGCATATAAACCTTTACCTTGATTTGACATAACAGAATCGAATGCTAAATTGATACCGTTCTTTGCAGTTTCACCTTGGGCTGATGAAAAGATTGTTAGATCTATAGACGTTGATATAGTAGTATCTCTATTATTTAAATCTTTAAGTACTTGAAGTTTATAAGTAGCTTCTTGTAATTTTTCATATCCTTTAAAGAATGATTTTGTATCGCTATCAAGCTCACTATATTTTAGATTTATACTATTAATCAACTCTTCACTAGATAAAGTTACTTCCCCAATACTATCCACTAAAGAATCCATATAGCTAAGAGCTTCTGTGTTAGATGCAACATATTCATTATTATCATAGAAATCGTCATATGTTAAGTTTAAACTATCACATTCATCTTTAAATATGTAATAAGCATATTCGGGGTGATCAATGAACGGATTTCTATTTTTTTGAATAGAATATACTGCGTTATTCCTAGAAATTTCTCTCTCATCTACCGGGTCTTCTGCAGCCCACTTTAATAGAGTTGATAATTTACCTAGATAGGCTGTACCACCTTTAACACCGGCTGATTGATTAATTTTGGATACATCATCAGTTAATTCAAGATTTAATGTAGAATCATTATACATCACAGTCATATAAAACATTATACGAGCTACATCACCTTTAACTTCATCTCTTGGTTCAAATGTATCATTTGTCCATGAACATCCATATGATGACTCCCCATCAGCTACATCATCAAAGTATTTATCGTTTCTTTTACCATTAATACTTGCTTCAGCAATTCTTAACATTTGAATATCAGAATATGCTAGGTAAGATTCGTCTTTAAATCCATATGTTTTAGCCCATACATGTTCTTTATTCCATTGACCGGCACCACTTCCACTGTTATCTATATCCATTCTTTCTCCTGTATATAGACACTCTACATAATTTCCGTCATATGTATCAGTAAGTTTTAGCTTAGAGGTTTGAGTAGAATATGAATATTTTTGATAACCTGTATTAATTATAGTATTTAGTTGTGATTTTAAAGTATCTTTATCTGTTGAAGTAACAGAATCATAGTATGTACCACTATATATACCACTCTTAATTAAATCATGTTTATATGATTCACTTAGTCCTGATGTATTATCAATTGGTGTAGTAGTATTGTTATTGTTGTTTTCGGCATTATTGCATGAAACTAGCATCGCGCTAGCAAGTATGATTGGTAATATTATTTTTTTCATTTTATCTCCTATTTAGAAAAAATAAGGATAAGTATTATTTTACTTATCCCCATTTATTAAGTTTTAGAAACTATTCAGCGCTAACTGAACCGTAAACAATATCGATAGATTCAATTCTAACTTGTGCGCTAGTAGATTCATTTTTAATAATAACGTTTTGAGCACCAACAGCATACTTACTATTGCTATCAGCTTTAATAATAGTTCCATCAAGATATTTAACTGTACCACCATCATATTTAGCTGTATATTTAATAGTTATAGATTTAATTGCATAACCATTTGCCACACTAATTTCAAGTGATCCACCATTACCCTTTGAACTGTCTTGATATAATCTGATATCAGCATAGAAACCTGTGTTAGTACTACCACTATTTTTGGCACATGTAATAATAATATTAGAATCAATAACGCCAAGATCTGAGCTAATAATTCCATCAGCATGAGTTTTACTAGTTGCAGGAGATTTTGCTATTACACTTACTGTATTACTAATTTGATCATCAGTATATTTAGTAATTAAAACTTCTTTAGTTTTAAATGTAACAGTAGCTGTCTTTTCACCATCAGCATAAGCTTTAGTAAAAGTAATAGAAACTTCTTCTTCAGTAGCAGTTGGAGTAATAGTTACCTTTTGACCACTTACAACAGCAGAAGTACCAGCAGTAACTGTTGCTGTAACACCTTCAGGAAGAGTTACTTCAGCAGCTTTTGCATAGCTTGATTCGAATAATGCAGCTGCAGCATTAACTGCAACTTGAGCATCAATTGCAGGATCAGATTCAACACTTAATATAGTAGCGTTTACTAATTGGTTAGCTTTGTAGTTTCCAAGTTTACCATAGAATTTAACTTTTTTACCAACTGTATACTTATAAACAGATGTTTCAGCAATTGCATCATATTTATTTCCATAAATATCATATGATCCATAAATACAAAGTGTTTTCTTAGTTGTATCAAAAGTTACATCGATATAGCAAGTACCAAATGATGTACTAGTTATACTATTTACATAACCCTCAACACAATAATATACTGGAGTATTTGCATCATATGTAGCAGCTAATACATCTGAAATACTAGTAACAGGTAAAGCTTTAACAGATACTTCAATAGTTCTATTAGCAGTTTTCTCACCTAGAGTAGCAGTAGCCTTAACCTTAACTGTCTTAGCTTCAGTAGCAGGAATAATTACAAGTTTACCATCAGCATCAATGCTTGCAACTTCACCACCTTCAACAATTTCATAAGTAAGTGTAACTGTATCATTGTAAGCTTTGCTATCTAATTCGATAACTTTTGGAGCACTAACTTCATCAATCTTAATATCATTTACTACGCTGTTAACGATTTCTTCATCAGTCATTGCTTGAGCTGAAATTTCAATTTCAGTTTCATATTCAATTGTACCTGAAAGAGCTGTAATAACAACTTTACCACTCTTCTTTTCTTTTAGAGCAGTAATAGTTAATTTATGAGTAGCTTCATCATAGCTTAATGCATCACCTGAAACTTCATAAGAAATAGTTACATCACCACTTGAAATAGGAAGTTCAACTTCTGTAGTTGTATTATAGTTTTCTTTTAATAAAGCTAATGCTTCATTAGCTGCATCATATGACTTGTCATAATCAACTAAATCATCAGTATAATCATCAGCACAAGCCTCAACATCGTCAGCACTTGTTAACAATAATTGTGGAGCATTAAACCAAGATAGGACAGCCTTAATAGTAACACGTTTTCCTGCACCAATTGAAGTAAACTTGTCTGAAATAGCCTTTGTAGCTTCTTCAGCAAATGGAGTAGATCCTTCGTATATGATAACATCAATGTCAACACCACCACGAGTTAGAGTTGCAATTGTTTGAGCAGTTGTAGCATTGCTACCTGATTTGTTTGAGAAAGTCTTAATATCTTTAATTTCAAATCCAGATAAAGTAACATATGTAGATTGTAACTTTTTACCATCAGTTGTTGGAGCACCCTTAGAATCAACTAAATCTTTGTCAAGAATATGCTTAGTAATATCAGTTCTTGTAACTGTTGATAAATCAATAGTTTTGCTAGAATCAACAGTAAATGTTGCACCATACTTAGTTTCAAGTAAACCGTTGTATAGTGTATTTGTTGCACCTTTAGCTGATACATAAGTACCTAGTGCAAGATTATTATAATCATCTTGGCTAATATAACCATTATAAACATAATAAGATCCACTTACTTCAGGATTCCAAAGAATTAAATTAGCTTCCTTATAATTAGATATATAACCTAATTTAGCAATTACATAACCACCAACGTTTTGTGTAACACCAGTGTCATTAATCCATTCATCATATAATTCTTGAGCAGTTACTTCTCTTCTAATACGTACATTAAATTCATTAGAATTAGAAGTTTGACCATTATATTCTACTACTGCATAGAATTTAACAGCAGAATAATCATTTTGACTAGTAGCTGCAGGTCTATGAACAACAGCAGTATATGATTCAGATTCTCCTTCTCTTTCAAAAGTTAATAATGTTTCATCTTCTGAAACCCATTTAAGTAATGTTTTTTGATCTCCTGATCCTACATAAGCTGGAACAGTGAAATTTGAATCAAGTTTTGTTCCACTTTGTGATACAGAAATAAGTTTTGCAAGTGATTCAGCAACGCTAGTATCTTCTTTTGTGTTGTTACCACATGATGCTACATATACTGTACCACCAATCATTAAACTAGCTAGTGCTAGATTAGATAAAATTTTAACAAATTTTTTCATTGTAGTTTAAACTCTCCTAAGTTTATTTTGTTTTTATACTTATTTGGCTCATATAGGCATCAAAATTAATAGTAACTGCATCAGTACTATTTGGATTTTTATTGTCTTTATTATAAGCACGACCTGAGATAGTTGAGCCTACTGTATACTTACTTGCCACAGTGCTATCTCCGTCAGTTAATGTAATTACAAAAGTATTGCTTCCTTTAGTTGCAGTAATAACATTACCTTCTACCTTAGTAATAACTGCATCACTAACATCTGAATAGTAATATCTTTGTGAAACCTTAGTATAGCTATCACCAGTAAATATTTCACTAGCTTCAAGTCCATGTAAATTTGTAGATGAAGTAAATCCACAAATATAGAATAACGTACCTCTAGTTAATGCTGTTTCATCAAACATATCAGGAACAGTTGCTCCTGTATAACCTAATGATAATGTATATCTATATGACTTACCATCAACAATTTGTTCAACAACAGCTGTAACGAAGCTACTAGATATTTTTCTTTCTACAAAATATGCAGTAAATGCTACTTTAGTAGGAACTTGAGTTTCTTTATTGTAATATTTATCAGGATTTGTTGTTAATTCTTTTAAATCAACATTTTGGATAGTTTCTGGATAATACATATCATCATCATTTCCAAAAACGCCTTTTTTTGCTTTTTTTGCTTTTTCTTGGGCTTTCTTAAATGTTTCATTATACTTACAGCTAGATGCTGTACCAGTATAATCTGAATATCCCATTTCAATGGTTTCAAGGTTTAAATTTGTATATTCAGTGTCTCCTTCAAGTTTATACCAAACATACACTAAATATCTTGTACCATTTGAATCTTTTTCAGGAGTAGATGCATTACTTTCAACAACAATTGATGTAGCTTTGCTTAATATAGAATCATTCCATATAGATGCAGCTTTACCCCATTTTTCATATCCTGCTGTTGATTCAGGAGTATCTATTGCAACATATCTTGCAGTGATTGAACCACCTGATTTTAAGATAAATGTAGATGTATCTCCATCGGTTGTATGTCCTAATGTACATTCTTCAATACCGTTATCAAAGAATTTTTTACTAGAATAACTTTGAGTTAACTTTAGTTCTTTTGCAATTTCAATTTTGTATTCACTATCTGCTGTATTATTATTGTCATTATTAGAGCAGGAAACTAGGCCAAGGCCTAGTCCTGCAACTAATAAAGCGCATATTTTTTTAATTTTTTTCATTTTATATACTTTCTAGCAAATTATAAACTATATTCGCACTCTTCATAAGCAGCATCTAATACACTCTTAATCTTGCTGTCAACTGAAGCTGTTGAAGTATTCCTTAATAGAGTTTGTAAAGCTGTTTCCATTTGTGTACGAACAACTGCTGAACCGTTGAAGCAATCAGATGTATACATATCAGATGCAACACTTTCCATAACTTCTAAGCAGTCTTTGTTTACTTTACCTTTAGCTGTTTCTGTATCTAGTGAAGCAATAACTGAAGTTAAAGAGTCAGTACGAACTGGAGAGTAACCAGCAGATGCTTTTGCATAAGCTTGTTGAATAGAATCGCTTAATAAAACTTTTACAAACTTCCATGCAGCTTGTTGTAATTCTTCGCTACCTTCATCAAACATAACTAGAGATGGACCTTGAGAAATTTGCTTTCTATAACCATTTAAAGATGGTTCTGGAGCTACCATAACTTCAAATGATTCACTTGATGATGGTAATTGGTGAGAAGCACCACCTGTTGAACCAATTGAAATAAATGAACCAGTATATGACTTCTTATATGAATCATTATCGTCTGGATAAGTTGTTACATTGTCTTTTGTTGTACCTGATCTATAAATTGAGAATAAACCAGATGTATAACTACCATAAACACCCTTAGTAGTAACTAAACCTTCACCATACTTTTCGTAAACTGTCTTAAAGAATGATTTTGTTTCATCGTTATTGAATAATAATTTGCCAGCACCTGATTTAGAAGCATCAGTATAATACTTAGTACCACCATTTTTAGCGCTAACTTCTTCTAGATAAGTAATTATCCAGTTAGATTCTGAGTCATAACCTAGAGGAGTTGATGCTGGATAAATTTCCTTTAATTTAGCACAAACTTTCCATAAAGCATCCCATGTCCATGATTGAGGATCATTAACATTAATATTTAACTCTTTTAAAATTGGTTCAACTACTGTCTTATTGATATATACAGCATCAGTTGACTTTGCAAGAGGCATTGTATAACGCTTAGAAGAATCACCAAATACTGTACCTTCATCATAATACTTAGTAATTAACTTGCTTACATAGTTATCTTTGAAATCTTGGTCATTTTCAATAAACTTGTTAAAGTCAACAACCTTATTAGTCTTTAAATAACCAGCAACGTGGTCACCATAACAATAAGCTAGTGTAGGTTGATTTCCTGCAACAAGGTCAGAAGTAACTTTAGTGTTTAAATCTGAATAACCATAACCATTAGTGATTTCTACTGTCCAACCTTCGTTAGATTCATCTGCTTCATAAACCTTTTTAGCTTGGTCTAGAACTGCCTTTAATGTATCACCTGCAGTTGTATAAAGTCTAATTGTGTGTGAATCATTAGTAGAACCACTATTATTTCCACATGAAGCAAGTGCTACTACTCCAAGTGATAATAGAGCTGCACCAGCAATAAATTTCTTTGTTTTCATTTGTTTTTCTCCTTATATTATTTTCCCATATTCCCAAAATTGTAAATAATCATTAACCTAACCTTTTATACCACTCTTAGATACTCCACGCATTATGTATTTTCTAAAGAATATAAATACAATAAATAAAGGAATAGAGATTATCATTGAAGCTGCCATTCTCATTGGTTGGTCTGTTGTAAGTCCAAGAGCTGTAGCTCTATCAGAGTTAGAACCTGCAGCTGACATCCAGTTAGAAACTAAACGCCATGTTTCGCTATTTACAAGTTCAGGCCACATATATGAGTTCCATGTACCAATAAGCTTCAAAATTGTTATAGAAATGATAGTAGGTGCTGAAAGTGGAATCATTACCTTTACTAGATATTCAAAGTCTGAACAACCATCTACCTTTGCAGCTTTATATAAGCTTTCAGGAATTGATTTGAACGAATTTCTTAACAAATAAATGTAATATATTGAACACAAGAATGGAAGAATTAAAATTGTATAAGAATCTGTCCATTTCCAGTTTGCTGTTTGAACATAGTTAGTAATAGTGAATAATTCACCTGGTACCATCATTGTTGTCATTAAGATAGAGAATAATAAATTTTTTCCTCTAAATTTAACACGTGCAAATGCATAAGCTGCAAGAATTGTTAATACAACTGATGCAAATGTTGAAATTAAACCAACAATTATTGAATTTTTTAAAACGATAGAGAATAAACCAGATCTATATTGGAAAGCTAATGTATAAGCTTCAGTTGTCCAAGTATTTGGCCATAAAGTTGGAACACTTTGAGTATATTCTTCTAGTGTTTTAAATGACGACATAATCATCCAATAGAATGGGAATATACAAGTTAAAGCTCCAAATGTTAATAGAATATAAATAATCGTCTTATTAACAACTTTAATAATTTTTTCTCTTTTTTCAATTTTATCAATATTGTTCTTCTCTGGTTCGATACTAGAATTAGTTTGAATACTATTTTCCATATTTTACCTCCTAGTAATGAACACGTTTTTTACTAACTTTTAAGTTAATAAATGTGAAAATTAAAATAATAACGAATAGGATTAAGGCAGCGGCTGCAGCTAAACCAATCTTATCTGCATTAGTTTGATCGTATACATATCCTACTAATGTATTTATGTAACTTTGACTAACCTTATCTTTACCAAAGATACCGACTACTGCAGTATATGACTTAAATCCACCAATAAATCCTGTAATGATTAAGTAAGATAACATTGGTGAGATTAGAGGCACAGTTACTTTCCAAAGAGTTGTATGCTTGCTAGCACCATCAATTTTGGCTGCATCATAGTATTGTTTTGAAACATTTTCAAGTGCACCAAATAAAATTAAAATTTTAAATGGAAGACCAGCCCAAATTTCATAAATAATTACTACCCATCTAGCTGGCCAAATTGCAGGATCAACAAATGCATCTCTCCATTGGTATAAAGAAACTAACCACTGATTTGATACATCTTCGTATTTATTTGTAATTACAGAAATATTTAACCAATCTATTTGTGTACCAAAAATAGTATTAATTAAACCATAGGTCATCGTATGGCTTTCAGTACCGATAATTTGGAACATAGTTGCAAATACTGCACCTA
Source organism: uncultured Eubacteriales bacterium (assembly GCA_963628445.1). GTDB lineage: Bacteria > Bacillota_I > Bacilli_A > Acholeplasmatales > Anaeroplasmataceae > JAEELC01. The sequence continues at coordinate 48,619 of CAVGEZ010000005.1, forward strand.
CAGCTAGTGAGTTTGTCAAGTAAGGTAAGAAGAAAATTGTTTGATATGCGCTTCTTAATCCATTGATTGATTTTAAGAATACCGAAATAAATAAAGCAAGTAATGTTGAAATTGGAACTGAGATAAACGCAAATAATAGCGTATTTGCTAAACAATATTTGAACTTTGCATAGCTTAAAACTTTTGTAAAGTTTTCCCACCCAATTCCACTATAACCTTTTCCACCACCTATTGCTTCTAAACGAGAATAGCCTTGTTCAAAAGCGTAAATGAATGATTGAATTAAAGGATAGAATGTAAATACTGCCATTAAAATAATAATTGGTAATACATAAAGCCATCCTTTAAAGTCTTCTAAATATTTACGGAAAGGTCTTTTGTGTTTGTGAGTCATAATGATGTCTTCTTCCATACACTAGTCCTCGATTTCTGCCTCAGTTCTTAATCTCTCTTCTGTCTCACGATTGAATAAGAATACCTTGTGAGGCTTTAAGCTAAACTTAATAGTTTCAGTTTCAGGTAATACAACATCGCTATCTACAATAGATCTAATTGAAGGTTTTGTAGATTCAGGATGTGTTGAGATGATTGACTTGTCTCTACCCATAACTTCTACATGGTCTTTTAATAATGTAAGTGGACCAGCTTCATCAACAATGAATCCTTCAGGTCTAATACCTACATAAATTTCTTGATCTTCTAACTCTGTATCAAGAATTGCTTCATCACCAATGTATACCTTTTTATCTTTAATTTCTCCTAAGAAGATATTAATTGGTGGTGTACCTAAAAAGTTTGCAACAAATAGATTTGATGGGTTATCATAAATTTCTTGTGGGACACCAGCTTGTTGTAAAACACCAAGTTTCATTACTAACATTGAATCGCAAATTGACATAGCTTCTTCTTGGTCATGTGTTACGAATACAGTAGTAATACCTGTTTCAACTTGAATACGCTTAATTTCTTCTCTTGTTTGAAGACGAAGACGTGCATCAAGGTTTGAAAGTGGTTCATCAAGTAACAATACTGATGGGAACTTAACTAAAGCACGTGCAATTGCTACACGTTGTTGTTGTCCTCCAGATAATTCACTTGGTTTTCTTTGAAGAAGTTCTTCAATTTGAACCATTTTTGCTGCTTCTAAAGCTCTTTCTTTAGCTTCAGGCTTCTTTACTCTCATGTTTAGTAGAGGGAACATGATGTTTTGCTCTACAGTCATATGAGGGTATAGTGCATAGTTTTGGAACACAAGTCCAATACCACGCTTTTCAGGTGCTAAATCAGTTACGTCATTTTCACCAAAATAAATACGACCGCTAGTTGGTTCTTCAAGTCCTGATAACATAAATAATGTTGTAGACTTACCACAACCAGATGGTCCTAGTAATCCAACAAGTTTACCAGATGGTATTTCTACATTAAGGTCATTAACAGCTATAACCTTACGTCCAGCTTTCTTGTTTTCAAATACCTTGGTTAAATGCTCTAAAGTAATTTTCATAGACATTCCTCCATTTTTTAAAGTATTCCCCTTGCAAATATAATTTTATCATAATAAAAGCCCTTTTACAACGATTTAAGCCTCTTTAAAACTTAAAAAAGTTGTAAATTTTTCTATTATTAAACATTTATTTTAAAAACGTCTAATTTTGATATAGAAATATCTCGAAAACGTTTCCACTTGTTAGTGTTATTTAACCGATTTTTCTAGAAAAATAGCCTTTTTTTATAAAATAAAGCCGATTTTTTTAAAAAATTACGAAAATAAAGAAAAAGAATCGACTTAATAAATCGATTCTAATTTGCTTATTTTATATTAATATTTGCAGTTATTTGGAGTTCTTGGATAAGGAATTACATCTCTAATATTATCTACTCCAGTTAGATACATTACAAGACGTTCAAATCCCATACCAAATCCTGAGTGAACACATCCACCATATCTTCTAGTATCTAAATACCAATCAATTTTAGATGCATCAATATGCATCTCTTTCATACGGCTTTCAAGTTTCTCAAGATCTTCTTCTCTTTGAGATCCACCCATTAATTCACCACTACCTGGAACTAGTAAATCTACTGCTGCACAAGTCTTATTATCTGGATTAACCTTCATATACCAAGCTTTGATATCCTTTGGCCAATCAGTAACAAATACAGGACCATTGAAGTGGTTAGTAAGCCATACTTCATGTTCATGTTGTAAATCAGCTTCATATCCTGGTGCAAATTCCCACTTTTCACCTGATGATAGTAATAAATCTACAACATCATGATGCTTAATACGAGTAAACTTAGCACTTACAAGTTTAGTTAAACGCTCTTTTAAGCCCTTTTCAACAAATTGATCACAGAAATTAATTTCTAGAGGGCAATGTTCTAAAACATAATTAATTACAAACTTAAGCATTTCCTCTTCAACATCCATACAACCATCTAAATCACAGAATGCCATTTCTGGTTCTATCATCCAGAATTCATTTGCATGTGTCTTGTTGTTTGAATTTTCAGTTCTAAATGTAGGACCAAATGTATAAATATCAGAGAAAGCCATTGCAAATGTTTCTCCTTGTAATTGACCAGAACCTGTAATGAATGCTTTATGTCCAAATAAGTCTTCACTAAAATCAATAGATCCATCCTTGTTTAGTGGTGGATTTTGTACATCAAGAGCTGTAATCTTAAACATTTGGTCAGATCCTTCACAATCAGCAGAAGTGATTAGTGGAGTATGTACATATAAATATCCATTTTGTTGGAAATATTCATGTATTGCCATTGCTGCACTAGATCTAATTCTAAATACTGCTTGAAATAAATTAGTACGAGGACGTAAATGTGCAACCTCTCTTAAAAACTCCTTAGTATGTCTCTTAGGTTGAATAGGATATGATTCTAAAGAATCACCTAAAAGAGTAACTGTTGTGGCGTGAATTTCAAATGGTTGTTTCATTTCAGGTGTTAAAACAACCTTACCTTCAACAAGTACACTTGCACCAACTCTAATTTTAGATATATCTTCAAAGTTTGATAGTGCCTCATCATATACAACTTGAAGTGGTGTAAAATAAGTACCATCAGATACAGTTAAAAAGCCAAATTTAGCTTGTGCTCTGTTAGTCTTAACCCAAGCAGAAATACATACTACTTCATCTGCTTTTCTCTCAAAAGTTTCAAATAAATTTCTTAATTTTATTCTTTTCATAAATTCCTCCTAAATAAAAAAACGCCCTTCATTACAAAAGGACGTATAATACGCGGTACCACCTTAATTCAGTATAAACATATACTGCACTTGAAACCCTTAACGCGAGTATTCACGGGTGGTTCTACTTTAATTTTCTTCCACCTCTCTAAGATGTTCTCCTTAAGATAAAAGTATTGATTTTCACCAAACATCAACTCTCTTATGACTTTCATTCTTAATTCGTTCTTATCAGCGATTTTCTTAATTTTATTCTAAATGCATTTTAAAGTCAACTATTTCAAAAATTTTATATATTTCATTTACATACAAAAGCATTACTGGCCTCATTACTTTATGCAATTTTTAACTTTTATTTATGGTCTACATATTTCATCTTTTAAGCCTAGTTTGTTAACGAAAGTTGCGGTGAAACCATTTTTTTGCCTTTCGCCGCAATTTTCCTCATTGTTTTTACTTGTTTTTAATCAAATCACTAAATAACTTTTAAAAATGACCCTCATAAAATGAAGGCCATATTAGAATTTATTATTTCTTAATAATTTTAAATAAAACACCATTTTCTTTATTTTCAACAGTTAATTTATAATCAAAGAAATTAAGTGTCTTAACTACAATAGACATACCTAGTCCGAATTTACCCTTAGAACCTTTTTCATAAGCTTTAAAACCTTGATTGATAAACCTTTCATCGATAGGTTCACCATCATTAAATATCTCAATGTAATCGTCACCTAATGTGATATCAATCTTAGTTTTTGCATAACGTTTTGCGTTATCTAAAATATTTTCAATAACTATTTGATAGTTATCTGCATAACCTTTGAAATAAACACCCTGTTTAAGATTTAGATTAATACTTAAGTTTGTATCAACACAAGTGTTAGATACAACACTTTCAATTAATCTCTTCATATTAACATCTTCAAATTCTTTATCCTTAGTTAGATATTCAAGTTTATTATAAGTTATTAATTGTCTAGTCTTATTAGACAATATATTAGCTTGATTAATTATAACATCAGGACCCTTATCCATCATGTGTCCGTCCTGCATCGCCTCTGCATATGATTTGATTACGGCAATAGGTGTTTTGAAATCATGAGATACATTTTGAAGCATTTCTTGTTTAGTCTCATCATTTTTCAAAATTTGTTCTCTCATCTTTTCTATGGCTTCACTAAGTTCTGCTATTTCATCATTACCTAGATCAAGATATGAATCTTTATAATTAGTTTCTTGAAGTAAAAGAATATGTGCTTGTAATTTCTTAATTCTTGATACATGTCTCTTACTCCATGCTAGTAACACTATAACTGATACAGAGAAAGCTATGATAAATGATAGACACATTCCAAGTGTCATATTGTTCTTAAAACTTGCTTGAGCAGTATCTTCTGTTGCAAAAAAGATAACATAGTAATATGTGTCTGTGCTACTATCCATTATAGGATCACTAGTTGCATATGCAATGTACAAACCATATCTATTTTGGGAAGGAGTTAATTGTCCACTTGTACCTTTATGTAAATTAAGGCTTCTCATAAATTCAGACAAGCCTCTTTCATCTCCGTTACGGTTTTCAAGAATTTTAGCTATTTCATCGGCATCAGAGAAGTTATATGTATATGTATCTCCTGATGTAATATTAGAATTAACTACCCCATTAATAGAATAAATGTGTTCTTGAAGAGAGCTTGATACAGCATTACCTTCTCGCCAATCATTTTTAGTTAAATCTACAAGCTTAGTTAATTCAGTAATAGTTAAATCTTCAGAGTTTGAGTTAACTGATTGAATAGTAAGAGTAGTATAAAGTAATACAGCAATTAAAATAACAATAGAAAACAGAGCTACAAGTTGACCTGTAATTCTAAATTTACTCATAGTAATCTATATCCATAACCATATATAGTTTCAACGTTTAAACGTGTCATCTTACTTCTAAGACGTCTCATTAGATCGTCTACAACTCTATCTGAACCAAAATAATTAGTTCCCCATACATTATCAAGTATTTGATCACGAGAGAAAGCTTTTGACTTGTTTTTAATTAAGAATGTTAATAAATCATATTCTTTAGCTGTTAAATTAATTAGTGATTCATCACTATCTTTAACAATACGTCTATCAAAATCAATATAATAACCATTATATTCATATAATTTAGATACACTATTTTCAGGATAAGCACGAGATAAAAGTTTCTTAACTTTAAGTACTAATTCTCTAATACTCGATTTACCTATATAATCATCTCCACCCATCTCAAGCCCCATAACTCTATCTAGGTCTTCATCTCTACTAGAGACAAAGATAACAGGCATTGTCGGATGATCAAGACGAATTTTCTTAATCAAATCATATCCTGATATCTGTCCTGGAAGCATTATGTCAAGAAGCCATAAATCGTAATCTTGATCCATATTCTCCATAGCTTTTTCACCAGTAGTATAATGAATTACGTTATATCCTTCTTCACTTAAATATTCCTTAACTAGATTTGCAAAGTCTAAATTATCTTCAACATATCCAATTTTAGTCATAATATCGCCTCCAATTATTAATTAAATAAATTATATAATAATAATTTTAATTAATCAATTTAGACATATAATTCGAAATACTTATTTGTAAAACATCTCATTATACATATGTTGAAATTTATTAGAAAGAAGGCGAGCCGGATAACTTCGAATAAAAATGTATTTTTAAAGAAGATAAGTAGATTTTAAAAAATAGTTACAATAAATTAAATATTTTTGAATAAAAGAAGTCTATATAATTTTAATATAATATATTGAGTAAAGTTTGGTGTCACTTTTTTGACACCATTTTTTTAAACTATTAAAATACCAATAATCTTATATTTAAAAATATGGCATCCATTTCAAGATACCATACTTAATTACTTATTCAATTTTTATTTTTTCTTCAGCTTCATTTATAGCTTTCTTTGAACTAAGTCTAATTATAAAGAAACTAATAGGTGCACCTACAATAAATAAGATTAAAGAAGATACTATAACCATAGTATTTATATCAAGACCTGTATAATCATAAGATAAGAATATTGCAATAATTGAACCTACTACAAATCCAAATATAGCCCAGTAAGTAGTGCGTTTGTAATGTTTAAGCAAATAATTCATAATCTTTGCAATTACAAAGAATCCTACTACTATACCTAAAGCTACTAAGGCTAATACGGCTAGAGAGTGACCAAAGTTATTCTTAAGCTCTGATATTGTATCAAGTATTGGTTTATAATAACCAAATATTAATAATAACATAGATCCACTTATACCAGGAACAACTAAAGCACAGCTTGCTAGTAAACCAATTATAAACAATAGCACGTATTGATACGTTGGCATAGAAACTGATAAATCTACATCTCCCATACTAGGAATGAAACAAATACCAATAACTAATATAAAACTTAATACTAAGCCAATAGAATCAAGACCCTTGAATCCATTATTCTTACTATCAGAATATAAGGATGGAATGCTACCTAACATTAATCCTGCAAATAAGCTAATAGTTTGTACTGGTGCAAATTCAAGTGCCTTCTTTAGGGGGAAATACATTGCACAAAAAGCTAGGGCCATACCTAATACTATAGGTAGCAAAAACATAAAGCTTGTCTTAAAGTCTTTCTTTAAATTAGATATTGCATTAATTAGTTTATCATAAATATCAAGGATTACTGCAATAGTACCTCCTGATACACCAGGAATGATCATCGCAACACCAATTAATGCTCCCTTTAACATATTCTTTAAAAAATTCATAAAATCACCATAACTTTATTATACATTAATTTTATTTAATTGTAAGACTTTTGTGTTTTCTAGACCTACATTATAGTGATTTATAGAAATAACCATTTTATCTTTTGCATATGTATTAATTAATTCAGTAACCATTTTTGTTCTATTTAAGTCAATCAGCGCATTATATTCATCAAGCAATATTATAGGAGTATCAGATAATATTACACGTACAATATTAATTAATTCTAGTTCACCAAGTGAATATTCATCTATTATAAATTCTTTATTTATATCATTTATTCTATTTAAACCAACAGCTTTTAAGCAAGAATATATTTTATTATCATCTATATCCCTTAAAAGAGTTAGTTCCTCTTTAATAGTCCCACCTGTAAAGAATACATCTTGGGAAAGAGAGGAGAATAATTTTGATTTTAATTCATCACTAAATAAATATACATCTAAGTCATTAATTGTAACTCTACCACTATCTGGTTTAATTAAGCCATAGCTTAATTTAAATAGAGTAGATTTACCTGCTCCAGTTCTTCCTTTAATTATTAATTTATCATTTTTATTTAATTCTAAATTAAAATGATAAATTACTTTTTCATCTTTTTTATAAGAAAAACATACATCGCTAAAACATAATTTTAAATCATTAAAATCAATACTATCTATAGTTTTCTTATCACTTTCTTTAACCTTAAAGAATTCATTAATACGTGAAATACTAGATGTTGATTTTTGAATAGTTTGAATCTCCATAGATAAGCTTTCAAGTGGAGTAAATAGTGATGAAATTAGGTCTATTAGTGATACTACCATACCGCATGAAAGAGTGAATATATTACCATACATACTTGATAATATAATTAGTAAACTAATTAATAGATATTTAAGTATATTAATTACTGGTGAAAAGAACGCATCATAATTACTTGATTTAGTTTGACTTAAATAATGTTTTGTAATAATTGATTTATATTTATCTTTAACTCTATCAAATATTCTATAAGCTTTAATAGTAGTAATATTATCAAGAGTTTCTAATGTATTATTACTAACACTTGCTTCTAAGGCTTTGGTTTCTTTTAGTGTTTTAAACATTTTCTTCTTTATTAATAAAGTAAAAACAAATATGATAGGTAATACTAATAGTACAAATAAGCAAAAATAGATAGAATATATAAATATTGAAACTAGTATAGATATAATCTTTATAGAATCAATTGTAAGTGATATAACGCCATCACTTACAAGTAAACTAACACTTTCAATATCACTTGAAAAGTAGGATTCAATAATACCACTATCAAAATTAGATAATGTTAAATAATCTATTCTATGTACTTTCTTAAGTAATTCTATTCTTAAATCATATTGTATATCATTTGAAACAAATACTAATATTAATTGTTCTATATAAGATAATAGATAGATTAATATACTAGATCCCATATATATAAGTGAGAAACTTAATACTTTATTAATCTTTTTATTTACAATAATATCATCTACTAGATATCTTAATATTAGTGGTGGAATGAGTACTGAAAGACTAGATAATATAATAAATATTAATAATACAATACAAAGTATTATATGTTTCTTAATATAATTAATTAAACAATTAGAAAATGTCATTTTACTCCTCCCATAAGTTCATTAAAGCTATTTAATTTAGATAAATTAGAATATGTATCTATTGCCATCTTACCTTTATCTAAATATATTACTTTATCTGTTTTAGATAATAAATCTTTATTATTAGATACAAATATAATAATAGAATTAGGTACTATTGATCTAATGTTATTTAATATATTAATAGACATATTATTATCAAATGAATTAAACAAATCATCTAATAAAATAAGTCTTGAATTACTTAGAATAGCACGTGCTATTAAAAGTCGTTGAGTTTGCCCTCCGGAAAGATTTGATACAGTGTGATAAATCATTTCTTCATCTTTATCTTTAAAACAAGATACATCTTTATCTAAATAAACAGCACTCAATACTTTAGTAATATCTAAATTAGAGCCTAATGTAATATTAGATTTAATAGTATCTGTAAATATAGAGCCTTCTTTTTCTTGATAAGCTATAAAGTTAGAAATATGATAATTTTTTACACTTGATAGTTCTATATTATTAAGTTTAATAGAACCAGTATATGAATATATTCCTGATAAAGCTTTTAGTAACATTGATTTACCACTTCTAACCTCACCTGAAACACCAATTAATTCACCCTTAGCCGCATCAAATGTTATATTAGATATTTTAAAAGAATTATCAAAAGAGAAACTCATATTAGATACATTAAGTTTATTATTACTATCTACATCTATTGTCTTTTCTATATATTCATTTAAATAAGGTTTAATTCTTACCCAAGATACCGCAAGAGAAGCAGTTGCGTTAAACAATTTACCTAGTTTACTAGCTTTACGAGATACTAACATATAGGTAGTTAAAAAGCTTGTAAATGAACCTATAAGCCAAATATCATTTATAACATTTAAACTAGAATAATATATAACTATAAATAATCCAATTAAGGAAATAGACATATATAGTGGTTCCTGGGAGTCTTTTAAAATACTTGCTTTAATACTTTTTTTCTTAAGTAGTAATGTATCTTTCTTATATTTATCTAAATATCTAGGACTTGCACCAAATGAACGATAATTAGATTCATTTTTAATGAGTGATAGAGTTAGTTTTTTGTTTTTAGATAATTCTTTCTTGTAAGCTAATTGGTTCTTATATATTAAGCTTTTTAAGGCACGTGATACTATTATTGATAGTATTATACTAATATAGCTTAATAGAGTTATTTTATAATCAAGAATAAATAATGATATGGTATAGCCTGTAAATAATATTAGTGTATCAAATACTTCAGTTAATATTTTTCTTACACCCTCAGCTGTATCATTAATATCTGACATAGCACGAGTTATTAGATCTGCGGTATTTATTTTATCAATATCACTATATAGTAAATTATTAAAGAATATTTCTCTCATATTTAAAACCATTTTATTTGCAAAATCTCTTACAAAGAAACGTTTTAAATATCTATTAAATTGAATAAATACTATTAAAAAGAAGAATAGAAGTGCTTTAATTGCGATATCTTTCTTATTAGTTGATGATGTATATAAATCAATCAAATTACCTAATAATATTGGTACAAAAACCATTAGTGTATTATATAGTATTCCAGATATAGTACTTAATATAAAAGATTTCTTATTTTGAAAGAAATAATAACTTAATTTGTTATATTTATTCATTATCAATACCAGTAAAGCCAGATTTTCTAAAGGCTTTTGATTTTAAATATACTTTATTAATATTATTTAAGAAATCTTCTTTCTCTTTATCACTTAATACACTTGTAATATATTCAAAATACTTATTTTCTATATCAAACATAGTGTCTTTTATCTCAAATCCTTTATTTAAGCACTTAAGCAATTTCTTACGCTTATCAAGGTCATCAGATACTATTTCAATATAACCTAGGCTTTCAAGCTTTCTTGACATTCTAGTAACTAATGCCTTATCTACACCTAAGTACTCTGCAACTTCATTCATAGCACGTGATTTGCGCTTTGATACGTATCTAACGAGTTCAAATTCTGTATCATTTAATTCATGACTCTTTGATACTCTATTCTTATAAAGATTTAAGTTTCTTACAATTTTATTAATTTCTCTAAATTCCACTCTAATCACCTCTATGTCTAAAATACTACTTAATAGTTGACTTGTCAACTAAATATAGATTATAAGTTGTGTTTCTAATTTATCTACATAAGAATAGTATTTCAAGCAAAAGAAAAACCTGCAACAAAGCAGGTCTTATATCAATCTTGTCCTTCAATTATTGTATCATCATCTATGATAACATCTTTAAACTTAATTCCATCGATATAGCAATTTTCTAATAAATCGTAAATATCATCATACCATCCTATAAAATGACATTCTTCATATTGTAATAAAGAAGTCCTATTAGGATCAATTAATGCAACTTCATATTTTCCTAATTTCTTGTTTAACTTATTCTCAAACTCTCTTCTAACGTCATCTGGTTCCATTTGATCCATAGTCATACGATACATTTTACCTTTATATCTAAAATCAAGACCATATACAATATCGTATTTTTCACTTCTTATACCACAATATTCACCAATAAATTCATCTAATGAGTTATAAACGTTCTTTATCATAATTTTACTCTAAGTTTCCTATAATTAATCTTTACCATGAATTATAGTATTTTCCTCATCCATTACAATATCTCTAAATTTAACATTTTTAATAGATGTATCATCTAATAATTCTTCCATAGAATTACATATTTTAAGAATTTCCCAATCCATTTCTTCACCTTCACCTATAACTTTATAAACGTAATATACATCATCATATTCTCTACAAATTCTATATTCCTCATCTTTATAAGTGAAATCCATTCCTATACTATTTTCGCCATAATAATCATACTCTTTAGAATATTCTTTTATAAATTCTTCTAAAGAATCATATATACCTCTATTTGGTTCTAATCTCATACTAACCAATACCTAAACCTTTCTTTATTTCATTTATTAATTCCCAATCGGACATAGAAGGTGGAGTGCCTGGTTCATTAGGGTTATGTATCATATCAAAATGAATATGTGGCTTTATCTTATTTGTACCATGTTTGTGACCGAAATCTATACACTTAATTTGTTTATGATTTTCATCATAAAAAGCTAAATGTTTCAATTCACCTTTTTGAATTACTGCATATATTCTATTTGGAGAATGTGAATATTCTGGTGCTTTCACAGGCCCATGCGGATTAATTATTACTTTTACACCCTCTACTTCCCCTATATTTTCATAAATTTTACCATTCTCTTTAAAACTAAAATCTCCTTTATTTATATCAACAAAAGCTCCTCTGCTCCCCATAACAATCCCTCCTTTTAAACTTTAACATACATTTTCCACAAATGTTTTAATCTTTAACATGTTTTTTTGTTACTCCAGCTAATCTTTACCATGAATTATAGTATTTTCCTCATCCATTACAATATCTCTAAATTTAACATTTTTAATAGATGTATCATCTAATAATTCTTCCATAGAATTACATATTTTAAGAATTTCCCAATCCATTTCTTCACCTTCACCTATAACTTTATAAACGTAATATACATCATCATATTCTCTACAAATTCTATATTCCTCATCTTTATAAGTGAAATCCATTCCTATACTATTTTCGCCATAATAATCATACTCTTTAGAATATTCTTTTATAAATTCTTCTAAAGAGTCATATATGTCTCTATATGGTGCATATCTCATACTAACTAATACCTAAACCTTTCTTAATTTTATTTATTAATTCCCAATCTGACATAGAAGGTGGTGTCCCTGGTTCATTAGGGTTATGTATCATATCAAAATGAATATGTGGCTTCACCTTATTTGTACCATGTTTATGGCCAAAATCTATACATTTAATTTGTCTATGATTTTCATCATAAAAAGCTAAATGTTTTAATTCACCTTTTTGAATTACTGCATATATTCTATTTGGAGAATGTGAATATTCTGGTGCTTTAATCGATCCACCATATCTACTTATAATTTGTACGCCTCCAATTTCTCCTATATTTTCATAAATTTTACCACTTTCTTTAAAACTAAAATCTCCATTATTTATATCAATAAAAGCTCCTCTACTTCCCATAACAATCCCTCCTTTCAATTTTAAATACTTTTTCTAAAGGAAATATTTTCAATTGTTCATATTTAGTAGATTTATGTAGAAAAGATTCTACGTAATCAAATTGCAAAAAAGTACCTGACATGCCCTCTATCATTTTACCAAATACAATAATAAGTGAGGGTTCAATTACTTCTTTCATTTTATTAAAACCTTTAATAAATATGTCAAAGTTTGATGTACAACCTAGTGTTGAAATAATTACTACACTTCCCTTTTCTATACCAGAAAAGCACATATCATATGTATCTTCTAATCCCCATTGTATTGTAGGAATTACTTTATATCCTTTTTCTTGCAGCAAACATCCTATCCATCTATTCCTATAAATATTATATCTAATATCATTAATATTCATACCTGGATATATACTAAAATCAGGTGTACATATAGCTTTAAAACCTAATAATCTAATCAAATATCTATATGGATCATTCCATAATCTTTGAAGAATATTATCATAATTAAACATAATAACAATAGATTTATCTTTTTCTTCTTGGCTCTTAATATTTTTAAAATTACATATTCTAGTCTCATTCCAATCTTTAAAATCAAATAAATCCTTCTTTATAATTGGAAATCCATATTGATCATATAAATGATCTGAATATAATGGCCTTAAGATCTTATATTTGTCATAATTTGTTTGTCCTTTGATCATATAATTATACCTCCTGTATTGACAAATCAATGTTTTAACCATATAATCAAAGTTGCAACGGGATCATTATATGGTTCTATTTGAGTGTAGTACTTCGAATACTACGCTCTTTTATTTTTCTTTAAAAATTCTTTGTATAATTTCAAATACTCTTTTTCTTTTTCAGTAAATTTAAAATTTGGATGATTATACCATTTTCTTGCAGATTTCAATGCATTAGTTGCGGCAGGAATCGAAACATTAAAATCGTTTGCTACCTTGTAAGGATCATCATAATGCTCATATATTAATACGCATTGTGGAATCAATAAACTTCTTGCAAAATGATCAGCTACTTTCTCTTTGTATTTTTCGCTTGGGTGAATAGTATCAGTAATATGATCAATTTCATGAGCTAATGTATACCGAGTTCTAGTTTCTACCATATTATCATTGTAAAAGATGTAATATGTATTATCTTTTTTAATCGTTAGTCCATCATTTTGACCGTACTTATCTCTAAGTAATGTATATTTAGTCTTATCTAGCGAAGAATATTTAACTAAAACAAGTCCCATTTTGTTACATAATAAAAATATATCAATATTCTTATCAAACATATTATAATCCATTCTTATTTGTAAAGCTTTATCATCAACCTTATGATAATATTCAAATTCTAAATTTTCCATTAATCACCTCCAAATAGTGCTTTAACAATTTCTGCTTTTTGTTCGGCAGTTAATTTTTTTCTATTTCTTGTCACTACAGTTATAGTTTCATCATAACTGTCTAATTCTTTTTTTAAGTTATCATCATCCTCAATTAAAACACTAGCATCTAACCCAAAAACATGTGCAATATTTGATATTACATCAATTCTTGGCTTTAAAGTTCCTGATAAATATCTTGATAGTGATGCCTCAGAAACACCGGATTTTTTTGATAATTCCTTTTGATTCATACCAGAACTTGTCATTAATTCTTTTACCTTATCTTCAAATTTCATAGTCTCCTCCATATACTTATAAATTACATCTTTATTATACGATTTCATTTTTGAAATTTCAATAACATTTGTGTGAAATTTATTTTTTTACTAACATTATAGAATTTACTGTTAATGTTCAACAAAAAAATACTGACAAAATAACTTTTCGTCAGTAGCATATTTTATACCAAAAGAAAAACCTGCACTAAGGCAGGCTTTAATTAGTCTTCATATAGATCTT
>CAVGEZ010000006.1:0-41469 GCA_963628445.1 uncultured Eubacteriales bacterium
AATCATTAATGAAATAAATAATGAATAAATAAATGGTATCAATAAAGCAAATACTATAATATATTTATTAAGTATTTCTTCACTTATATAATAAATTAATAATATGTGGATAAATGCAAAAGCAATAACTGCATAGAAAGAAAACATACTATCATATTTAGAACCAAGATAATCTTTTAATTTAATTTGTTTAATTAATATCCATATTATATGAATAGATGGAATTATATATCCAAAATAAATTAAGCTTGTTATATAATTAAAATAAACTAAATTATCCCTATTTTGATTTACTCCAATAAAAATAGAATAAACAATTAAGCCAATAATTTGACTAATCGCTTCAAAAATAATGTACTTTTTCATATAATCACCATCCTTATTCTAACATATAACGAGATCAAACTAAATAACAGTTTAAAAGAAAAAACTGGCACCATTAGATGTCAGTTTTTAATAACAATTATTAGAATCCAAAGTATTCTTTAGCATTGTTGTAGCAAATATCTTCAACAATTTGACCTAAAGTATCTAATTCTTCTGCAGGATATTGACCAGATTCTACTAATTCACCAAATAATTGGCAAAGTAAACGTCTGTAATATTCATGACGAGGGTAAGCAAGGAATGAACGAGAGTCAGTTAACATACCAACTGATTGAGCCATTACGCAAACTTGCATCATAGCTTCCATATTTTGCTTCATACCGTCTAATTGATCAAGGAACCACCAAGCAGTACCAACTTGTACTCTATTCTTAACTCCTTCTTTTTGGAAGCATCCAGCAAGAACCATTAAAGCATAGTTATCACGTGGGTTTAGATCATATAAGATAGTCTTAGGAAGAGCATCAGCTCCATCAAGAGCTCCTAGTAAAGCTGATAATTTTTCCATATATACTGCATCTTCGATTGCATCGAATCCAGTATCTGGTCCAATCTTCTTAAGCATTGACTTAGAGTTATTACGTAAAGCTCCAATATGATATTGTTGAGTCCAACCATGTTTAGAATATTCTTTACCTAAGAATAATAAGATATATCCTTTGTAAATATCTTGTTCATGATCAGAAATAGCTTCATTCTTTAAACCTTTCTTATAAACAGCGTTAGCTTCTTCATAAGTTGCATCACAATAGTGAACAACGTCTAAAGCATGGTCTGATAAACGAGATCCCATTTCATGGAAGAAATCAATTCTTTCAGCTAAAGCACGAGTGAAATCAGAAAGTTCATTTAATTCATATCCAACTACCTTAGATAGTTTAGATACCCAATCACCGAACCAATCAAGTTCAACGTTAATTGCCTTGTCAGGACGGAATGCTGGACGAACCTTAACCTTTAAAGTCTTATCTTCATTCATTAATTTATGATAATGTAAGTCATCAATAGGATCATCTGTAGTACATACAGTGTCTACATTGAACTTATACATCATTTCTCTTGCAGTTAATGTTTCAAGCTTATGATTAGCTTCTTTCCAAATCTTTTCTGCATTCTTCTTATTGATAATGTCTTCAATACCGAAGTATCTTCTCATTTCAAGATGGCTCCAGTGATATAATGGATTACCAACGAAATATGGCATTGATTCGCAGAATTGTAAATACTTTTGGTAATCACTTTCTTCTAATGTCTTACCTGGTACTACACCTGAAATTGAATCTTCTGAATAACCTCTAGCACGTAGAGCTCTCCACTTGTAGTGATCACCATATCTGTCACCAGCACCTAGCCAAGCTTCTGCAAGATTTCTGAATTTCTTGTCTTCATAAATTTCCTTTGGTTGAAGATGGCAGTGATAGTCAATGATAGGCATCTTTTCTGCATGTTCATGATATAACTTCTTAGCTGTTTCAGTAGTTAATAAGAAGTCCTTGTCCATAAAATTTTTCATATTTTTTATACCTCTATTATTTTTTATAAAGTAACTCCGTCTTTGAAAATTGAAATTTCACGGAAGTTATTTTCTTCATTCTTTGCAAGTTTCTTACCGCTTGCAACATCACAAATTAAGTCAATGAAATCTTCTAATAATTCATCCATTGTCTTATCTTCAATAAGTCTACCAGCATTGAAATCAATCCAATTAGCTTTTGTTGTAGCCATTTGCGTGTTAGTAGAGATTTTAAGAGTAGGTACAAATCCTCCAAATGGAGTACCTCTACCTGTTGTAAATAATACCATTTGGCAACCACTAGCTGCAAGTGTTGTAACTGCAACTAAGTCATTACCTGGAGTTGAAAGTAGGTTAAGACCGTTATTAGAAATACGTTCACCCATTTCCATAACACCCATAACTTTAGCAGCTCCACCCTTTTGAACACAACCTAATGACTTGTCTTCAAGAGTAGTGATTCCACCAGCCTTATTACCTGGAGATGGATTATCATAAATAACTTGATGATGATTCTTAAAGTATTCCTTAAAGTTATTGATTAAGCTTACTGTCTTATTGAATGTAGCTTCATCTTTACAACGAGCCATTAATAATTTTTCAGCACCAAACATTTCAGGGACTTCACCTAAAACAGTAGTACCACCATTTAATGTAATGAAGTCAGAAAGTCTACCTAGTAAAGGGTTAGCTGTAATACCAGACATACCATCTGATCCACCACACTTAAGACCAATACGTAAAACTGATAAAGGTTGTTCAGTTCTAACATCATTCTTCATGTTATCATAAAGTTCTTTAAGTAAACGAGTACCTTCTCCAAGTTCGTCTGATACTTCTTGAAGCGTTAAGAACTTAACTCTCTTAGGATCATATTCACCTAAAGTCTCTTTGAATACTGAAGCTTGATTTTCTTCACATCCAAGGCTTAAAACTAAAACACCACCACAGTTAGGATGTTTAACCATATCTTGTAAATAGATTCTAGTTAATTCTAAGTCTCCACCCATTTGTGAACAACCAAATGGATGATTGAATGTATAAACACCATCAATTGCGCTTGTATCATAATTAGCTTTAAAATTGTTAACAATGTTTTGAGCTATACCAGATACACAGCCAACAGTTTGTACAACCCAAAGTTCATTACGGATACCATATTCTCCGTTACCTCTGTCATATACATTAACTGTTCTATCAGACTTATATCCTAATACTGTAGGATACTTTGGTTCATATTTATATTCAATGATGTCATCAAGATTTGTAGCTACATTATGAGTATGTACATGTTCTCCAACCTTAATATCGCAAGTTGCATGACCAATAGGGTTACCATATTTGATTACATCTTCACCCTTTTTGATATTAACAAGTGCAACCTTGTGAGCTTGAGGGATGTCTTCTAGTAAAGTAACACCCTCAACAATCTCACCAGCTTTAAAAGGTCTTAAAACAACTGCTACATTATCAATAGGATTAATAATAATGTAATCTTTCATTTTAATACTTCCTTTAAAAATTAGTCACCAATAACATTTTTGATAGCTTGACGCATACCATTTGTTTCGATTTCATATAAAGCATTAGTTACATAATCAGTAACACCTTCAACTTTATTTAAATCAAGTTCCCAGTGCTTTTCAAGACCTAAGAAGTCTTTAACAATCTTAGCACAAGCTTCTTTAGATCCATCGAAGTTAGCCCATTCAGCCTTGAAGAAGTCTAGAGCCCAAGCATCATCTTGAAGCTTAATTTCTTCCTTAACTCCGTTAACAACTCTTTCACCCTTGTAGAATGCGATTAATGCAGCAAGTGAGAATAGAGCATGCTTAGGGAAGTTATGAGCTTCGATTGATTGTAAAATAGTAGGTAAGTCACGAGTCTTAAACTTAGTTACTGAGTTTAGGGCAATTGACATTAATAAGTGGTGAACAAATGGGTTTTCATAACGTTCAATAACTGAATTTGCATATGCAACCATTTGATCATGAGGAATATTAATTGTAGGGATAACTTCATCAAACATGAAGTCACGTGCATACTTACCAAGTTGAGGATCAGCCATAGTTTCTGCAACAGAATCAATACCAGCTAAATAAGCAACTGGAACGATTACAGTATGAGTACCATTTAAGATCTTAACTTTTCTTTGCTTATAAGGAACGATTGAATCAACGTATAATACATTTAATCCTGCCTTAGGAGCTGGGAATACTTCTTCTAGAGCCTTAATGTCATCTCCATCAATGCACCATAAGTGGAAGATTTCACCAACAACCATAGAGTTATCAGTATAACCTAATTCAGCTTCGCATTCCTTAGCATTATCTCTTGGATAACCTGGAACGATACGGTCAACTAATGTGTTATAGAACTTGTTAGCTTCAGTAATCCATGAAATGAACTTTTCATCATATCCACAAGTATGTGCAAGCTTAACAGTTACTTCTTTTAATGTTGAACCGTTGTGGTCAATAAGTTCGCAAGGTAAAATGTATAATCCTGCTTCTTTAGAACCATTGAAATGATCATATCTAGCCTTTAAGAATGCAAGTAATTTACCTGGGTAAGACTTTGGAGTCTTAGTGAAGTCAGTATCAGTTTCATCATAAGCGATACCAGCTTCTGTAGTATTAGAAATAATAAATTGTAAATCTTCTGATTTAGCATATTCTAAATACTTATCATATTCAGTAAATGGATCAATAAGATCTGAAATACAGTCAATAATTTCATGAGTTCTTACCTTTTGTCCATCTTGTTTACCTTGTAGATATAAAGTATAAAGACCATCTTGTTCCTTCATATCTTTAACTCTACCAAATGGCATAGGTTGTACAACAGCTACATTACCATTGAATACACCTTTATTATTCATTGTATTGATAATCCAATCGCAGAATGCTCTTAAGAAGTTACCTTCACCAAATTGAAGAACCTTAACTGGACGTTCTGCTCTCTTCTTTCCTGTAATTTTTTCATATAAATTTTGATTTAAGTTTTCCATTTTTTCCTCCAAAAATATAAATCAAAGTCAAAAATTAAATAAATTATAAATAATCCTTGGCACTAGTCTTATAATATCACTATTGTGATATTTAGTCAATTTTAGGTAATATAAAATAGTGGTAAAATTTACACAATTTTTTTATTTATGATAAGTCTCATTGTTATTAATTTTAAATGCTCTATATACTTGTTCAAGTAATATCAATTTCATTAATTGATGTGGAAAAGTCATCTTTGAAAAACATAACTTATAATCAACCGAATCAATTACCTCTTTAGATAATCCTAGAGATCCTCCAATAATAAAAACAATATGAGAACTGTTATATGTCTGAATATCCTTAATTTTATTTGCAAGTTCAACGCTATCAAGCATTGCACCGTGTAAATCAAGTGCTATTTTATAAGAATTTTGAGGAATAGCTGCAATTATCTTTTTTCCCTCTTTTTCTTTAATAGCTAAATCTAGTGAAATATTACTTTTTTCAGGTATAGGCTCATCTTTTAAGACTATTTCATTAACTGTAGTATATTTTGATAATCTTTTAATATATTCAGCTATTCCATCTAGTAGATACTTCTCTTTAAGTTTTCCAACAGAAATAATACTTATTGTCATAAACTATACTCCTTATTAGGTTCTTGTGTTAAACATATTAGCTTTGTCTTACCAATGTCAAAACCCTTTGTCTTAAAAACCGTTTCATAAGTTTTTAAAGCTAACTCTTCTCTATTACATTCCTCAGATAAATGGGCTAAGAAAAAATATTTGCAATTAGGTCCGATAATTTCACTTGCAACGCATGCGCTATCCTCATTAGATAAGTGACCTTTATCAGATAAAACTCTCATAATCGTTGGATAAGGTTTAGAACAACTCATTTCAAGTTCGGGATCATGGTTAGATTCAAATATATATGCATCTGCATCCTTAATAAGAGGAATATATGATTCATTAATAAATCCAGTATCTGTAATATAAACAAATTTCTTTTCTTCTAAATTAAATATAAAACCACATGGATCAGCTACATCGTGACTTACCTTAATACTTTCAATCTTAATATCCTTAATTTCAAACTTATCTCTACTCTTAATAAATTTTATTCTATTTTGTTCTAGACTTAACTTTTCTTTAGTTTTCTTATCTAAAGCTTTAAATGTTCCTTCAGTTAAATAAAGTAGTGCATTAGTTGCATTAAATAAAGGTAGTAATCCTTTCACATGGTCAGAATGTTCATGCGTTACAAGTATAGCATCTACATCATCTAGTGAATGTCCATATTTTGATAAATGAGATTGTACCTTTATTTTAGATAGTCCACAATCAATTAATATTTTAGCGCTTCCTGATTCTAAATAAGTAACATTACCTTTTGAACCCGATCCTATCGATAATATTTTCATGATTCCTCCTATAATTATTTTCTAAAATGAATATTTTTATTGTAAATAGTATATCTAATTTTAATAATTCTATCAACAAATTAGATAGCCAAATAAAAAGAGCCCTAAATAGGCTCTTCTTCATTAGTAATGATATTTTTCACTCTTAGATAAATCACAAGTCCAATCAATATCAAACCATCCGTAGAATTGATCATCACTTTCTAATTCCTTAGAACTATCTACACTAGTTCTTACACTAGTAATGTAGTATGTATAGTTATCAAATTTAGAAGTATCTTCTGATCCATCTTGCTTATAGAACTTAATTGATGAGAATGTCTTTGTAGTAGAATCGTAATTAGCAAATCCAAACATTTGTTGAAGTAATCTATAGTTTTGGAATGAACCATTAGTATATCTTGACTTAACAGTTGAGAAATATGTGCTAACAGCTGTGCTAATACTTGATTTTAAACCAGTAACGCTAGAATTTGATTGATAGAAGTAAATGAATAATTGTTCAATAGATGCATAATCATCTGATGAATAACCTGATGCATATGCATACATGTCGTCACTTGTATCATCACTTTCTTTTTCATCAATAGTTACCTTTTGATGTTCCCAGTTCTTATATGTTGAAGAACTTGATGCAGTGTCATCTTCACGAGTGAACTTACAGCTTGAAGCTTCAGTATATGAATATACGTTTAAGATATGATAACCATATTGTGTTAGACAGTATCCACCATCAGCTAATCCTTTATAATCTTCGCTTAATGGGTCAATTAATACACCGTCACCATTATCATCATTAATCTTATCTTGTAATGCTTCATCACTCTTAATCTTAGAAACTAAATTCATTAAGTAAGTTTTAAATTCATCTACATAACTTTCAGCACTAGACTTAGTGATTTCTCCTAAATCTTCTGAATGTAAGTAATAATTGAATTCAGGATAATCATTCTTGAAATCTTCCCAAGTTGAATATCCATATTCATTAGTTTGAAGATTATAAGTATAACCAACATTGTTAAATGTCTTAACTAACTTAGCCATTGCATCCTTAGAATCATCTGAAATTACAGAAAGTTCATTAGTAATAAGCTTAGTAAGTCTTTCTACACCTTGATCAAATTTAGTAACTAAAGAAGCATCCTTTTCTCGAAGTTCTACTCTATATTTTCTAGGATCTTCAGTTGTACCTAAAGTTTCAGGACAAACTTGAATGATAATATGATTTGCAGAAATATTATAATATTGATCTTTAGTTCTATCTGCATATTTCTTTAAGTTTTTAAATAAGTTATTATCATCAACAAATGAATAATCATCATCACCGTCTTCAGTTTCACTTACAAAGTATCCATAATAAGTCTTATACTTAGAAACTAAATCACTAGCTTCAAGATAATCCTTATATACGCTTTGAGCATCGCTATCAGTACAAGTTAATCCATAGCTTAATACCATATAGTTTGCAAGTCCCATAGACTTATCATATGAAGTATTATTCTTCTTAAACGAGTTAACTGTACTCTTTGCAGAATCTGCATAAGAATCAAGTTCATCATCAGTTAAAATCTTAGTTAAATCAGAATTTAATAAATACTTATATTCAAGTAAAGTAGTTGCATACTCACTGCCATGAATAGAATCTTGTTTTGCAAAGAAATCATCTACTTTATATGTATATTCAGCTAATTCCTTATCATCAGAATCATCACCTAAAGTGAAATTATCTAAAGTAACTTTAATTTTGAATATTGCATCATTATTAAAGTTAGAAGTTAGTGAATAATAATCAGAATATGAATTATAAAATTGATTTTCATAAACTGGATCGTAAATTTCAATTTCAGACTTATACTTTAAGATATTAGTAACTAATGTATCACCTAAAGATTCACTAGCTTTAGAATCAATTAATTTAAACTTAATATATTCAGAAACAGTTGTAGCTTCACTTCCATCATATTTCTTAAGCTTATAATAATCAAAATCAGTACCTAGTTTATCTTGTAAATCGTTTAAAGTTAAATCTTTAACTTGGTCAAAGTCATTACCACTACCATCACCATAATAATAATTAACTTTATTTCTATATACTAAATAATATTGTCCATCAATATTACGTGGAATAGTAATAAATTCACCATCTTCTAGTGAATCATATACAAATGTAGATAAATCGCTTGAGAAATTTGATGTTAAATGACTATTATTTGCATCATTATAGAATACAGTCTTCTCTTCATTTTCAGAATCAAATGGATTTTCTACATCAATATTAGCTTCAGTAGTATAGTACATATTATATAAAGTTGCATACCACTTTGTTACATCAGCCTCACTTGATTCACTAGTTAACGCACCACATACTTGATCAGTCTTTTCTTTAAACTTAAGAGCTTCTGCTTGAGTTTTAAATCTTATAACAATAGCCTTAGTTTGGTTGTATTTATAATATGTAGACTTGAATGATGATTCAATATCTTCATCATCAATTTGATAAGAGTTAGTAATTTCCTTATCATCATCATATGAATAGATTTTCTCTTTTTCATAGTTATTTAAAACAAAGTCTCTTGCATAATTAGTTAATGCAACTGAATAACTATATTGTTCTGTTAATTTAGTAATAATAGATTCAGGGAATGCGATTGCGCTCTCTAAATCAGAATCTTCTAAAGTAGAAATAGTAGAAATTAAACTCTTTAATTGACTAACTTCATCATCAGTAATAGTAACACCATAAGTAGATAATTGGCTAGTTTTGAAAGAATCAACTTTCTCTTCTAAATCTTCTCTTTCAGAATCAAGTAAATCTTTGAAAGAATCAAGGCTACTTGTTCCGTAAATTGCAGATAAGAAGCTTGAATTATAAGATTTGTAGTTTTTAGCATAAGTAGCTTCAGTAATATAATCTCTTACAACAGCCTTCTTTAATTCTTTAAGTACTGTATCATAACCATTTTGACGATACTTATTATATAGTTCATTATATGTAACAGAAATATCAGATACATCACTTCTCTTAACACTTGCATAAGTGCTAGTTAAGTTAAGACTACCTGTTGGAGTCTTACTATTACGAGCACTTTTACAAGAAGCAAGTGCAATTATAGACGTAAGAGATAATGTTAAAAGTGTAACTTTTTTAAATTTCTTCATTTTTAATTACCTCCTACTTCTTTTTTCCTTCAATATATTTTGCAAGGTCTGTCCACCAGTCATTATAAACAGATGAAGTACCACCTTTTTGATCGAAATCATTATAAGTATAATATTCGTCAGCTTGAGCCTTATTAATATTTCTAATCTTATTTAAACGAGTTGTGTAGTCTTCTATGCTACCATCTTTATAATAATAATTATTCTTATTTTCATTTAATGAATTAGTAAATACAAATGATGAATTAGTTGTGCTTTCACACCAGCTAATTAAGATTTCTCTTTGAGTTTCAGTACCAGTATACTTAGTATATACAGGGCTTAAGAAGCTTGTAATTGCATCACTAATATCACTTGGAATAGTCTTGCTAGTAGAATGATCTGCATATTCTAAAATATATGCTTTTACTTGGTTAGCATTTAGAGTATCTTGACTATTATATAAATTATCAATATGAGATAGTTTTTCATGATAGTAATACCAAAGGTTAGTATATATACCATTTACATCATCAGTTGATTCAAACTTAGCACTAGCATTAACTGTAGCACTAGTTACAACAAGTAAATTATAACCTTGATTATTAACTAGTCCATCACCTGAATTATCATAAGGCATAGTGTCAAGATATTCAGTTTGAGCTGTAGAATTGATAATAAATTCATCACGTGAATAAATATCACATAATTCTTTCTTTAATGTAGTGTCAATAGTTGCGTAACTTGTTGAGTTAGATACAGAGTCATAGTCAGTTGTTGTAACTTGTAAACCATATCTCTTAAACTTAGCCCAGTAAGTTTCATTTTCAGCTGGAGAATAATTACCTTCTGAATCTGGATTAGTATCGTATCCAGTAGTGAATCTAGCTGCATTAGTATATTCTTCTACTAAGCTTGTTAAACTATCTTTATAAGTAGTTGAACCATTTTGTAATAATTTAATAAATTGATTAATTAATTCTTTAGCTAAATCGCTATATGTTACAGCTGAACCATCAGTATTATTATATGCAATTGTATTCCAATCAAACTTATCAGCATCATTATCTTCATCAAAATCAACATAAACCTTTAAGTTAGTTGCTGAAATAGTAAATGAGTTCTCATAAGCTTGAGCAGCATAATTAGTTAAAAGTTCAATTAATGCTGTATCAGATGAATAATCATTTAAGATTTGGCTGCTTGCAGCATTTACTCTATAAACATCATTGATAATTTCATCTACAGATGCGCTATGATAATAAGCCATCATGAAGTTATATTTACCAATGCTTGATGAATAACCATAGCTTGAGAATCCATCATTTGCAAAGCTTGTTAATACATTATTTAGTGTTGTATAGTAATCATCAACATTCTTTTCAGTATTCTTATACTCTTCAGTATCCTTAATAATCTTCTTAGTAAGAATATCTACAGCCTCAGTTACACCATTATTAGTTTCAAGTTCATTAAATAAATCACTTGTCTTAATATATGTTGTATCTCCATCATATTCAACCTTAGCTATAATATCGTCTTCCTTAGCTTTACCGCTAGTTTTAGAATAATAATCAGAATAGCTTACAGCATATTGAATAGAAAGATTAGAATCATAAATAGAAATCTTTGCATCCTTCTTCGCATCATTTAACTTTTCAGAAATATAGCTACTAGTTAAGCTTTCTTCTTTTAAGATATCAATAACTTGTTCTACTACTTTAGCTGAACGTACCCAGTCAATAACAGATGAGTCGCACTTTTCTTCCTTACCATTTTCATCAATTTGAGTAAGGTCACCATTTACATCAGCTTTATAATATAATTTAAGATCTGTTCCATCACTATCTTTTAAACCAGATTCATCGTTGTCTAGTTTAAAGCACATATAGAACTTTTCAGAAATTTCAGTTCCACTAGTTGAATACTTTAAATCCTTAGTGTTATCAAACATTAAACTAGTAAGTGTCGAACTAATATTTTCAAGATCACTAGCTTTATGGTTAATAGTATTAGTATAAGTATCACTTTCTAATGTAGTTTTAATTTCTTCAATAACACATTCTTCAACACTCTTACCTTCAGCAATCTCTTCAGCATACTTTGTAGCGTCATTTTCATCACCAGCTACAATACCTTCAGTAACTTTTCTTCTATTTGCATAGGAAGAATTAGCTACTCTATCTGATAAATAATCTCTATAAGGTAATTCATCTTTATATGTATAAACATAATTATACATTTGAATATATAATTCAAGAACTGCTCTATCACTTAATACTTGATAGTTACCTTCATTAGCTGCATCAGTAAAGTCAAAGTTTTCATACCAATCATTATACTCAGCATCAGTTAAATTGTTATCTGGAGAACCATTCTTAATTACGCCATATTGACGAATATAA
This sequence comes from uncultured Eubacteriales bacterium, assembly GCA_963628445.1. GTDB lineage: Bacteria > Bacillota_I > Bacilli_A > Acholeplasmatales > Anaeroplasmataceae > JAEELC01. The sequence goes on from CAVGEZ010000006.1 coordinate 11,863, forward strand.
TATAATTTTGATCTATATAATTTAACACCAAATGCTTTGTAAGTAGCATTAATTTCATCACTTGATTCAAATCTAATTAAGATACCATTACTAGAAGTCTTCTTCTTATAAACTTCAGACTTATATTTAGAAATAATATCACTATCAGAATAATAATGCTTATAATCTTCATCAGTATATGCTAAATCATCATCATTATTATCATCTTCATAATCGCTAATAGTATCATTTAAAGCGTTTAGAGCAAATTGCTTTTGAGCTAAACTTGAATAATAAAGTTTTAATACTTCCTTTTGAGCATTGCTCATAGTTGCATAAGAAATATCTACAAGAGTTTTATCATCAGTTGATTTAACTTCAACTAGCTTTATGAAATCTTCCTCAGTAATCTTAATACCTTGAATATAAAGATTATCAATAGCTTCTTGAGTTAAAGTATTGAAAACATCAGGGTTATAGTTAACCTCATCTTTATTTCTAATCTTAAAATAAGCAGAATAATCGCTTGCATTATATGAAGCTACAACAAGTAATTCTCTTAAAGATTGAATATATTCAGCTTGTTTTTCTCCATTGTTTTCAACATTATCCTTAATATCATCATAATAACTCTTAACTAAAGCATTATTAATATATGTATTTAATGTATCAGCACCACTCCAAACCATATTATCAAAAAGTTCTTTATTAGTTACAGAATAGTTACCAATTTGGGAATAGACACTGTTTGCATCAATAGCTGCATAAACATTAGAATTTGCTTTACAAGACGCAAGAGTTGCAAGAGCTAAAACTGAAGTTGCAGCTAGCGATAATGGTCTAATTATAGTATTTTTCTTATTATTTTTGTTATAGACTTTACTCATATTAAGTCTCCTTTTTACAAAATTATATAAATCAATGCAAGTATAATCATATCATTTAATACGTCAAATTGCAATAATCACGATTAGCAATTACTTATCAAAATACTCAGCTAAATTTATAGTCACAAAAATTAAATGTATAAAGTATAAAAGAAAGTAAAATATTTCACCTTACTTTCCTTTATAGTATTATTCAATATATGTAGATTTATTGTTTTTAAATAAGTTAAATAAAAGAGAAATCAAAAATATAATACTAAACACAAATAGTGATGCATATATTAAATATTGGGGTTCAATTATACTAAATGAAAAATGAAGTTCATCTAGATTAAATAAGCTCTTATAATCATTTAATTTATCCATAAAATAATCAGATATTTTAATAATAGGAAGTATTGATAATAAAATAGAGGCTAATATACATTCTATCTCATCAATCATACATATCGATATAATACTTTTTTTAGATACACCTAAAAGTCTTAATGTATCAAAGCTTCTCTTATTTTGTTTAAGCATATTATAAGAAATATAAATTGTTAAAAATATAGAGAATATTAATAATATAGGAATCAATATTTTAAACAACAAATCCATTCCATCATAAACTTGTGCAACAAAATAGATTGCCGTCTCATTGTCATAATAACAATAATTAATATTCTCATTTATTATTTTATCCATTAAATTTTTAGTTTCTTTATAATTAGTTAAATTACAAATATCATAAGCTAGAATTTGTTCATATTCATCACAAAATTCATAAAGAGACTTCTTACTTATTTCATTTTCATCGCCTATACCAGCCAATTTTAAATTAAGTGTATAAGTATTTCCGCTTTTTGTTTCTATTAATTGAATAGTATCTCCTATTTTTTTACCTTCTAAATAATTTTCATAAAAATTAGTTGATACAACGCATGTTCCGTATTCTAAATCATCATTAGTTGTAAAATATGAAGAGTTATTTCCAAATATAGTTTTTTTCGTTTGATTAATGTTAACATACGTATCAAAATTTATTTTAATATATTTTTTTACATGATCTTCTTGAGTATGATCAACATCCTTAAATGGTTCTACTTTAACGACATTTAAGTTATAGTCAGAAGATTCAATATTTTTATTAAGTAAAGATTCACTTGACAATTCTTCTTCTAAAGTATTTGATATAATAATTTCATTGTCATTTAAATTATTATCTATGAAAACTTCATTTATGTTCAATTGTTTAGTATCGTACTTTAACTCTATTAAAGCACTCTTTCTTTTATTAAGGCAATAATCTGATAAGTCTAAATTGTCTGATGGATATTCTATGATAACATTTTGGCTGCCATTTATAATTTCTTTACTAGCTATTGCACTATAAGTTACGTTAGACATAGGAATAACATATGACAATGAGATTAATAAGCATGTTATAAATAGTATTTCGAATAATAATCTAACAACTTGTTTTTTCATCATTTTATTTTTGATATAAAACGAATTAAATCCTAAATTAATTTTCTTGTTAGAACCTTGAATACATTCTACTGTATTGTCTGACTGCTTTAAATTATTTAAATCTATGATATTGTCCTCATTATTTATTAATGACTTATTATGTGTAGCTATAATTACAAGTGTATTTTTAGCTATTTCTCTTAAATAAGACATTATATTTAGAGTATTCTCATCATCTAAAGCACTTGTTGGTTCATCTAAAAATATAACTTTAGATTTAAGTATTAAAGCTATAACGATTGATAATCTCTGACGTTCACCACCAGATATTCTAGAAGCTTTATTATCCTTTAATTCGTATAACCCTATCTCTTTTAGTTTAGTTAAGGTATCGTCCATATCAAACTTTTGTTTCTTTATTTTTAATACAAGTTTGATATTTTCAATTAAAGTAAGGTTGGGTATTAAATTAAAATCTTGATAGATATAGTATGAGTCTTTATATATAGATTCTATATCATTTGAATAACTGACAGAGCCTAAAGTTGCATCAATATTACCTGAAATAATATTTAAAAGTGTAGTTTTTCCAGAACCGCTTCTTCCAGTTAAAAAATAAATACCATTAGAATTAAAACTATAAGAGAAATTATCTATTACAGTTTTATCTTTATATTTTTTTGATATATTAGATAGCGTTATCATAATTAAATATATATTATATCCTTATTAGATTCAGGTCCCGCATACGAAAATGTTCCATCTGAATTTTGGTTGTATTTTACAAGACACCTTCCACAATCCGCAACAAATTCGCAGACATAAGATATATTAGTGCATGTACACGTAGAATTTACATCATAAAATACATCCGTTGCAAGTCCACTTTTTCTTCTTTCTCTTTCAACTCTTTTATTATTAATAGAATATTCTTGAACTTCATATACGCTATAAGTAGCTCTTAAATCTTCAAAATAATAACCACTTTCAGTGATTGGAATAGTAACTCTAGTATATCTTTCAATAGAACTAGTTTTATTCAAAGTTAATTTCGTACTTATTTGATTTTGAGTTTCTATTTCAAATGAGCCTAAAGCTTTAACAACATACACATTACCTTCAGCTGAAACTTTTTTTGAAATTTTATTATTTACATTTAATGCAACTTCAGTTGAATATTCTACACTATTTGAAACTTTTGTTTCAAACTCAAATGTTGTACCTTGAGGTAAATATCCAATAGCACTATGTTCATAGGCTGCCTCAATTGTTGCAATTTTATATATTGCAATTGCTTTAGTAGGATATTCTTTAGTTTCACTTCCCCAAAACCAGCCTTGAGTTTCTTTTATTTTAATGTTTTCGTTTGAATAAAGAGAAGAATAAGTTTCTTCCTTACAATTAAGAGGTTTAAACGTTTTATAATCTTCTACATTCGAATACTCTTTATCAATAGTAGGTTCACTTGCATATGAGATTTTACTGCATAACAGTGTTCCGCAGACAATTGGTACTAAAGATATTGTCTTAATTTTATTCATACCCTTCACTCCTTAAAAACTTAACTATTTTATCACTTAAAATATTACTAGTCAATTTAACAAATAAACTAATTTCTAAATTGAGTATCATATAATTTCTTATATTCTCCACTTGAAATACTTAACAATTCCTCATGAGTACCACTCTCTAAAATTGTACCTTTATCAATTACAAATATTAAATCAGCATTCTTAATTGTAGATAATCTATGAGCTACGATTAATGTAGTACGACCTTTTAAAAGTTTATCTAGAGCTTCTTGAATTAAGGCTTCTGTTGCATTATCTAGTGCACTAGTAGCTTCATCAAGTATCAGAATTGAAGGGTTCTTTAAGAATACACGTGCAATAGATATTCTTTGTTTTTGTCCACCTGATAGTTTAATACCCCTTTCTCCAATTGGAGTATCATATTGAAGTGGTAAAGACATAATATAGTCATGAATATTTGCACTCTTACAAGCTTCAATTACTTCTTCCATAGTTGCATCACTTTTACCATACATTACGTTTTCTAACAATGTACCATTAAATAAGAATACATCTTGTTGTACTATACCTATATTTTTTCTTAAAGAATCAAAAGTCATCTTATTAGTATCAATAGAATCAATAGAAATAACACCTTTAGTAGGCTTATAGAAATTAGGTATAAGATGACATATGGTAGTTTTTCCACCACCTGATGGTCCAACAAGTGCTACAGTCTTACCACTTTCTATTTCAAAAGAAATATCTTTTAATACATCTTTAGTAGTTTCATAATCAAAACAAACATGATCAAACTTAATATTACCTTCTAACTTATCAACACTTATTGCATTAGGATCTTCTTCCTCTTCTTTTTCATCAAGTATTTCTAAGAATCTCTTAAAACCGGTAACACCATTTTGATATTGTTCTGCAAAGTTAATCAATGTAGTAAGTGGGGTAATAAATATAGAAACAGATACTACAAATGTTACATATTCTGATATAGTAAAGTTATCACTATCTAGTATACATAATAGTCCTCCTACAACAAGTAATACCACATTAAATAAATCTGTAATAAATTGAGTAGAAGATTGAAATTTACCCATAGCGTTATACGCAACACTTCTATGTTTAACAAAGTTCTTATTACCTACCTCAAACTTTTCAAGTTCTATATCGCTATTAGTAAAAGCCTTAGTTACTCTAATACCGGTAATAGATGATTCAAGTGAGGCATTAATTTCTGCAACTGATTTTCTAGTATTAGTAAATGCCTCATTCATCCTCTTACGCATTACTAAAGTAACTACCACAAGTAGAGGCACACAAATTAATAATATTAGTGCAAAACGCCATTCAATATATAATAAATAAGCAAATGATAATATTAAAGTAATTCCACATATAAAGAAATTTTCAGGTCCATGGTGAGCAAGTTCTGATACTTCCATTAAGTCATTAGTCATTCTACTCATAATCTTTCCTGTTTCATTTTCATCATAATATGAAAAAGGAAGACGTTCTAACTTTTTAAACATATCGCGTCTCATATCAGCTTGCATCTTTACGCCAATTACATGACCATAAAATTGAACAAAGTAACGTAAGAACATACGTATAACATAACACATAAGTAAAGATATACCAAATATAATAATAAATTTAACTTTTTCTGATTCAATTAAAGTTTCACTAGGTACAATTTCTCTTAATATTTTATTAGTTAATACTGGATAAGTCATACCTATAATAGATATTAATAGAGAAGCTAACATATCAAGTGAAAACATAAACTTATATGGTTTATAATAAGAAATAAATCTTTTTAACATAACTGACCTCCAAATATTTATTAATTATATGATATATTATTTATTTCCTCAACATTAATGCACGAAAAATAAAAACTTAAGGCACAAACCTTAAGTCTATTTATGTTTATAGAATTTTGTCTTATCAAGTACTCCAATAGTATCAGTAAATTCACCGTCTTTAGTATTATCTAATACTTCTCCTAATACTCTAAGCTTAGAATCTAGAGTATCAATATACCATAATACCTCAGCTTCAGCTGTTTGCGGCTTCTTACAAGCTCCAAATTGAGGAAGTCCATGGTGAGACAATACCATATGTTCAAGTACTAAAGTTTCTTCCTTTTCTTCATATCCTAATTCTTTAGCTACATCAAAAATAAATATAGAACCCATTACAAGATGTCCTAGTAATTGACCTTTAAGAGTATATTCAGTGTTTTCAACACCACTGAATTCTAGCGTCTTACCTAAATCATGTAATATAATACCACTATATAAATAATCCTTAGATAGATATGAATAATTAGCTAGGAAGCCATCTGCAAGTCTTAACATACCAAGAGTATGATAAGCTAGTCCTCCAACATAATTATGGTGCATTCTAGTAGCCGCAGGGTAGATAAAGAATTTATTATAATGTATTTCAACTAATCTCTTAGTAATATCATATAATACCTTATTTTCTATCTTTGATATATATTCATAAATATCTTTCTCTAAGTCTTTTAATTCTACAGGATTACTTGAATCAAATTCTCTATATACTTTATCAACTACTGTAATATCCTCAATACTAGATACACTTCTTAAATTCATTACAAATGCAACAAGTCTTTCAGAATTAGTATTTTGCGCTATTTCAAATTCATAGATATAACCTTGTTTTAAATCATAAAACTTATCAGTTTTTAAATTCATTACAGTTTTATTCGCAAGTTCTACAGTAATATTATATATACTATCGCTAGTGTTTACACCTTTAACACGTGCGTAAATTGTCTTCTTCTTTATGTTATCCATTATTTAACCTCCTTTAATAGAGCCTTAATTAATTCATCTTTAGTATTTGAAACCTTATTATCTAATACTAATCTATATAACTTATCAAGTGTCTCACCTATTTCTTTTCCTTTAAATCCCATGTCTACTAATATATGAGAATCCAGATCTAAATCTTTCTTATTTTTAATAGATAGACTATTATAAATATCATCAAAATTAATTAAGTAATCTTTATTTAATATTTGTTTTAATTTATTTGCACTCTTTAAATCACAATATTCATAACTAAATAAAGTATAGTTATCAAATTTTAAATCTATAAGAGTGATAATTGATTTAATACTCTTAGTTTCTAAAGTAGATAATTTATATCTTTCAGTAAACCCTTCTAAATAAAATCCCAGTGCAAGGTATTCAATAAAGCTAACACTTTCCTTTATGTTTAAAAGAAGTATTGTGGCTTCTTTTAAACTAGGTAAATAGTTAAGTAATTTAGATTTTGATAGATATTTTAAACCATTTACTCGATATCTAGAGTTTAACATTTTCTTAAGCTCAGCGTATATTCTTTCTCCAGATATACTATCTAAATACATTGCGTTATTTTCAATACCTTTTAAGGTATTCTCCTCTATTTCAAACCCTAACTTAGCAGAGAAATAGAAAGCTCTAAGCATTCTTAATGCATCTTCATAAAATCTAGTATCAGCTTCTCCTACAGTTCTAATTATTTTATTGTTTAAATCATTAATACCATTAAACAAATCAATAACATTCATATTAGAATCTAAACACATAGCGTTTATAGTGAAGTCACGTCTTGATAAGTCTTCAGCAAGTGTAGAAGCATAAGCTACTTTAGGATGCCTATGATCATAATAAGATACATCTTTTCTATAAGTAGTTACCTCAAAAGTATAAGACTCATATACTACAGTTACACCCTCAAAATCTATACCAGTAGGATATACCTTCTTAAACATATTCATTATATCATTAGGGAGTGCACTTGTAGTTATATCAATATCATGAGGATTATCATTTAAGATATAGTCTCTAACATATCCGCCAACAATATAAGCTTCAAATCCATTAGATTTAATGACATTTATTAACTTTAATGCGGCACTTAAATAGAGATCCATATATCCTCCTTAAAAATTAATCTTTTAAGAATACTCCAAGACCAATCGCGTTAGGTCCCACATGACATCCTACAACAGGTGAGCATGGACGTTCATCAAGATTAACTAAATTAAATTTATTCTTAAGTACATCTATAAAATATTCTTTTAAATCTTGTCCTGTATATACTATATATGCGTAATAGTCATGACCTTTAACATATTCAGATAAATAAGTACCAAGGCGCTCTAACGCTTTCTTTGTAGTACGCATATTTTCAACAGCCTCAATTGTACCATCCTCTTTAACTTCAAGTAATGGTTTAATCTTTAATATTTTACCTAAGAAACCTTGAGCATTTGTAAGTCTTCCATTCTTAACTAAACATTCAAGACTATCTACTGCAAAGAATATTCTTACATTGTGTCTTAAATATTCTAATCGTGCAATTATATCTTCTGTTGTACGATTATCATTAATCATCTTACTTGCAGTTATTGCAAAATATCCTTCATTAAAACATACAGTCTTTGTATCAAAAGGTATAATTTTAATAGTATCAGCTAGAATTTCGCTTACCTGGCATATAGCATTATATGTACCTGATAATTTGCTAGAAATTGTTGTAACTATTACTTCTTCATATCCTTCTTCTTTAAGACCTTCAAAAAACTCTATTAAAGAACCAAGACTAGGTTGACTAGTTCTAGGAACTAATGTTTTATTAGCTTCCATTTTAGAATAGAATTCTTCTGCTTTTATTTCAGTACCATCGTCTTTTAATATATGGTCACCCATATCAATCTTAATTCTAATAGTTCTTATATCTAAATTATGTTTTACATAATCTAAGCATGATGTTGATGTAGTTGCAACTATACGTTTCATAAATTCACCTTAATTTAAAAATATCAACTTATTATATTATACTTGAAGAGTTTAATCAACTTTCAACTTAACGCCTGTTTTGATATAATACATTTAGGTGATATAAATGTTTACAATCAAAGAATTGTCTCAATACGAAATAGTTGTTGAAAAGTCACGTTTTATTACAACTTTAATACCTGTTAAAAATATAGCAGAAGTTACTAAAGCGCTAGCTGATACTAAAAAGAAATACTTTGATGCAACACATAACTGTTATGCATATATTATTGGGCCTGATCAAGCAATTAAAAAAGTAAGTGATGACGGAGAACCAGCTAAAACTGCGGGATTTCCTATGTTAAATGTATTAGAGAAAAATAATTTATGTAACATACTAGCAATAACTACTCGTTATTTTGGAGGCACTCTACTTGGAGCTGGTGGTTTGGTTAGAGCCTACTCTAATTCAGTCATTGAAGCCGTTAACCACACAGAGATTTTTGAAATAACTTCGCTGCAAAAGATTATTATAAGTATTGATTATCCATATTATAGTTTACTTGAGGAAGAGATAAAGAAATACGATATAATAAATATTAGATTTTCAAGTTCAGTTGATATAACCTTAGGAGTAGATCTAAATAAAGTTGATGACTTTAAAGTGTTATTCCAAAATGTAACTAGAGGAAAAGGTTTATTTATAGTTGACAACATATATAACGGTTTGAAAAAAGCATAATAAAAGGATTTATAGGTATTAACTTATAAATCCTTTATTTTGTCTATAAACTACCAGCTTTAGAATCTCTAATATTTTTAACTAAGTCTCTTTCTTTTTCAGTAAAGTCAACTGAGTCTTGTCTATTAGATTCTAATGCTTCTTTAATAATCTTATCCAAATTAGCTTTAACACTATTTAGATCCTTTCCTACAGCTGCAAGTTGAGCAATAACATTTACTTTATTATTACTAAATTCAAGTACACCATTGTTAATTGCAACAAAGACATTTTGTTTATTTAATACAAGTTTTAAATAACCATCTTTAATAACTGCAATAGTAGGAATGTGATTCTTCATGATTGCAAATTCACCATCGTCTGCTTTACAAACTACATAGTCAATTTCATCACTTAACAATTGTCCTTGGTGGGTAGAAACTACAATATTCATCTATTGCTCATTCGCAGCGATTTGTGCTGCTTTCTTTCTAGCATCTTCAATAGTACCTACTAAACGGAATGCCTCTTCTGGCATATCGTCGCACTTACCATCTAAGATTTCTTTGAAGCCTTCAATTGTTTCTTTTACAGTAACAAATGAACCAGGAATACCTGTGAATTGTCCACCAATGAACATGTTTTGAGATAAGAATAATTTAGCTCTTCTTGCACGAGTAACTACAAGCTTATCATCTTCACTTAATTCATCCATACCAAGAATTGCGATGATATCAAGTAATTCATTATATCTTTGAATTAATTGTTGAACACGACGAGCTACGTTATAATGCTCTTCACCTACAATTTCAGGAGCAAGTGCTCTTGAAGTTGATGCAAGTGGGTCAACAGCTGGGTAAATACCTTCTTCTGTTAACTTACGAGAAAGGTTTGTAGTTGCATCAAGGTGAGCGAATGTAGTTGCAGGAGCTGGGTCTGTATAGTCATCAGCTGGAACGTATACAGCTTGAATAGATGTAATAGAACCATTCTTTGTTGATGTAATACGCTCTTGTAACTTACCCATTTCAGTAGCAAGTGTAGGTTGGTAACCTACGGCTGAAGGTACACGACCTAAAAGGGCTGAAACCTCTGAACCTGCTTGAGTGAAACGGAAGATATTATCAATAAATAATAATACGTCTTGATTTTCAGTATCTCTAAAATGTTCTGCCATTGTTAAACCTGAAAGAGCTACTCTCATACGTGCTCCTGGTGGTTCATTCATTTGACCAAACACCATGGCTGTTTTAGAAATAACACCTGATTGTTTCATTTCTGAATATAAGTCATTACCTTCACGTGTACGTTCACCAACACCTGTGAATACTGAAATACCACCATGTTGTTCAGCAACATTGTGGATTAACTCTTGAATTAATACTGTCTTACCTACACCGGCACCACCGAATAAACCTACTTTACCACCTTTAATATATGGTGCAAGTAAATCGATAACTTTAATACCAGTTTCAAGTATTTCTACTTTATTAGATAAGTCTTCAAGTTTTGGAGCTTCTTTATGAATTGGTGCTCTTTCTGTACTTTCTAAAGATTCTCCTCTATCAATTGGATCACCTAGTACGTTAAACATACGTCCTAGAGTATCTTTACCTACTGGAACAGTGATAGGACTGCCTGTAGATACTACTTTCATTCCACGAACTAAACCGTCAGTAGAATCCATCGCAATACAACGAACTACACCATCACCAACATGAAGTGCAACTTCAAGTGTAAGATTAATAGCTACGCCGTTGTTTTCATCTGCGCTAACATTTACTTTTAAGGCATCATTTATACTAGGTAAAATGCCATCAAACTTAACGTCAACTACAGGACCCTTAACTTCGACTATTTTTCCGTCCATGTTTATTTACCTCCTATCGCATTTGCACCGCCAATAATGTCTATTAACTCATTAGTAATAACATTTTGACGTGCTCTATTATATAATAATTGTAATTTTGAAATAACGTCGTCAGCGTTATCTGTTGCGCTACGCATTGAATTCATTCTTGAACAATGTTCACAAGTTTTTGCATCAAGAATAACACCATACATTGTATCCTCTATATATTGAGGAAGTAACATATCAAGTGTTTTACCTATACCTGATTCAAATTCATATTCAACACCATTAGTCTCTTTATCTAAATCATTAATAGGTAAAAGAGGAATGAATGTTGTTTCTTGAGTTAGTGTATTTACATAGTGATTGTAAATAATAACTAATCTATCAATCTTTTTTGTTGCATAAGCTTCTACAAGCTTCTCTGCAATAGGAACTATTTCAGAAAACATTACGTCATCACGAACAAATATAGGACTATCATTTAAAGTGTTATATTTCTTCTTTTGAATATATGTATATCCCTTTCTTCCTACAGCTGATACATAGATGTCTTTAAGATCAATTCCTGATTTTTTAATATCAGCTTCTAAAAGCTTAAATACATTTGCATTATATGCACCTGCTAAACCTTTATCAGAAGTAATTAGTAAGTATCCTACTTTATTGATATCACGTCTTTGCATTAGAGGATGTGTATAATCAGCATCTGTTTTTGCAACAACGCTTTGAACAATAGTTCTAATATTTTGCATAAAGTCTTGATAATTTAGATATGTACGTTCAGCTCTCTTAACTTTACTTTGAGATACCATGTACATAGCCTTTGTAATTTGAGCAGTGTTTTTAGTAGATTCAATACGGGTTTTTACTTCTCTTAAAGAGTCTGCCATAAAAACCTCCTAATTAAATAAATTTCTTATTAAAATTAGAAATATATAAATCTAATGATTTTAAATCATTTGGTAAAGCTTTAGTTTCTGAAATTTCAGATATAATGGCCTTACCTTCACTAGATATATCTAGATCACGATATAATTCGTGTTCATATCTATTAATATCTTTAATTTCAATTCTATCTAGGAATCCATGAACTAAAGCATATAGAATAACTGTTTCTTTTTCAAATGGAATTGTTTCATGTAAACCTTGTTTTAAGATTTCAACAGTTCTTTGACCTCTTTCAAGACGTGCTTTTGTAGAAGCATCTAGGTCTGAACCAAATTGTGCAAATGATTCAAGTTCTCTATAACTTGCAAGGTCAAGACGAAGTGTACCTGAAACCTTCTTAATAGCCTTAGTTTGAGCAGCACCACCTACACGAGATACTGATAAACCAGCGTTAATGGCAGGTCTTATACCTTTGTAGAATGAGTCTGATTGTAAGAAGATTTGACCATCTGTAATTGAAATAACGTTAGTAGGAATATATGCAGAGATATCTCCTGCTTGTGTTTCAATAATAGGTAGGGCTGTAATTGAACCACCACCTAATTCGCTAGAAAGTTTTGCAGCTCTTTCAAGTAGACGTGAATGTAAATAGAATACGTCTCCTGGATAAGCTTCTCTTCCTGGTGGTCTATGTAAAAGTAGAGAAAGTTCACGGTATGCTACCGCATGTTTAGATAAATCATCATAAACAATTAAACAATCCTTACCTTGGAACATAAAATATTCAGCAAGTGTAACACCTGAATATGGTGCTAGATATAAAACTGGAGCTGGATTTGAAGCTGTAGCTGATACAATGATTGTATAACCCATTGCATCATGAGCCTTTAATGTTTCATAAACACTAGATACAGTTGATTGTTTTTGACCAATTGCAACGTATACACAAATAACTCCCTTACCTTTTTGGTTAATAATAGTATCGATAGCGATACTTGTTTTACCAGTTTGTCTATCTCCGATGATTAATTCACGTTGACCACGTCCGATTGGAACTAATGCATCAAGAGCCTTAATACCAGTTTGAAGTGGAGTATTAACGCTTGATCTATCCATTACACCAGTAGCTTTTCTTTCGATAGGAAGATAGCTTGCTGCCTCAATAGGACCATTACCATCAAGTGGTTGACCAAGTGGGTTTACTACACGACCGATGAACTTTTCACCAACTGGGATTTGCAAAATCTTACCAGTACATTTAACAATGTCTCCTTCTTTTACTAAGCTAGAATCACCAAGTAAAATAGCACCGACATTATCAATCTCTAGATTTTGTACCATACCATATACGCCGTTAGGGAATTCAAGTAATTCACCAGACATTGCATTATCAAGTCCATGAATAATTGCAATACCATCACCAACAGTAACTACGGTACCAATTGTTTCAGTCTTAATCTCATCTTTATAAGATTCAATTTGTTTCTTAATTAAACTAGAGATTTCTGATAAATTGATATTACTCATATTATTTATCCTTTCTTATAGTGAATTCTTAAGTGAATTAAGCTTATTATTAATTGATAAATCAAATGTTTTACCATTATAGAAAGCTTTAATACCACCGATTAAAGATTCATCTACCATATTATTTATATTAATACTTTTAGCATTTAATAATTTAATTAAGCTAAGTTTAGTAGCCTCAATTTGATTCACATCAAGTTTACTTGCACTATAAACTAGCACATCATAAATACCATTAGATTCATTAACCATTCTTTGATAATCTGATGCAATATCTTTAATTTCATTAATTCTATTGTTATCAATTAATACATATAAGAATGTAATAAATAAATCATTAAAATTTAATAAAGTATCTTTTATAGTTTTTTTCTTATCTTGATTTGAAATCTTAGGGTAAGTTAATACCTTAATAAAATCAGGATTTTCATTTAACAATAAAACAAATGATTTTAAGTTTTCATTAATTTCATCTATGATATTGTTCTTTTCGGCAAGTTCATAAAGTGCTTTAGAATACTCTTTAGAAACCATTATAAATTTGCCCCCTCGATAATTTGGTTAACCAAAGTTAAATACTTATCTTTGTCAACTTCTTTTTCAAGGATTTTAGAAGCGGCATCAAATGCTACGCTAACTATTGTGTCTTTAATTTCTTGTTGTTTACTTGAAATTTCTTTTTGAATTTGTTCTTCAGATATTTCAAGTCTTCTCTTAGCTTCAGCCTTAGCTTCTTCGATGATCTTTTCTTTAACTACACTACCATCCATTTCAGCTGTCTTGATAATTCTTTTAACTTCTTCTTGCGCATCAGCTAATTTAGCTTCTAAGTCTTTCTTTAAAGCCTTAGCTTCTTCATTAGTTTGACGTGCTTCGTTAAGTTCGCTATCCATTTTTGCTTTACGAGCTTCAAGCATCTTTGTGATAGGTCCCCATAATTTGAATTTAACTAAAAGAAATAAGACAAGTAGGGCAAATAATTGGATTCCAAATTGTAATCCCCAAGTTGCCCAATCTGAACCAGTAATTGTTGAAAAGTCCATACCTAAGAAGGCAAGACAATCATTAACGAAAGTTCCAATTGAAGCCAAAGTTTCGTCAATACTTAACAACATAACTCATGCCTCCATTCCTTTGTTTTTTGAATATATTGTAAATTGATTTTATAATATTATTTATTGTAACAAAGAATGGCAATGATTAAACCGTATAAACCAGTAGTTTCAGCAACGGCTTGACCGATAAGCATTGTAACAGTGATTTTACCTGAAGCTTCTGGTTGTCTACCAACTGCTTCAACAGCCTTAGCAGCTGCCATACCTTCACCAATACCTGAACCAACACCTGTAAATACAGCAATACCAGCACCGATAGGACCTGTGCTAGCAAGAACTACTAAGATTGATAAAATTTGTGTTAAAACTTGTGATAAAACTGTCATTTTAAATAATCTCCTTTATAATTTATGTTTTATGCATTTTGTGTTTGAGCATTTAGACTTTGCTCCAAAGTTTCATCCTCTTCTACTACCTTCTCCGAATCATCAATCTTCATCGACGTAAAGATGATAGTAAGGATAACGAATACTAATGTTTGTATTACGCCAGACATCAAATCGAAATAGATATTGATAATCGGCACAAATATCGCGGTTGCAAGACCAAAACTCTTTACAAGTAATGATATTACGTTACCGGCTATGATGTTACCAGTAATACGTAGTGTCAAACTCAGAGGTAATGCAAACTCAGATACAATATTCATTGGAATAAATAGCCATGCAAGCCATTTAACTGGTCCAACGAATGAGGCAAGATATCCTTTGATCCCAAGGGATACAATACCTGTAATTTGTACCATGAAGAATGTAACAATCGCAAGTGCAAAATTAGTAACGATATAAGATGTAGGATTTGTTAGTCCGAAAACTGAACAAATGTTTTGGAATAAAATATATATTCCAAGTGCTAAAAAGTACGGAGCGTATGTTTTCCAACGTTTACCTATATTAGCCTTTGAAAAGTTATTAACTATTTCAACAATTGAGATTAGAGGAATTAACCACTTAGGAATATCTCCGAGTGGATCTACCTTCTTAATCTTATGGCCAAGAATACAAACGGCGATAATTAAAGCTACTGCTACAATTATCAAAGAAAGCATTTGATCTCCAACTTTTGCAAGTAGAAGTACCATTACTCATTTACCTTCTTTCTTCTTATAGTAAAGATTAAGTATATTACTAAGAAAACAACTAAATGTAAGAAATAACCAATTGATAATGGTATCAAATTAAAGCTTGGATTATCTTGAGTAAATTGATTTATTGCAACAAGTGCAAAGATAGCTCCAAATGTTATAATTCTAAAGAAGAAATATAACATACTTCTTTTCATTAAATCGTTCTTTCCTGAGTAAGCGTCAGTATAACTAGGACGAGAACCTCTAAGTAAGAAACTAAAGTTCATAAGACCTGTAAACAAACCTAAAAATGTGGAAATCATCCAAATATGATTTATGTTTGATGTAGGATCTAAACTAAAGTTAAATACTAGGGCTAATACAATACCTAGTATAAGAGTTGCTGGGGCAACAATGATTCCGATTTTATGTAAATCATCAGTTTGATTTTGCATTCGAATCACCACCAGTCTTAAATTTAAGTAATAGATTTATAAAAGTGCCTAAACCTAATAAAAGGCCAATTACTCCAAGGATAACAGCCCATTTGTCATCCTTTATTGCATAACGTCCAATAATAAAACCTATAGCAGCAATAACTATCATCATTAGGAACCCTTGAGTTACTAATGCATACAGTTCTGCTGCCTTAGATACCTTTTTTATTGCTTGTTTTTTCTTAACGTCTTTGTTTTGATTATTATTTTGTTCCAAATAATCTATCTCCACAATCACCAAGTCCAGGTACAATATATCCGTTTTCGTTTAGTTTTTCATCTAGTGCTGCAGTATAAATATCTACATCAGGATGAGCTTCTTGTAAGGCTTTAATACCTTCAGGAGCAGAAACCAAACCAACGTATTTAATTGAAGATACACCTTGTTTCTTTAGCATGTCACAAGCGGCAATAGCTGAACCACCTGTCGCAAGCATAGGGTCAACAAGTAAAACAATGCAATTCGAAATATCTTCTGGGAATTTCGCATAATAGTAATGAGGCTTTAATGTTTCCTCATCACGATACAAACCGATAAATCCAACCTTTGCAGAAGGTATCATATCTCTAATACCATCTACCATACCAAGACCAGCTCTTAAAATAGGTACAATAACTATTTCTTTAGCAAGTACTTGTTGGCAAGTTTTGCAAATAGGAGTCTCGATTTCAACATCACGTAGTGGGAAATCACGTGCAATCTCATAAGCCATTAGGCTACCAATTTCTTGAACGTTAGAGTAAAAATCTTTAGTATTTGTCTCTTTCTTACGAATATTAGTTAGTTTATCCTTAATTAGAGGATGATTTACAATTACACACTTAGCCATAATTATTCCTCCTCAATCATATTGATTCTTCTAACATGTCTTTCTTCATTAGAGAATGGGGTTTCAAGCCAAATTTTTACAATTTCAAGAGCTCTATCAAATGAAACATTCTTTTGACCCAAAGCTAATACATTAGTATTATTATGTTCTCTAGTTAAACGAGCAGATGTAACATCTGTTACTAAAGCACAACGAATACCTTTAACCTTATTGGCTACAATTGATACACCAATACCAGTAGAACAGCATACAATTCCTCTATCAGCTAGACCTTTTTGAACATCTAGTGCTGCTTTTTTAGCATATACAGGATAATCGCATGAATCCTTAGTATAAGTTCCTTCGTCAATTATTTCATGACCTTCTTTTTTTAAGTAATCGATGATTAGATTTTTTAAATCTAGACCACCATGATCGCAAGCTAATGCAATTTTCATTATAGGCACCTCTTTTCTTTCAAATACCATTCTATATTATACTTTAAAAAAATTATTCTTACAAGAAAAGTAATTCTAAATTAAACACTTTTTCAACAAATGTCAATTATATTTTAGTTATCAATTAAACTTTAAGCACATCAAAAAATAAAACTAGAGTATTTAAACTCTAGTCGTTATATTTTAATTATTTCAACCATTGAATCATGCTTTAAGGTTTTTGTATTATATGTAATACCTAGAAGCAATACATCACCTTTATATGAACCTAATGCATTAAAGTATTCTCTAGTCTTTATTTGTTTAATACATTCTTCTTTTGAAGAATCAACCTTTAATTCAATAATAAGAGGAATATGAGTGTTATCACGTGAAATATACATAATATCAGCTCTACCTAAAGTACTTGTAACTTCTTTATGAACATCATAATATCTTCTAATAGAATAATATGATATAAGTGTAATAATACCTAATATATCTTCTTTATTCTTATTAAATGGTCCTTCAAGACTCTTATGATTTAAATCAAATATTTGATTAATATATTCAGTATTTCCTTTTAATGTTTCATCATATAGTTTTTTACTATTTGAAATTGGATTATAAATTTCTTCCCAATTTAGTTTTTTTAGTGCTCGTTCAAATTCTTGTTTTATTTCATAATTAGGAATGTAACAAACCTTTAATTTTTTGTCATAAGCTAAGTAACCTAAATGAATTAAAACAGTTAATGCTGAATCTTCCGAATCAACCTTCGTTAAATCATTTTCAAATTCAGATACGTCTACTTCAACCTTTTCACCAAGTATCATTTTGCAAATTGTATCTTTCAATTCACCATTATCATAATTCATATAATTTGTAACTGCTTCAATGGCTGATGTTTGGGTCCAGTAATCATTGCATTCTCCACGCAATACAGCCTCAACAACTGATTTTGGATTATACAAAGAAATACCATTTAAATTATATCCATTATACCAAGACTTTATTTCATTAAAGTCTCTCTTATATTTATTACACAAATAAATTACCTCAGATTCAGTAAAACCTACAAAGGATTCAATTGGAAATGAATCAAGCATATTATATTCAGTAAACATATTTAAAGTTGACTGAGTTGAATATCTTCTAATTGGCAAAATTCCGGTCATATAAACTAAATCTATACAAGCTGTTACATCAGATGACTTAAATAAATCTCTTAAGAACATTATATACTCATCGCATAGTTTATTATTATATTCTTCTTCTCTGAATATAACATCCCACTCATCTATTAGAAAAATGAATCTTTCATTAAGTTCGGATTTGATTTTTATCAAAGTATTAGCTAAAAAGGTGCCATCTGTTAAATCACATTCAAGATCTAAATTTTTAAAATTATTTTTTAAGTCTAGATAAATAAATTCCTTTAACTTTTCAACAAAAGTATTTTTGTCATTTAATCTTGTGTATAAGCCTGCCATATCAATCCAAATAACATTATGATTATTTAGATGTTTATCATAGGATTCATATTGTGAAACTTTAAGATTCTTAAATAGTTCACTCGAATCACATCCTTTAGAATAATAAGCATTTAACATAGATAAGGCCATTGTTTTCCCAAATCTACGTGGGCGAGTTACACACATATATTTTGAGCTAGTTTTTAAGTTTTCATTTGTGATATTAATTAATTGTGATTTATCAATAAATATCTTAGAATTTAAGCATTCTTCAAACAAATTATTATCTTGATTTAAATACAAAGACATATTATCACCCGCAATCATTTCTTTCATCATATCACAGTATAAAATATATTGTCCAATTTATCAAATTAAACTTTTCGTATGTTAATAATAAAACTAGAGTATTTAAACTAGTATATTAAAATCAACGACGTGACGTGTACTGTTTTAAAATTAACGACGTGTCTTCAAAGCTTTAAAATATACGACGTGCTTCACCCCTCATTTTCATAATATTTCATAAAAAATCACCTTTGATACAATATGATAACTTTTAACTATTACATTAATAGGAGCATTAATTTTGGATTATGAATCTATTAAAAAATGTGATTGGAATCATATGATATTGATCTTAAAGCATCAGAGATGGTATTTGATCCTTTTTGATTCGAATTATTCCAAAAATCCTCATTTTTATAGCAGGATAAAGTAATTTGTTCATTATGAGGTGTTATACAATAGTTAGTTCGATAACAAAAATCAACATAAATATGATTAACGTAGTAAGTATAAAAAGAAGAAACTAAAGAATAAATAGATCAGGAATTTATAATTGTTAGACACATAAAAAGTTGGTGCTCATCACCAACTTTTTTAATACACGTCGTAAATTTTAAAATTGTTCTTTCATATTCAAACTTTTGGAGGACACGTAGTGAACTTTAAATCTTGCGAACCACTACCTACGTCGTTAAATTTAAAGAACCTTTAAACTCTAGTCGTTATATTTTAATTATTTCAACCATTGAATCATGCTTTAAGGTTTTTGTATTATATGTAATACCTAGAAGCAATACATCACCTTTATATGAACCTAATGCATTAAAGTATTCTCTAGTCTTTATTTGTTTAATACATTCTTCTTTTGAAGAATCAACCTTTAATTCAATAATAAGAGGAATATGAGTGTTATCACGTGAAATATACATAATATCAGCTCTACCTAAAGTACTTGTAACTTCTTTATGAACATCATAATATCTTCTAATAGAATAATATGATATAAGTGTAATAATACCTAATATATCTTCTTTATTCTTATTAAATGGTCCTGCAAGGCTTTTATGATTTACATCAAATATTTGATTTATATATTCAGTATTTCCTTTTAATGTTTCATCATATAATTTTTTTGAATTAGAGATTGGATTATAAATTTCTTCCCAATCTAATTCTTTTAGTGCATTTTCAAACTCTAAACTAATCTCATAATTCGGTATATAGCATGACTTAGTTAATTCGTCATATGCTAAATAACCTAAATGAATTAATACTGTTAGAGCGGCATCACGAGAATTAACTTTTGTTAAATCATTTTGGAATTCCGAAACATTAAGTTGAATCTTTTCTCCTACCATCATCTTTGCGATGATATCTTTTAACTCACCATTGTCAAAATTCATATAATCAGTCACAGCTTCAATCGATGATGTCTTTGTCCAGTAATCACCACATTTGTTTTTAATTATACATTCATTTACACTTTTAGGATTATACAATTCGATACCATTTAATTTATATCCATCATACCATTCTTTAATTTCACTAAAATTTCTATTGTATTTAACACATAAGTTTATTACTTCATTTTCAGTAAATCCAAAGAAAGGAGCTAAAAGATCGCCATCAATCATATTGTATTCAGTGAACATATTTAATGTTGATTGTGTTGAATATCTTTTTATTGGTAATATTCCAGTCATATAAACTAATTCAATGCAATTTGATACACCACTAGATTTAAACAAATTACGTAAAAATTCTGTATACTCATCACACAATTTATAATTATGTTCTTGTTCTCTAAAAATTACATCCCATTCATCTATTAAAAAAATAAATTTACTTTTAGTTTTTGTATAAATAGTCTTAAAAGAATTCATTAAAAATGTACCATCACTCGTATCGAAGTTAATATCTACATTACCAAATGATTCCTTTAAGTCAAAGTATATAAACTCCTTCAATTTATTTACAAATATACTTTTATCATTAAGGCTAGTATATAATTCAGCCATATCAATCCAAATAACATTATGATTATTTAGATGTTTATCATAGGATTCATATTGTGAAACTTTAAGATTCTTAAATAGTTCACTCGAATCACATCCTTTAGAATAATAAGCATTTAACATAGATAAGGCCATTGTTTTCCCAAATCTACGTGGGCGAGTTACACACATATATTTTGAGCTAGTTTTTAAGTTTTCATTTGTGATATTAATTAATTGTGATTTATCAATAAATATCTTAGAATTTAAGCATTCTTCAAACAAATTATTATCTTGATTTAAATACAAAGACATATTATCACCCGCAATCATTTATTTTATTATATCATAGTTTGTAATATTTTTTCTACCTTGTAAAATAAAAGACTAGAAATACATTCTAGCCTTAAATTGATACTATGAAATTATTCATTAACATATGAAACTACATTAGTTAATTCAATATCATCTTTAACGTTTTCAGGTAAAACTACATTATGCATTTTTACATTCTTAACATTAAAGAATATTAATCCCCTATTAACCATTGGTTCACAACCAGTCATCATTGCAGCAACACCTGGTTTTGCGTTTGGATCATAGCTAAATTTGATATTTTCAAGTTCAACTGATTCAATAGGCATTTCAGGTAAACCATAGAATGTACCTGCTGCAACATTGACATTTGTACATTCCATATTCTTGAATGAGAAATGTCCTAGATATGGAGTTCTGTCATCAACAGGTAGTTTTTCTTTACTCCATACGTATTCAGTCTTACCATCAGGATCACAATAGTAATACATATTGATTACAAGTGGAGTTAATACTGAATCCATCTTAATATTATCAAATGTAATACCATCAATGATTGCATCTTTACCTCTACCACGACGTGATTTTATTCTTAATCCTCTATCAGTATGGTTGAAAAAACATTTAGAAATAACAAAATCCTTAATTCCACCGGCCATTTCACTACCTAAAACAATAGCACCATGACCAAAGTTCATAGAACAGTTTCTAATTGTGAAATTAGAACTTGGTTTCTTATATTTCTTTCCCATATAAATCTTACCAGATTTAACTGCTATACAGTCATCACCTACTGAGAAGTTAATACCTATAATATCTACATTATTACAGCTTTCAGGATCGCAACCATCTGTATTAGGAGAATCAGCAGGATTAATAATATTTAAATTAATAAAGCGGATATTATTTGAAAAATAAGGATGTAAATTCCATGATGGTGTATTTGTTACTGTAACACCACATACATTTATATTATTACATCTAACAAGGAACATACCACGTGGTCTCCATGCAATATTCTTAGCCTTAGGATCTTTCCACCAATCAGAATTAGCAGCATTACCATCAATAGTACCTTCACCAATGATATTAACGTTTTCCACCTCAATACCAGTAATAATAGATGCAAAGCAATCAAGAGGATTACCTTCCCATGAACCTAAATTATATTCATCTAATTCATCAGTTGTTGAAACAACACCTGGTAATATTGGATAGTTTCTTCTATCAGTATCACCTAACAATCTAGCACCTTTAGCAAGTTCGATAGTAATGTTGCTCTTCAAGAAGATAGGTCTTACTAAATAAGTACCTTCAGGAATATATACTCTTCCATCTCTAGGACAAGAATTGATAGTAGCTTGAATGAAGTTAGTATCATCACTTACTCCATCTCCTTTAGCACCAAATCTTCTTACATTTAATGAAACAAATTCATGTGATGTGTTGATAACTACACTTTCAATAGATGTTCCGTCATCAACACTAATCTTATATTCGCTATCAGAATCTAAATTAAAGATACTAGTAACATTAGTATTTATATCCTTGCTGTAAACAACATCATTAACTAAAACATTATATGTTTTTTCACTATAGAATGGGTTATTATTTTCAATTTCTAAAGTTATACAATGTGAACTTACATAAATAACATTAAATTTCATATTAATTCTCCTTCAAAAAATTCAAATATTCATCATCAGACATATTTTTTATTTTTTCTGTGACTTTTAAATTTTCTTCTTCTATTATCTTAAATTTTGCTTGTTTATACAAGTATATAATTAAGTTTTTAACTGATACAGCAATCACATCAAGTGCAATATATACAAATCCAGCTGTAAATGGTTCAATAGCAGCTTTGTTTCCGCCTGAATTTAGAGTATCAAATACTAAGTTATGACTTGCTAAAAAGACTAAGATGATAATCATTGGTATCATTATTACAAATGCATATACCAAATTTAATAGTAATGATACAACACCTTTTTTGTTAACCAAGTTAAATCTTGTTGTATCATCTCTATCATTTTTCATAAATTTAATAAAATTCTTTGTTATGTATTCAGTAAATAATGCAAGTCCTAAACTTAAAAACAAATAGTAAGGTTCAAAAGTGGATGCAAGATTAAAATCTTCTCCAGATAAAGGAATCAATGGATTAGCTACTCCAAAAAAATAAAAGGTAGCTGCCGCTACCCAATATTTTAAGAATAATACTTTTATCCATGATGGGATACGAGATAATTTATCTGAAGCATATGGGTTAAATTCATTATTCTTATTTTTTTTCATTATCTTCTAGCCTTTACGTAATGCTTGTTATAAGTAAACATACTACCTACAGCACCTGCAATAGCACAAATCATATAAACAATAGTAAATATAATAGTACGATTACTTGAAGCGTTTGAAATATAGTTGTCACCATTTAAAGCAGCAATCCAAAGAATACCAAATACAACAATAATTACTGTACAAATTACTGATGAAATTGCAGATTTTAATCTTCTTTCACCACACATTTGAACACCACATACAGCATCAAGCATACCAGCCATTAATAGGATAAATACATAAATACCTGGTAAACCTTCTCCTGATGGGAATCCGTTTGCAGCAACAATATATTTGTTGATTTCAAATCCCATTAGTAAACCACCAATACATGATAGTAAACCAAAGATGATTGAAGGCTTTTCACTAACTGAAACTTTAATATTTCTGATAATATGCTTAAACCAAATAGCAATAGCAGCACCTTGCTCTTTATCTGCGTCTTTAGTTTCATCAACTACTACACCATTAGCAGCATCAAGTTCTTTCTTTTGCTTTAATTCAAGTAAATATTCATCATATTGTAAATCTTGAACATATTGAGAATAAGCAATCCATTGATCATTTTTTAATTTGTGGATTTCAGCTTTTTCCATTCCTTGAGCCTTAGCTTCAGCAAGTTCATCTTTTTGATTTTCTTGCATTGCTACAATTAGCTTCTTATGTTCATTTTTTAAAGAAATTAATTCAGCTTTTTGTGATTCTTTTAAAGCTTGTGTATTTAAATTTTCATTAGCCATAATTCAATCACTCCAATCTATTTATTTCTTTCTGTAATTCTTGAAGTTGTATCAATATCAAAGAATAAAATCTTTCTCATATCAAATGCAACTTGGAATTGTTGTTCTTTAGCTTCGTCTCTTGCATTAACTCTTGCAATACAACGTTCGCCATTAATTTCACCATAAATTAGATTATAAGCACCAAGATGTTCTTGATAATCTAAGTTTAAAGTAATTACAGCATCCTTAAATTCTGTTAAGCTAGCTTCATCCATATAAACATAGTCAGGTCTAGATGCCATTACAACAGCTTTACCTAAATATGATTGTAATTCAGCTTTTTGTGAATCTGTTGGAGTAAGTACAGATGAACTTACCTCACCTAAATATCCATTTTCAGTAACATAAGCATCAATTGAAACTTCTTTTTCATCGTATTTAGCATAAACACCTGAAATTGAAACAGTAACATTTTCAATTTGAACTAAGTCACCACTTAGAACTTTAGCACCAACATGCTTGCCTACAAGGCCAGCAGATTTTAATGCTGCAAAGTCAGAATCAGATAATTTAGCAGCTAATTTAGCATTGAATTGAACGAAATTGCCATCTTCGTTTAAATAACCATGATAGAAATTCATTGGAGGAGTTCCGATAAATCCAGCAACGAAAATATTTTCAGGTCTATCAAACATTTCCTTTGGAGATGCAATTTGTTGAACACGACCATCAGCCATTACGACAATTCTATCAGCTAATGTTAAGGCTTCAATTTGGTCATGAGTTACATAAATGAATGTAGCATTTAAGCTATGATGTAATGTAGCTAATTCCTTACGCATTGATGCACGTAATTTAGCATCAAGGTTAGAAAGTGGTTCATCAAGTAAATAAACAACTGGGTTACGTACAATAGCACGACCTACAGCAACTCTTTGACGTTGTCCACCTGATAATTGCTTTGGCTTTCTATTTAAATATGGAATTAAACCAAGCATTTCAGCAGCCTTCATTACACGTCTATGAATTTCATCACTATCCATCTTTCTAATCATTAGAGAGAAAGCTAAGTTATGATAAACTGTCATATGAGCATATAATGCATAGTTTTGGAATACCATTGCAATGTTTCTATCACGAGGAGCTAAATCATTACAACGTTTTCCGTTGATAATAAGATCACCAGTTGAAATTTCTTCAAGACCAGCAATCATACGTAATGTAGTAGATTTTCCACATCCAGAAGGACCACACATTACGATAAATTCACCTTGTTCAATTTCAATATTGAAATCATAAACAGCATGAACACCACTAGGGTAAACTTTATTAACATCTTTTAAACTAACGATTGTTGACATAATCTACCTCCTAGTTATTTAAGCTATCTAAGTATTTTTTCAACTTAGTAGACTTAATGTATCCAATTATACCACCAGCAATAAATGCCGCAGCAGAAATTACTAATAATATAATCATTACAACACCTCTAATGTTACCATTTGCGCTGAAGAAACCAGCAGTTGCAATATGATCGAAATCAGCTAAATTACTAGAACAATTGTTACCATTAGCATCAAGAGGAGTACCATTTAAAATAGAAGCTCCTAATTTACCATTATATTTATAGGCAACAGCTGTAAAAGTAGCATAATCACCTGATTTAATATCAGATATCATATTATTGTATAAAATCATTGTTGATAATGGATACCAGAATATTCTAAGAACTGATACAACACCAAGTCCAATCATATATTTAGAATATCCAATTGAATAAGCTTTTACCTTTTCAACTGTTAAAAAACCAGTTAAAAGAATAAAAATATTCATTAAAATTGCAAGAATAGTACCAACTCCACCTAAAAAATAAGTTGGAGCCATAGTATTTAAGCCGAAGAACATAGCTAGTAAAGATGCTCCAATACCAAGATAGCCTAAGCTATGAGATGTTTTGTTATCAAAATAACGCATCTTTTCAAGTTGCATTGTAGCATAATCAGCTTCACTCATAGAAGCAATAATTGCTTCATGTTGCGCCTTACGTTCTTCTTTTAATTTCCTTTTTAGTTCTCTTTTAGAAGAAACTTCTTGATTAATATTATTATTCATTATTTTTCCTCCGCAAAAGTATTAGTATTTAATTCGTTATCATTTTTGTTTTGTAATCTAGGATATGTTTTTAAGAATTTACGAATTGTAAAATATGCAAAAGTACATGCGCAAACAATCGCAATAACTAGAATAACATAATAATAGATTATAGAATCACCACTAATTTTAGTTATTCCATCTGTAGATTGATTCCATTTTTCTGCTTTAGCGATTTGCAACTCATAGTAAGTTTGGAAATCCTCAGTACATGATGCAAATTCACCACTCAAAGCAACCATTTTAACTAAGGCAATAATTGAACAAACAATTGTTACAATCGGATAAATTAAACCACAAACAAGATTAGAAATATAAAACTTTCTTCTTGAAAAATTACCAGCAATGCAAGCTATTGCAATTGATACGAACCCAATTATAGAAAGATAGAAAATACTATTGTTAGCAGATTGTAAATCCTTCCAAAAATCATAATAATATAAATTATCTTTTCCAGAAGCTGACACACCGCCTATCACACCGTCTAACGCATTCCCATAAAAAGTATTTCTATTATTAACAACACGTTGTCCATCAGCTCTTAAAGATTGCCAGTTAGAATTAACAAATACAAAAGATGAAAATAAAACACATACGGAAACTATTAATGCAACAACAATAATAATCTTTTGAATTTTTGTTTTGTTATTTTCCATAATTTCCTCCAAAATATCAAAATAATATACTTTACCCACCTAATTTCTAGGGGGTAAAGTAATATTTTAATTCATATTATTTAAAGTAATATTTATATAATATTATTTAATAATCTTTTTTGCACCGTTACTATATGCTTCAAGGAATACAGAATTAATTGTATTGAACTCACTAAACATAGTAGCTTTACCACCGCTATATTTGTCCTTAATAGCATCTTCACCAATTAAAATCCAGTTAATAGCAGGACAAATAACTGAGCTAGATGAAGAATCCCAAACTTCTTTTAATGTATTGTTTTGAGTAGATGCATTAATCTTTGATGTATCATCTGAACTAATTGCAATAGTTTGAGGAACTGATACAAAGAATTTAGAAGTATTTGAATCAATAGTTGTTTGTGCAAGAATCATAGCACCTGACTTAATAGCAGTTTGAACATTGCTTAAACCATCTCTTGATTTTTCAGAATATGTTGTTTGATAATCTAGAGAATCTTCTCTAATATGACCAATACCTTGAGTTGATCCGATGAATGCTCTGTAATAATCATTCCAAGTAACACCAGCATCATTACTCTTTATGTCATCTAATACAGCTTGCTTAATAATAGGAGATGTACCACCATTAATAGCACATACTGCATTTTCATAAGGAGTATTACCAGCTTGACCTTGAGTCTTTAAATCCCAATATTTACCATCATCTGGACCGAAGTCTTGGATTTTCGCACCTTCTTCAGAGAATAAGTAATCCATTAATGCTATAGCTGTTCCTATATTATCTGATTCAGCTGGAATACACCAACCACCATCTTTTAATGCACGGTTTGCTTCAGAATATCTAAAATATGTACCTGCTAAGTTAGTTCCTTTATAATTTAAAGTCTTACTTGAATCAGCCCACTTAACAACTGGAGCAAGTACTGGTTGTGCAAATCCTTTAGAACCTTCTAGAACGTCATCATTGAATGGTGAAGTAGTACCATTATAATCATAATATAAGAATCCTGTACCATCTTTAATATTATTACCTCTCCATTCAGTAGAACCCATTGCTTTACCTGATTTATCTGAAGTAAAGTTGTTTACAAATAAACCTTCTTTATATAATTTATTTAAATTAGAAAGACCAACATCATATGTATCTTCTGTAGTTCTTGCATCTTTTAGTTCACCATCAACATCATAGTATAACTTACCATTTTCTGAATCGTTACCTTTTAATCCCCATAAACTGATTAAAGATACTAAGTCAATAGTACGCTTGTTTTCAGCAGTACGTGGAGAAATAGGGTTCATTTGAGTTGTAACGTCTCCTGTTAAAGTCTTTGGACAAGTTTTTACACAACGTAATAATGCAACTAAATCATCAGTGTTATAGCAAGCTTTTTCACCAGTGAAGATTTCAGATAACTTGTTATATACTACATCACTACCTTCAGCAGAACCACCAGCTGATTTAGCAATAGCACTACCATATTCTGCAATTAATGCAGCCTTTAATGCTTCAACTAAAGCTTTACCATTCTTAGCACTTAAGTCATTTTGCTTTTTAACTGCATTGTTAGCTTCAGCAAAGTCAGCTGTTATAGTCTTAGCTGTTCCATCAACTGAAACTGTTAATTTTTGTTTCTCTGTTTCCACAACATATGGAGTATATGATGTACCATTTGTTAATGTAACTGATTCATCAGCAGCATCAATTTCACCATCTAATAACTTTTCAACATATGAAGTGTTCATTAAGAACATCTTTTCAATTGAGTTTAAACCATCAAAGTATGGAGTGAAATATACATGACCATCTGTATGTTGCATAGATGCCCAAATATCAGGGTTCTTTTCTACCCAAGCCTTAAAGTTAGGCATTTGATCTAGATATTCATCGATAGCAACTAACTTACCAGCATTAGCATATTGAGTATAGTAAGTACCTCCACCCATAACTAAGTCTACAGTTCTTTCTTTACTTTTGAATCCGTTAACCCAGTGTTGAGTAAAATCTTTCTTATAATCTGTTTGATCATAAGGGTTAGCATCAAAGAATGTGATAGAGCTTGTCTTTGAATCAGCATATTTTGTATCTAACTTATTTTGTAGACATT
>CAVGEZ010000006.1:41659-62314 GCA_963628445.1 uncultured Eubacteriales bacterium
ATTGTTGTTTCCGCAAGAAGCTAGGCTAACAATACCTAGTACTGCAAGTGCTGAAATACCAGCTAATTTAATTTGTTTTTTCATTTCTTTTTTCTCCTTTTTTCTTTTTCTATTCTTTAACTCCACCTAAATTTACACCTGCTGCAAAGTATTTTTGCATTGTAGGATAAATTATAATGATTGGAATAATAGAACAAACTACCATAGCGAACATATAACCATCTTGTGAGAAATTATACATTGAATCCCAGTCCTTGGCTGTGTCACCTTGATCTAGCATCTCTCTCATATATACTTGTAAAGGCTTATCTTCATAGCTTCCAAGTAAAACAGATGCCCAATAATAACCATTCCAACGAGACAATGCATAGAACATTGTTACTGTTGCAATAGTTGATTTTGACATTGGCATATATATTTTAGTTAATAATTGGAATTCAGTTGCACCATCGATTGTTGCAGCCTCTTCAATTTCAGTTGGAACACCTTTGAAACCATTTCTTAATAAAACAATATTAAATGCGTTGAAACCTAAACCTAATATAAAACCATATTTATTATCAATACCTAAATTTACGAAGTTTTGATAAGTTGCAATAATACCAGCATTAAACCACATTGTGAATGTTAATAGGAAATTAAAACCTCTACCAAACATTAAACGAGTTTTTGATAATGCGTAACCACCTGTAATAGCTACGATCATTGATACAATAGTACCATAGAATGCATAGAATATAGTATTGCAATACGCAAACCAGAATTCTTTTTGAGAAAGAATATATAAGAATGCATTACCCTTTAAAATTGAAGGGTTATCATTATCGTATACTCCCCATGCAATACCTACTTTAGTTCCACCATTACCATCACTAACTAAAGGTAATAATGCAATTTGATTGCTATAGTAACCAGTTGAATCTGATAAAGCTACAGCTAATACGTAGATAAGTGGGTAAATACACATTACAGCAAATAAAGTTAATAAGATATAAGAAAGAATCTTAAAAACTATTTCTGTTTTGTCTAAACGTTTCATAATTATTTAAGACCTCCTTCTAGAATAATGATGTGTCAGAAACTTTTCTTGAAATAGCATTTGCACCAAGTACTAAAGCCATTGCAATTAAAGAGTTCATTAAATCTGCACCGATACCAACAGAAATATCAACGTCAGTACCACTTGCTCTCTTACGAGCGATGTATGTAGAAACTACATCTGCTGTTTCGTATGAATTTGTTGTATAAAGTAACAATACCTTTTCATAACCGATATTTAATACTTGACCTATACGCATAATAAGCATGATGCTTAGTGTAGGTGCCATACCAGGTAAAGTTACATATCTAATTTGTTGTAATTTAGAAGCACCATCAATTCTGGCAGCTTCATAACTTGAAGGTGAAATTGCAAGTATAGCAGCAAAGTACACAATTGAACCATAACCACTAGCTTCCCAAATACCTGAAATTTGATATACTGGTCTAAAGAATCTAGCTTGATATAAAATACCACCTTCAACTGTATATTTACCAGCTTCAGATTTTGTAATCCAACCAAAATTTTCAAATATGATTGTAAGAATACCTTTCATATCTGTTCCACCTGATGTAACGTGCTTACACCAAATTGTAATAATAGTGGTTGTAATAACTGTTGATAAGAACTTAGGTAAATATGAACATACTTGAAGTACTGATCTATAACCATAATTCTTAATTTCACTAAATTCAAGTGCTAGTAAAATAGGAATAGGGAATCCTAGGAATAAACCATACATAGAATTTACAAATGTGTTTCTAAAAGCACGCCAGAATGTTGAATCGCTAAATAGTGAAGCTTTTAAATTGTAAACTCCATACCAGTCCATATCTAGAGCATCTTTAGTTGAGTCATTATATTTAAATGCAACTAAAATACCTTTGATTGGTAGATACTTGAATAATAGCATAAATAATAGTAATGGTACTAATAGAGCATATAAACGCCAGTCTTTTAGTAAAGTCTTACCAGTTCTTTGCCATTTTGTTCTCTCCATCTCGTCTAAGACAGCTTCATTAACTTCCATGCCGTTTATCTTAGCCATGACGATCACAATCCTTTCATTTTAATTTTTTTCTTCTTCTCGATTAATTACATTGTAATATTCTTCTTCTGCTTCTTTTTCTTGTTTCTTATCTAGAAGCATCTCGTACACATTTTTATATGTACCTCTCTTATATAATAAGATATTAATTAAGAATGCAGCTAGTATTCCAATGCTTGCATTTACTAAGGCATAAACTACAGCATATAAATAAACTAGAACTGATAAATTAAATCCTTCACTTATATAAGAATTTATTATTACAAAAACGTAAATAATGAGTATTGCAAGTAAACTAACTATTCCAGTTGTGCTTGCGACCTTAGATGTTGAACTCAAATACATATTAGTTTCATCTTTATAAAACTTCATAAGTATTAATGGGCTAGACATCGTAAGTAAACATCCTATACCTCTTACAACATAAAATCCAGCACTATATGAGTTATGCAAGAAGTTTATACTAGTAAGAATAAAAGATGTAGTGTTAGATATTGCAAGGAATGGGATTAAAATTGCTCCGTACCATCCATAACGAGTTACAGCAAGTGCTATTAAACCTAATGCGATAATTGAATACGGATTGTACGTCTTAACTCCATACATACTAACCATCGCAAGATATACACCAAGTGCCTCAGTTATAATGCCAATTATAATTAATGTTATTAAATCAATTCGCCTATATTGTTTAAAACTCATTTGATTTTACCCTTTCTAACATGAAAAAATTGCATTATAAAATAGTTATCTATCTAACCTCAACCTATTTTAGCATTCTAACGGCTTAAAATCAACAATTAATGAAAACTTTTTCATAAAAACTGCAAGCGTTTTCTAATTTTAACTTTAATCTTAATTTTTTTACAATAATATTTATAATATATATTGAGGTTTTAAATATGGATTTTTATATTAATAATACAATGTCAATTAATGAAACACTTTCAAAAATGAATGATTTTGATGTCTTACATTTAGAAAGCGGAATTTATAAAGAAAAGGTAAGAGTTACTAAGCCTAATATTACTATAATAGGTGAGGGTAAGGATACAATTATTACTAATAAAGATTATTTTACAAAGATAGATTCTAACAACTTCGAATATTTAACAGTTAGAACTTATACATTAATTGTTATTTCTGATAATGTTATTCTTAAGGATTTAACAATTCAAAATGAATCAATTCCAGCTAAAGTTTATGGTCAAGCTGTAGCACTTGAAGTATTAGGAGATAATTTTAAGGGATTAAATTTAAATCTTTTAGGTGATCAAGATACATTGCTTGCAGGACCAATTCCTCCTGATTTACTTATAAGATACAAAGATATCTTACCTAAAGATGAATTAGAAGGTAAAGAATCTCATCAATTATATGATAATTGTTATATTGAAGGTGGTATTGATTTTATCTTCGGTTCTGCAACAGCTTACTTTAATAAGTGCATGCTTCACTCAATTAACGATGGCTTTATTGCAGCGCCTAGCCATTCTAAAGACCAAGAATATGGGTTTGTCTTTAACGAATGCACTATTAGTGCAAATAATAATGTATCAAATGTATATTTAGCTCGTCCTTGGAGAGATTATGGATATGCTGCATATATTAACTGTAAAGTTGAAAACAATCATATAAATAAAGCTTTATTTAATAATTGGTTAAAGACAAGAGAAAGTACATGTAGATTTTACTTGTTAAATACAATTGAATCTAATAGTGCAGTTACGTTTTATACTAAATTAACTGATAAAGACAAGGAATTATTTACTCAAGATAAGGTATTAGGCTATAAAGATTAAATAATCTTTTGTTGTTTAAATACTTATTTTAGTGTATTATATTATTAGATTTAATTAGTAGAGGCCATTATGGAAAACATTAGTGTACTTATAGCCGACGATAATAAAGAATTAACATTAATGATTAAAGAATATTTAAGTAGTAATCACTTTAATGTTAAGGAGACTTTTAATCAAGGCATAGATTTATTAAATTATTTAAAGACTGATTCAGCAGATTTACTTATTCTTGATATCTGCATGCCAGTATATGATGGATTTAATATATTAGATGAATTAAATAATTCAAACGTATATAAAAAACCAACTAAAATAATATTACTATCTGCTCTTTCATCTGAGGAAGTAATATCGCGTGCCAGCAAGAATGGTATTGATTATTTTTTAATTAAACCGGTTAAACTTTCTAATTTATTATCTACTATTAATAATTTATTTAATTTAGAATCAATAGATAAAAAGATTGATAGATTATTAAATAACTACAGTATAAAAGAAAACTTATCAGGATATAAGTATTTACATTATGCAATAAAGGCTTGTTATAATAATCCACTTCTTATCAATTCTATAACTAAAGAATTGTATCCATTGATTGCAGATAAGTTTGATTCAACCCATGACAGAGTAGAACGTGCAATTCGAAATGCAATTGAACAAGCATATCTTGACAATGAATTATCACTTATTTTCGATAAAAAGCCAACTAATACAAAATTTATTAAATATATGTTAACAAAATTAGAGTAGTCAAATAAGGCTACTCTTTTTTATTAAAGTTATAAACCAAAAAAATAATGGGTTACCCCATTATAATTTTAAGCATTATGATTTTCTCTATATAATCTTTCTCTTTCTTCAAGTTCTGCTCTATCCTTCTTAAACTTCTTGTGGTTAATGATAGGATTAGAAAAGTAAATAAATACTACTAATGCAATTAAAAGAATAAAGACAATTAAAAAAGTTCTATCAATACTTGCCATTAAAAACATAAGATTCACCTCATATAATATTTGTATAATTATTATAAGGTAAATAGTAATTTTTTACAATAAAAAAATGCTAGAATGTAAAAACATCTAGCAAAGAAAAAGAAAAAGAAAAGATTTACAGGATGTACCCTTTAAAGAGTACGATTAGTATTATACTTAAATTTTCATATTGTGCAAGTAGTCTTTTAATCATTTTTAAATGAAAGTGTTTTCATTGAGTTTTCATAATAAAAAGCCTAATTTCTTAGGCTTTAGTATTAATCAGTATATGAATACTCACCATTCTCATCATATAGATGTCTGAATGCAATTTGAGCTACTACTACATAGGTATATGTAGCTGTATTATTAGAATAATATGCACGAGATGAATCAAAAGTGATCTTTCCCTTTTCAAATGCATATAATACACCAGTAGAACTTGTTTTAGCTACTCCAAGTTTTTCACCTAATTCATCTTTTTTCTTATCACTTAAATCACTAGATAGCCAGTATAAAGTGCTAATTTCAAATTGAACGGCTTGATCATTAAAAACCTTAATAGCTGTTTGGTTATTACTTTCGCTTTTTTGTCCATAGAATACATATATAACTTCATCACTATCACTTGATTGTTTAGATACCATCTTTTCTAACTTTGATAATGATACTTCTTCTACAATGTGATCCTTAGGTAAAATTTCAGAATCACCATTCTTCCAATAGTTATAAACATTTGCTCTACTCATCTTACAACCTGATAATGTGATAAGAATCGCAAATAGTGTTAAAGACAATACAATTTTTAAAAATTTATTTTTCATTTAATACCTCCAAATAAGGTTAACTATTAATAATTATATCTAAAATGATATATACTTGCAAGTTAGACGAAATTTCTTTTTTTAGATATACTTATAAACTTCACTAAAATCATCAATAACTTTGCTAGAGGCTCTCTCTAATACATCACGAGCTTGATGACCTTTAGAATAAAGAATACAATCAATTCCCATTTGGCTTGCTACTTCTTTATCATGATCAGTATCTCCAATCATTATAGCGTCTTTAGGATCAATATTGTAATTCTTAATATAATTCTTACCTACTTCTACTTTACTAGTTGCATATATATCTGATAAACCTAAAACATCAGAAAATAATTCATAGATATTAAAATGTTTTAATTGTTCAATAACATTAGAAGTTTTACTTGCAGTAAGTAATACTATATTATATCCCTTTTCAATTAAATCTTTTATTGTTTCAACAACATTAGGCTGTAAATTGCACTTTAAAGAAGGCTTTTGATATTTTTTAATAAAATCTTTAGAAAGTTCTTCAAATGATACTTTGTTAAAATCAAGTCCTGCTTTCTCATAATAACTCTTTACAGGGAAACAAAATATATGCTTATACTCATCTTTAGTTAATGTTTTTAAATTGTTTTCACTCAACAAATCATTAAGTAGATTTAGACACAAATCAACATCATCTAATATAGTTCCATTAAAATCAAAAAATATAGTTTTCTTATTCATAACTTTATTCACCATTTTTCTTGTAGTAAGTTTTAATTCATCCATTATCTCTTTTGGTTCAATTAAGGTTGCACACGAACCAAAGAATAAAAGAAACGATATAACATTCTCTTTTAGTTTCATATCACATTCAAGCATTGTGTGATTATCATCAAGAATTGTTACAACTTGGTTTTCACCAAATTTTCTTTCTTGTACAAATACATTGTGAGGTGGTGTTAAAATAACCTTCACTCTATATGTATCACCAAAGTTCATTCCATTAGAATCAAGTATCTTACTTGTATCGTAAAATGGATCTTTTGTAAATTTATCTTTAGTTAATTTAATTTCTTTAATTCTATTTAATTTAAAATTAAGAGGTTTTTTAGAAATAGAATTAGTATTTTGTACGAATGCATTTACATACCATCCTTGATTAGAATTATATAAAAGGTATGGATATAATATGTAATCTCTTAACTTATTATTAATACCATTATAAGTAATAGATACAGTGTAGTTTTCTTTAATAGCTAAATCTAATATTTCATAACGTTCTTTCAACTCTTCTTTATCCATTAAGAGAGGAAAACGCTCAAATACAAACTTAGAATCAATTTCATAATAATTGATAGTATTAGATAAAGCTTTTCCTATAGCACTAGCTAGCGCTTCACCATGAACAAAGGAAGAATCTTTACTAAGCTTATTAGAAGCTTCAAATAAAGCTTCTTTCTCTTTATCATTAAGCTTTAATGAAGGCATTACAGAAGTTTTATCCAACTGATATCCACCGTATTTACCAGTAATTAAATCTATCTTATATCCAGCATTAACTAATTCTTCTCTATATTCAGATACATTTCTTTCCTTAGTATTTAATAGGAAGGCTAATTCTTTCTTATTAACAATTTTTCTTGAATTTAAGATATTAAGCATTCTTATACAATTAGTAGTTCTAGACATAATATCACCTATTCATTATTATCATTAAGTTCTTTTCCGACCACTGTTAAAGATACAGCTTTCCATAAAGGGAAAAACACAATAGATACTAATACAAGTGTTACAACTGATGTAATTATTGTTGAAGGAAGACCTGATACTGAATACATGAAGCTAGCATTAATACTTGAATAACTAGAATTTAGAAAATAATATAAGAGAGTTTTAATAAATACTTCTCCAAATATATTAAAAGAAAGTGCAACACCTGATGCATATAATGCATATTTAGAAATATTATTTATTTTATTATCTAAGAAAAATACTACTATACTAAGTATTAACATTATTCCAAGAATAAGAGGAATAATCCAGTGAAATTTTATAGTTACGTCCTTTGTTGTAGGAACACCCGCCTTAAGATATTCATAAGAAATATGAAATATACCTTTATAAGACACAATACTTAATACAATCATAAGTATAGTTAAGCAAGCTAGAACAGCTATTACTATAATATTTAATTTTTTATTATTCACATTACTTGTTCTCAAAATATTGAAAACAAAGCCTGAAATAAGTCCCATAAAGAATTTTAAAATTATAGTTCTTACAATACTTGCAACCCCATATCCTCCTACTATATCGCTTAATGCCATACCAATTGAGCCACTAATGCCACCAAGAAGTGGTCCCACAAAGAATGATGACATTATACATATAAAGTTACCTAGGTGTACTTTTCCTACCGGAAGTTGAATATTTATAAAACAGCCCGCAAAAGCTAATGAGGTAAATAGTGAGGTAAGAATTAATTTATATAATTTCAAGTTTTTCATAACTAGCTCCTTTTTTAGTTAAAATTATTATATAAGAAAAAGTCTCTTAAGAGAATATCTTAAGAAACTTTTTTAATTCTTTTTACATTTATTATATAAATTATAAGAATAATACTAGATATTAATATAAAGCCTGAATAATCTATTAAAACATCATTAATACTAGCACTTCTTCCGTCTGTTGATCCTTCTAGTAAGAACTCTGTAGAAAATGCAAAAGCTAGCGCTATTATATAATGCAAAATGATTCTTATATTTAATCTAATAGGTAGATTTAAATAAAATATTATTGATACTATACCAAGACATGCAAAGTAGCCAAAGTGACCTATAAGTTTTCTTATTAGTCTTAAATAGTTATCTGTTAGTTCAATATGAGCGTTAAATAATAGATTTAGTACATGTTGAACTATTTTTGCAACTGTATTAGAACTCTCAGTACTTTCTTCACCAGTCTCAAGACATTTCATGGTAAAGAAAACCATTAAACCAATATATAAGATACCTGATATGATTAATATAAAAAGCTTACTTTTCTTCATAGATAAATTCTAGTTTAACACTATATTTTAATCCATTAATCTTAAGTTCAGATGGAATATCTACGCACTTTAATCCATCTGCAATAATTTCAGGGTGATTATATACACCTGAAGTAATTAATTGAGTAAGTTTATATTCATTTTCTTTATTTAAATTATAAACAATTTCTTTTTGAGATTCTGAAACATACTTAACAGTAATAGTTTTATTATAACCTTCTGGAACTTTAGCCTCAATTGTTACATTAAGTTCATGTTCATTGTAATAAGTGCTTTCTACTTCTTCAAACTTACTCTTCTCTTTTCCAAATAATTTTTTAAATGCATGAATAATTCTA
This sequence comes from uncultured Eubacteriales bacterium, assembly GCA_963628445.1. GTDB lineage: Bacteria > Bacillota_I > Bacilli_A > Acholeplasmatales > Anaeroplasmataceae > JAEELC01. The sequence continues at coordinate 50,707 of CAVGEZ010000006.1, forward strand.
TGCTTACCAACTAAGAAATCACCAATAATTAATACAATAACAATATATGCAAGAAGTTTTAATGAAGAATATAGATTAACATTCTTAATTACATCTTGATAATCACTTGTTTTAAAAGTTTCATATTCCTTATATTTATTATTAAATACTTCAAGTATTGCATTAACATTATCGCTTGTTGCATTATCATTTAATGCAAGAGCGTTATAGTTAGTTACTAAATAATCAGTTTCAGTAAAGAATTTACTAGTTAATTGATAAGATTGAGAGAATGTTTTGCTTCCTACAACTTTATCATCACTAGTGATGAAGTCCATTGAATCAAATTGAGTGAATGATTGATATGCTCTATCACCTATTAAGAAATAATAGAAAGAACAAGCTGAATAACTTGCAGCTCTATTTTGAATTTCTGAAGATTCACTTTCAGCTACTGTTGTATCATAACCAATTCTATAGAAATAGCTAGAAGTATTACCTTCTTTATCTGCACCATTAAATCTAATACCAAATCTATTATAAGTTTTACCATCTGAATCAGATTTATCTTCTCTATCCCATGAATCAGAGACATTATAGATAATACCCATATAACCTTTTTCAAGTAAAGTATAACTCTTAGTAGTACCATCTACTTCTTTTGAGCTTGTATATGTAGTTACAACCTCATAAATATCCACATTACCAACATTTTCAATTTCAAATGAATCTACTTTTGTTTCATTGTAATATCCGCTAAGTAAACTTACAACACCTTTTGTGTCGCCAGCCTTAGCACGTTTAGTTAATGTATCACTAGCTTTGATTTGTGCACCAAGTGCAAACCAATAGAAAGCTAAAATGATACCAAATATTATAGTAAATCCATAATATAATATAGAAAGAACAGGAAATCTTTTCATAAATACCTCCATAAGTCTTTAGTATTATACATAATAATTTAATATTTTAAAAGATACACAAAAAATTATTTTTTCCACTTTACAAACAAAGTGAGATTATGCTATAATGATTAGGCTTAATATGGCGTCATTGGTGAAGTGGTTAACACGGCGGTTTGTGGCACCGTTATTCGCAAGTTCGATCCTTGTATGACGCCCCATGATTTAGTATTTTAGACCTAGTACTTTTAAAGTATTAGGTTTTTTATTTTATTTATAAGAAAAAGCCTTTACATTAATTCAAATATTTTATTTGTAATTAGTTTTTGATATAATAAGCCTTGAGGTAAATCCAAATGAAAAATATTTTAATGTTAACCACAGGTGGTACAATTTCAAGTATTAAATCGAGTGAAGGATTAGTTCCTTCAACTAAGGATCACGTACTTAAATATTTAGGAAATATAACTAATTTTAATTTAACTAGTGAAGAATTAATGGTATTAGATTCTACTAATATCCAACCCGAAGAATGGATAAAGATTGCAACTACAATCTATAATAATTTAGATAAATATGATGGAATAGTAGTAACACATGGTACAGATACTATGGCCTATACTACTTCTATGATATCTTTTATGATACAAAATCCTAAAATACCAGTAGTATTTACAGGAAGTCAGTTACCTATAGATAATGATTTAACAGACGCTACTAGTAATTTGCGACTTGCTTTCAAAATGGCTTTAAGTGGTATTAGAGGTATCTTTCTAGCCTTTGATAGACAAATTATACTAGGTAGTAGAGCCGTTAAAGTTAGAGCTACTAGTTTCCATGCATTTGAATCAATCAATTCAAGCCCAATCGGAACTCTTGACTCTAATGGTTTAACAATACACAATGACTCATTACCAAATTACAGAAAAGATACTATTTTTAATACTAATATTAATTCTAATATCTTCTTACTTAAGCTTACTCCAGCCACTAATCCATCTATTATTAGTTTATTAATTAATGCTGGATACAAAGGTATTGTAATTGAGGCTTTTGGACAAGGTGGATTACAATTTGTAAGACGTGACTTTATACCTTCTTTAATGGAAGCTAAAAGCAAAAACGTTGCAATCGTTGTGTCAAGCCAGTGCCTATATGATGGAGCTAATTTAAATATATATCAAGTAGGAAAGAAAGCACTTCAAACAGGCGTTATCGAATCACGTGATATGACTTGTGAGGCTTCCGTTACAAAGCTAATGTATGCATTAGGTCAAACAAGTGATTTAAGTGAAATTAAAAAGATATTTGAAACTAATCTTGCAGGAGAAATGCGAAAATAACATCAAATGACAAATAAAACAAACAGGTAGTCAAATTCGGACTACCTGTCTTTTATTTGTATTTTTTTATGCAAGAAGTTCTTTAAATGCTTGAACACATTCTTTAGTATGAAGTGTCTTAATTTCTTCTAACTTTGTTTCATGATTATAAACAGTATATTTATAAATATCATATTCTGTATCATCAAACTTAGTAGTTGATACACTATTATAAGCACTAATTGCATTATCTATATTTGTTTGCAAACCATACAAAATAACAGCAGAATCAAGAATAGATACATCAATATTATTAATTTGAATACTATTATAATCTACATTATAACTTGGAGTGTCACCATAAATAGTATTAATTGCACTTACGAAGTTTACAATCTCATCTTCTGTTAAAGAGTACATATCAGTTTCAGTACTACCTGTTTGATTATACTTAGTATCAACACTTGCGTATACTTTCTCGTCACTCTTAACTACGATATCATTGCTTTCTAATACTTTTAAAGTAATAGATGTTCTAATAATATTAGACTTAACTAAAGTATTAACATTATTTACTAATGTATTTACATCAACATCAATTGTATCAAGATCATTTGTAATACATTTAACTGCAGTAGTGAAATTCTTAATTTCAGCCTTTGATACAAATATTTCTTTTAAGTTTTCTATTTCTATACTATTAGATAAGATATCAATACCATCTAAACTCAACAATTTATCAGATAATGTATACCATATAATATTTGATTTAAGCATAGTATCTACATCTTTAGTTAATAACTTATTCGCATTAAATTCAGATAACTCATTACTTAAATCTAGTGCTATTACACCAGTAACGAAGTTATGTAATTCAATGTCTTCTACATATTTATAATTATCTTTTATATCTATTACACTACTAGATACCTTTAAGTTATCAGATTTAATAATATAATCAGATAATCCGTAATATAAGATATCACTTGCAATTATATAATCTAGACTAGACTTATTAGAATCATCTAAAGTATTCATTTTATTAATTAATCCAACTGATATATTACTTTGTGATAAAGATATACCAAGTGATTTAACTGCAAGTATAAGCTTCTTAACTTCTAAATTATGAGTTAGCGGAGTAGCACTATAATCATTAATAATTGTATCTTTATTAATATTATAAGTATCTTTTACAGCTAAACTATCAGGTTTATTATTAACATAATACAATGCACCAGTTGCATTAAATACATCACTTTCAAATACAGTGTTAATGTAAGTATTATCTAGTTCTAGTAATTTATCTTCATTAAATGATAAATCTTCACCACTTACCTTATCAAGTAAACCTAAGTAATAGATACCCTTAGCTAACTTCTTAGTTTCGCCAGTATCACCTAGCCAAGACTTTACGTTAGTCTCATCAGTCTTAGTAAAGATTAAAGTAGATGGTACAACTAATGTACTAGTTTCATTATTACTATTATTTATAACGTTATAAGCAAGTGTTGCTGATACAATATTTGAATCAAATAAAGCTAGTAGACCATCTAAGTCTTCATTGTATTTACTTAAAGAAATAGATGTAAGGGAAGTAAAGTCTATTGACTCAGTTTCTTCAGTAACGTTAAGTGCATCCTTAACAAAATGACACATATACTTAATTTCTTCTACTTTAATTGTTTCATTTAATACCTCATAACTAGTTGAAGGAACATATAGAGTATCTTCATCTTTTAGATAATTTGTAATAGTAGCGTTTATTACGTCACTTCTAAATAATACATCGCCAAATGTATCAATAGAATTAATTATAGTAACTAAATAAGTATTATAATCACTTGATGAATTAAGTACATTCTTAATTAAATCACGTTTATCATTGCCTTCACTATCTTTATAAGTAATTACATCAATAAGTCTTTCAACCTCTCCATCACTCTTAATCCAGTTAGGCATATTCTTATCTATATTTTCACTAGATAAATCAAGAACGCTAGTAAAGCTTAATTTAGCACTATCTTTAAAGCCATAGATAGTTTTTGCAACGTTAGCTTTAATGATATTACTATTTGAAACATATATAGCTAAATCAAAGATTAAATCAACATATTTATCATTATTATCAAAATCAGATAATGAATAGTTATTAGTTAATTCTGCTAAACAATCAAGCATATTAGTAAATTCACTCTCATCAATTACTGTGCATTGTTGATTTAAATAAGTAATTTGACGAGTAGAACTAGCAGGAATATATAATTTATCTTTACTATTATTAATAGATACATTAGATATAACACTTGAAAGTATAGTATGAACTAGATAAGAATACTTATCTCCACTTTTAATTAAATCTCTAACACTTTCATCATGAGAGATAATTTTAATCATTTCATCAGTCTTATTGTTATCTGTTAGACTAGAATCTTTACTGATATCATTGATATCACTAAGTACTTTACCTAAAGAATCAATAATCTTTTCAAGTTCACCTTCTACAACTACACCATTTGAATTAGTATATGATGCATAATTAGTGTTAATAATTTCAATATTAGAATCAGGTAAAATCTCATTAAACATTTTAGTTAGAGAATCAGAAACAATAGAATTGAATGCTTTCGAATTAAGTAAGATTGAACCAGCACTTGTATTAATTAAACTCTTAATATCAGTAACAGTTTTAGATTCTTTATTCTTTAATTCACTAATTAAATAATCAGTTAATTCATCAGATGTTGTATATTCTTTTTCAACAACTAAATCAGTTACATCTTGTAAAACACTAAATACAGTAGTTAAAGATTCAGTCCAATTAACATCATATAATGTATCATCAGTTACAACTGATGTAAAATCAAGATTATCATATTGTTCATTTAATAAAATGATTACAATATCAGTCACTACACGTTGGAATCTAGTCTCGCTATAGAATGTTAATTTCTTTAATTCATCATTAATTAAATTAAATACCTTAGTAGTTTCTTCTTCTTGATTAACTGAAGTCTTATTAATACCAAAGGCTAGTTTTTGATTAACTTCTTCATTAGTATCAAATACTTTAGATAATGCATTAATCTCATCTTGATGAGTTTGTACCGCAACAAATGTATTAAATAGAGCCTTCAAGTTACTACCTTTAATGATTTCACTAGTCTTAATAGAATTTTCACCTAAGAATAATTGATATAATATTTTATTAGATACTTCTAGTTCCTTATATTCATCACTATCAGTACCATTAACATTCTTACATACATTACTTACATAAGTTCTTACTAATCCATCAATTAAATAATTAGTATATTCACCAAAGACAGTATCTTCAAGTATAGCATCAATTCTATCTTGTAAAGTGTAGCCATCTATTTTCTTATCAGAACAAATAAAGTCAATCATTTCTTGGTCAGTATAGCTTTTATTAGTATCATATCCATACATTAAGAATACATATGCTGCCTTACTTAATGATTTAGTAAGTGGTACTAAATCATCATTTAAACTAACAGTTATGGTTTTAGTCTCACCGTTCATTTCATATGTGTACTCACTTGATAATATCTTATCAGAAAGAATTAAATAATATGGTAAGTTATCCTTAGTTTTCATATTATTAAGTAATCCTGTAACACCTGTTTCAGTCCAATTACCTATAGCTGTATATAAATCACGATACATACGCATATTAATGTCTAATTCAGACTCATCTTCTATATTATCTTCTTTATTCTTTGGTATAAGTATAGATACTGTACCAAAGATTGATATAACAAATAATCCGACTGCTAGACCTCTTATAAGACCTATTAGGGCACCAAAGCCACCTTTTTTCTTATATTTATGATCAATTTTACCTTCGTTAAACTTCTTATTAATTCTCTTCTCTCTTCTTCCTTCTTTAAAGAAGATTAAATAGAATATATAGAATATAGCCTTAGCTAAAAAGTATACTAGAATGCACAATATAACTAATACTAAATTAACAGCTAACATACTTACACTATATAATAGTTTAGTTGCTTCAGCTAAACTAAGGCCTTGTGATGCTTCTTCGAAATAGTGAGTATTTGCAAGAATTTCTTCAATATATTCACTTAATTTAGCGTGTTCAGCAAGCGGACCATATTGCGAGAAGATACTATTCATTATTTCAGTAAAGTTTTTAGGTAAACTACCCTTAAATAAACTATTTAAATTACTTAATGAATTATTTACAACTTGTATAAGAATAGTATCAAAGTTTTTGTTTAAAGTTAAATAAACAATAAGTGCAACAATAATAGACAAAATAAATGTGATAAACAATTTTAGTGATTTAGAAAATCCTCTCATCAAACCACGAACTATTTGATATAAAACAATGATTGCAAAAAGGGCTGTAGGAAGCCACGTTATTAACAATACAATTAACTCTTTCATTATTATCACTCCTCTTCTTACCTCATTTTATCATTTATTTATTAATAAATAAATAAAATAAAATTATTTTCTACTTCTTGATTTCAATATCTCTTTATGATAAAATACTTAAGTCTATCTAGGGGCATGATGTCAACGGTAGCATGACGGTCTCCAAAACCGTTCGTATGGGTTCGAATCCTATTGCCCCTGCCATTTTGTCAATTTAAAGTTTGGTGTAGTGCCAAACTTTTTTTGTTTATAATTTTCTAATTATTAATGAGTATTTGCTTAATATTATATTTAATTAGAAACGGGAATCGGGGCAATTTTATTTTTGCGCATTTAATCAATTCATTTTTGTTATCTTTTTTTAATCATATAAAACGAGTGCTTTCCGCTTTTCCAACTTTTTATGAGCTAAAATTATAAGCTTTTCCAACCAGTGTTTCTTTTTAAGTTATGAATCTTTAGTCTAAAAACATTAAGTAAATGCACTTATTCATATATTTGAATATGCTATCCTATCAATTATCAAATATTAGAAGGATTTAATAAATACTTTATTAAATTATTTAATATAAACCATTTAAAAATATACTCATTTATGAAATAATATTATAAATGAGGTTTTATGTATGAAAAAGAAAAAGATTCCTACAATGAAAGAATTCTTAACATTCGCAAATCCTATAATAGCTAACCCTAAATTTAAAGAATTAAAGAAATATATTCATCATGCAGATCATACTGTATATAGACATTCTATAAGTGTAGCTTATATAGCTTATAAGATGAGTGTTAATAAAAATATAGATCTTCGCTCTCTAATTAAGGTATGTCTTTTACATGACTACTATCTATATGATTGGCATAAGAAAGATCACAAAAGACCTCATGGATTCACTCATCCTAAAACTGCAATGGTAAATGCAAGTCGTGACTATTCTTTGACAACTATAGAGAAAAAAGCTATTAGAAGCCACATGTGGCCACTTACATTATTTCATATACCGACATCTAAGATCGCTTGGATATTATGTATTGCAGATAAACGTAGTGCTCATTATGAATATAAAATAGATAAGATGTTAAGAAAGAGGAAAATTGCTTATGATAGGATTTCCAAGCTTAATAGAATTTAATAGTGTAGAAGAAAATATAGAATTTGGAATAAAACATAATTTTGATTTTCTAGAACTTAATCTAAACTTGCCTTATGTACAAGAATATCTATTATCTAATAAAATAATAGATAATAGATTAAAGTATACTCTTCACTTCTTCGATGAGGCAGACTTTGGCTTATATGATGAGGTTTCAAGAGCTTATATATCTTTACTTGATAAATATTTATCTAATTCTTATAAATATATTCAACAAGTTAATATTCATCTTAATGTAGGACCTATAGTTACTGTATCAGGGGTTAAAAATTACATATATAATATTTATTATGATGACTATATTAAAAGACTTGAGTCTAATTTATCTAAGTTAAAAGAGGTATGTGATAAGTATAAAGTAAATTTAGTAATAGAAAATATCTTAAGTTTAGACTTTATATGTAAAACATTTAAATTATTAAGTAATAATTATAGATTTACTTATGACTATGGTCATGATATGACTAGTGGGGCAAGCCTATATGATTATTTTATAAATAATCTAGAGTGTTTCAACGAAGTTCACTTCCATGACTCTACTGACAAACAATGTCATCTAGCATTAGGTAAAGGAAATGCAATTATAGATAAAACTTATAATTTAATTAAAGAAAAAATAGAATATATACTACTAGAAGTTAAATCAAGTGAAGATTTAATTACTTCACTAGAGTTTTTAAAAAATATAAAAAAAGAGGTGTTATAATGGCTAAAAATGTATTAATTGTTGAAGATGAGGAAGAAATATCAAGAATTACTAAAGCTTATTTTAAGAAGGCAGGATTTGAAGTATTCCAAGCTTTTGATGGTGAACAAGCTATAGATTTATTTAAGAATGAACATTTTGATTTAATTACATTAGATATAATGTTACCTAAACTTGATGGATTTGAGGTTCTAAAGATTATTAGATCATCTTCACTTGTTCCTGTAATCATCATCTCTGCTTTAGATGATGAGGCTAATATCATTAAAGGATATGATTTAAAGGTTGATGATTATGTACCAAAACCATTCAATCCTAAGATATTGGTTGCAAAAGCACTAAATCTACTTAATAGACTTGAAAATGCTCAAGAAACTATCGGTTATTCTAAGGGTGCATTAACACTAGATTTTGAAAAACACACTATCAAGAAAGATAATGAGTGGTTAAATCTTTCTAAGACTGAATTTGATTTATTAGTATTCTTGATTAAGCATGAAGATAGAGCTTGTTCAAGAGAGATGTTGTTAGATGAAATTTGGGGATTAGATTCTTATGTTGATAGCCGTATTGTAGATACCTATATTAAGACTCTTAGAAAGGAATTAAAGCCATATGACTATATCAAGACTATTTATAAGGCTGGATATATGTTTAGCTTAAAAGATAATGAAGAATAAATCTTTAAAGTCTAATATCTTCTTCTATTATCTAATAACAGTATTAATTATATTAATATCTTTAATTACACTATCTATATATACTATATTTAAGTTGAATAATCGTACATTTACAATTAGTGTAATATTAATATTATTATTCTTAATAGTTATAATAATCTATTCTATTGTTAAAATTAATAGATTATTAGATCCTATTAATGAATTAGATAGATATATTAATGACTTGAATAAATTTAAATATCTTAAGAATAATAATTATTATAACACTAAAACATATAATACTTTATTTGAACATCTATATGAATTATCATCAAACTTAAATCAAATTAAAGATAGTTATGATAATCAAAATAAAATTATATCTGAAATAGAAAATAATAAAAAGTTCGTAGAACTTGAAGAAAAAGATTTAATCTATTCTATCTCTCACGAGCTTAAGACACCTTTAGCCGTTATAGAGGCTCAAGCATACGCTCTTCTAGATAAGATATATGAGGGTGAGGAAGCTGATCAAACTCTTGAAAAGATAATATCTGAGTGTAAGGTATCTGTATCATTAATACAGGATGTATTAAATGTATTTAAGCTTAATAGAGCTGATTTCACTAAATCCTTTGAAACTTTTGATTTAAAGGATATATTAACTGATAAGCTTAATTCATTTAAAGATATAATTGAAAAACATGAACATACTCTAGTTACTGATATAACATCTTCTGTTATTACAAGTGATAAAACTCAAATAGCTTTAGCTTTATCTAATGTAATTAATAATGCAATTACTAATTCACCAAAGAACAGTACTATTAAAATAAGTTTAAAAGATACTCAAACTGAATTTCAAATAGAAGTTACTAATAGTAATGCCTATATACCAGATGAGAAGCTTGAAACTATATTTAATCCTTTTGTTAAGGTTGATATATCTCATAAAAAGAAAGATTCAACTGGTAATGGATTAGGTCTTTATATTGTTAAACAAATACTTACTAAATTAAATTATGACTATGGAATTTTAAACACCAGTGAAGGTGTAAAGTTCTTTATTGTAGGAAAAAAGAATATATAACAAATAACCTCTTAAAGCATTGGGATAATACCTTTACTTTAAGAGGTTTTATTATGTTATGAAATGATTGATATTTGTCTAATCCGAAAGATTTGTCAATTTCATTCCGAGACTTTCGGCGTTTTCAATCCGTGAGTTTTGGAACTTTCACCCCGAGACTTTTACTATTGATATAATAAATATCGATACATAAGACTATATTAATATAAAAAAGGATTATCACCTATATACTAGATATCAATCCTTTAAATTAAATATTAAATTATAAATAATATTATTACTTTAGAATAATAAAGCAATTATATTTGCAAGGAAGTTAGTTTCAAATATATATTTAGATATTCTAAAACTTGCATTTACACCTAGAATATCATTTTCTACAAATTGATTAAATCCTTCTAGATTACAATTTCTATATATAAGAATAACTACAAAGAATACTACTTGAATTAATAAATATAATATTATTATATATAGTATTATTCCAAAGAAACCATCTACTATACGTATCAATTTACTAGTTCTTAATACTTTAACAAGTAACTTTAGTATAAAGCATATAATAGTTGTACCAAGCCATAAGAAAAGGAATGATATAACAATTAAAATAACACTTGTTGCCATACTTGATATGTTTAATGCAATAGATGAAACAACCTCTGTAGCATCAACATTTGCAAGTATTATATTTCCTATAAAGTTAGGAATACCTAGGCTTTCTAGTACTGTTACTGCTTCTTCCTTAGTAGTAACATCACTAAATGCAGGATTTGCCATAACGTTACTGTAAATAGCTTGTTTTATACTCTCACCAAACCAGTTATATAAAACGTCATTTGCAAACTTTACACAGAATACAAATGCAAATAATATTCCAAATACCCAATTACCTATCTTAATAGCTTTTTGTAAAAAGCCTTTTTTTGCACCTAATATTATAAATATTATTGCAAGTATAATTATTATAATATCCACTATTCCAAAGTATTTAGCATATGCAAAATTCATGAGTTTTCATACCTCCTCTTTAATTTAATTATATTATATATATTTTATCAAATATAATCTATATAAATTAAAAAAACTTTATCCACATCATGTGAAAGCTTAAGGCTGCTACCTTCCGATCCTGACCTGATTCACTCCACACAATTGGATAAAGTATTAATATTCTATCATTATTAAGCTTAATTGTAAAGTTTTATTTACTGTTTATGAGGCTTAACACTCATTAAATTAATCTAATTTAATAATCTCTACCTTAGAAGTATGCTTTAAGGTATGAGTATTATATGCAATACCAACTAATGCTACTTCACCTTTATATGGACCAAGTGCATCTATATACTCTTTAGTCTTTATTTGATCTATGGC
>CAVGEZ010000007.1:0-49923 GCA_963628445.1 uncultured Eubacteriales bacterium
CGTTTACAGCGTGGACTACCAGGGTATCTAATCCTGTTTGCTCCCCACGCTTTCGTGCCTCAGTGTCAGTCTCGGTCTAGTGAGCCGCCTTCGCCACTGGTGTTCCTCCATATATTTACACATTTTACCGTTACACATGGAATTCCACTCACCTCTACCGTACTCTAGCTAAGCAGTTTCTTTGGCTGAATGGGGTTGAGCCCCAAGATTTTACCAAAGACTTTCTTTGCCACCTACGCACCCTTTACGCCCAATAATTCCGGATAACGCTCGCCCCCTATGTATTACCGCGGCTGCTGGCACATAGTTAGCCGGGGCTTATTCATTTGGTACCGTCAATTTGTTTTTTCGTCCCAAATAAAAGAACTTTACATACCGAAATACTTCTTCATTCACGCGGCATTGCTCGGTCAGGCTTCCGCCCATTGCCGAAAATTCCCTACTGCTGCCTCCCGTAGGAGTCTGGGCCGTGTCTCAGTCCCAATGTGGCCGTTCGTCCTCTCAGACCGGCTACGCATCATCGCCATGGTAGGCCTTTACCCCACCATCTAGCTAATGCGCCACAGGCCCCTCCTTAAGTAGATTTCTCTTTTAAACATCTAATCATGTGATTTGTGATGTCCTATCCAGTTTTACCTTCCATTTCTAGAAGCTATCCTCGTCTTAAGGACAGGTTACCTATGTATTACTCACCCGTTCGCCACTGATGTATTGCTACACCCGTTCGACTTGCATGTATTAGGCATGCCGCCAGCGTTCATCCTGAGCCAGGATCAAACTCTTCATATTATATAGTTTCTTGAACTTTCGTTCTTCCTTTTGCTCAATCTTTATTAGAATTGATTATCTTTAATTCGATAATTCGCTTGGTTTGTATCATTATTCAGTTTTCAAAGACTTATTCACACTTTACTGATTTCTCAGTCGTGCTTATTTATATTACCACTTTAACACTTCATTGTCAATAAATATTTTTATTATTTATTAACTTTTTACTATGCTTCTCGCGGCTGGCTTTGCTATTTGCAACGACCTTTATTAGAATACACCATCAAGCCTTAATTTGCAACTACTTTTTTTATTTTTTACCACATTTGTTATATATGAATAATTAAATTCCACATATTTAATATCTGCACTGCTTAGTTCCGGTACTACGCTATAATAAAATTTGTATGGCATTAGTTGGCTTGTTAGGAGGTGTACCTATGGAAAAGACTAACTTCAATACCAGTACTTATCCAATTATTGATATATACAAAATGTAAAAATCTATATTGACTTTAATATATTGTAAAACCTTAAAATTTTAAATACTAATTTGACATCCATTCTTAAAAATAAATTTAATGGTTCCATCCTTAAAGACTATAGCCTTCTTGACCATATAGCACCAGATGTCATCATCCCACGCATCTATTACGCCTTCCATCTTTTTTTAATTTATCAGCAAAGGCAATTATAGCTTTTCTTTTATATTCTTTGATTAACTTTTCTATTTCAGCTGCTTTCTTCTTATATGTTTCATCAAGAGCATTATATTTCTCTACATACTCTTCCTGACTCCCGGTTGATGTTTTATTCTCATTGATGAGTTCTTCAACTTTCTTGGCTATGAATTCTCTTTCAAGGTCTAGATCATTTAGTGCTTATCTAGTTCAGTTGTATCAGTAATAATGTCAATCATTGACAAACAATCTTCAATTACTTGGTCTTTATTTCTAATAAGTTTATTAAATGCTTTTATAAATGCTGCTTTTATAGTTGTTTCATCTAAATGAAGATAATCGCACTTAAGGTCTCCCGCATACTTCTTGTTTCATTAGAAGATTACTCATCTATATTTATCTGTTGAGTGCCATACCTTTGCACCAAAGAAACCTCCGCAATAGCCACACTCTAGTTTGCTTGAAAATGTATCACTTAAACTATACTTGCCTCCTAGATTTTTCTTAGTACAACTTCAGTTAAAACATACCCCATTTTTTTATTAATAATTACTGGATGCGAGTTCTCAACATTATACTTTTTCTTTCACCATTGTTCTTTGTAAATGAAAATTATTTAACCTTTAGATCACTGTCAACATTTTATCCTTTACTTTGGAAGCAGTTTAGACCAATATCTTTTTTTTGATTTTCAGTCAAATGTCAGCTAACATTTATTTTAGAGAGCCATAAGTTATAGATTTATTTTCTTAATGTTTTTAATAATTCGACATCATTTAAAATATTATTAATATTTTTAGCTTCTAGTATTCTTTTAACAACTAATTCATTATCTAATGAATGATAAGATTCATATAACATATATAATTCTTTTGGTTTAATACGTCTATATAAAATTGTTAAAGGTATATTAGTTGATAAAGTGAAATATTCCATAATATATCCAATCCATGCCATTACATAGGATGGATATATATCTTTACCTCTTGTTAATTTCTTTTCTTTTTTGATTAAATCATACGCTAAAGTAATATCAATTGAATTTAAATAAAATGATTTATTAGAAATATCTTTTGAAATGGTAGAATATACAAAAGCTTTTATAAATACCTTAGAAGAACAATCTTTTAATTTTGTTGAATATTCAAATAAATCCCCAACAAATCTACATAAAAATAAGGAAGAGTCATCTAATTTGTTAATCATAATATCTCCTCGATATATTTACCAATTCCAGCATATTCTCTTAAGGCAATTTTTACTTTATTTTTACCTATTTCCGTTTCTTTTAATCTATATGCTTGATAATCTTTTTTTTACTGGAAGAATAATAACATCTTTCTAGCATTATAAGATTATTATCAATAACTTGATCATTTAAAAATACATATTGTAATCCTAACCTATTCGCGCTTAAAGCATTTATACATTGTAAATTAGTAATTTTCCCTTGAAATAGAGATAATTCTTACTTAAATAAGTGATATTTGTGTAGTTTTTGTATTTTTTGAAAAATTTACTACCTAAATTATAAAATTGTTGTGTTATATCTTTCTTTAAATCAAAAAACATGTAACATCACCTTCATATAAATTGAAACACGTGTTACAACTTATTTCAATGTTTTTTTATCTCTCAATCATAAATTTTAAATTTGTTTGTCATATTAATAATCACAAATTGTTTATTGAAAAATATAACCTTCAAAATACGTATCATTTTTCCCTACTAGGAGAAGATTTACTTTTATGCGACTCTACTACAATATAATCATATCTTTCATAAATAACTATTGATGATTCACCATAAATTAATGAAAAAAGCCCTGATACAATTGTATCAAAGCATTACTTCAAATTTAGTGACTTAAATAAAGAGGAGACGAACTCATACCTACAATATCTTCTACCTTTAATCTCCTAATTGAATTTGTAAATGTATAGATAAATATCTACTCTTCCATTATTTCATCAGCAAATATTAGAAATGAAATGCTCAATTAAATATATGATTTATTTTATTTTTGTGTTTCAGTATCAAAATCAATAATGACAGCTTATGGGGGTGATTTTATTGCTTCTTTTAATATATTTGTACCCTATCAAAAATTTTTCCAACAATATTTTTTCATAAATTCTAATAATTCACCATTGTCTCTATCTTCATAATAAGTAATTAACATTTTCTTAAATTCAGGAACTTTATTTTCTGGTATAACTACCAATCCTTCACCTTTAGAAATTAAAAAGTGATTAGCGAATATCACTGATGCTCTTTTATTTCCATCATTAAAGATTTGAGTTTTCATGCAGTATAAGCAAAGTTCAATCGCTATATTAACTGATTCATCATTTTTATTTAAAATTCTTTCAATTTTTTCTTTAACGTCGTTTTCTATTGGTAAAGGTGGAGTATAAGACGTTCCTCCAATTGTAACAGGAACACATCTAATTCTCCCCCCATAAGTATAAAATCCTTCATTTACAAGACCAGCTATACAACAAAGTATAGAATAACTTGATTTAGAAGCAACAACATCTTTATCCATAATAAATTCCCAAGCATGTTTTAAATTTAATATTTTTTGGACATCTGTGGCAGCCATTCCACTAACTTTTCCATTTTCTATAATTGTTTCAGTATCAGGAAACGTAGTGGCTATACCTTCAAGAATAGCTTGATCATAAATATTTGATTTCATATTTGCTCTAGCAAAATCAATATTCAATAATACTCTAGAAGATAATTCTTGTTCAGTGTAACCAAACTTTGCTAATTCATTATTTATTATTCTAATTTTCTTTTTATACTCTTTTCTATCTTTTAGCAATTTAGTGATTGATATAAATAGTTCATCAGAATATAAACCAACATAAGTAGATGTATTACGCGCCAAAATACGTTTTCTAATGTAAATATATTTTTTACCTTCTCTGTCTTTAATTTCAATAGATCCATCGTATGGAATTAAATTTAATCTTGCATTAATTTCCGCTTTTTGTTCTAACAACATTTTAATTTCTAAATATTGATTATCCATGAGATCATCTCCTTTGGGGTGTTTTTCTTACATTTATTATATAAATTTGCACCCCAAAAATCAACACATAAAATACAAAGGAATGCTTATCTCAAATGCTATTTTTTGATAATGCCTTCCATCTTCTTTTAATTTATATTTAACAAACTAAATCTTAGTTGCACCATACTATTCACTAAAAAAGAATACTTTTACACAACGGATAATTTAGATGATACATTTTTAGCAACAAATAAATATTTATTTTTATTATATTCATTTTTGAAATCCAATAACAACTCTTGCAAATTTGTCTTATGTTTTTTGCAAAATTATCATAACTATTGCAAATATAGTATGTATTTAGTCAATCAATATTCTTATTAATTTCTTTAAGAAAAAATTGCAATATTTCTACTGCTACTTCTTCTTTCTATTACGGGCTACATCCACTTGTGCCCTTACAACGAAGTGACCAGGTACATAATATATTCCAATTATGTGACTGGTGTTCGTCTCCTTACCTTTTGTGTTTCAAGTGCTATTTTAATACAAAATGCACCCAGTCTAAAATTTATGCACCGGATACTTTAAAAATGCACCCGATTGTATGATAATGCACCCGCAAGATTAAAATGCACCTGATTAAAAAAAGGCCATAAAAAAAGCCTTCAGGAAGTTAATTCCCAAAAGCTTAAATTTTACCAAGGTGTTGGTTCACCATCAACATAATGCCAGTAATTGTATGTACTGTCAGTAGGTTGTGTTTCGCTATAAAAATATTTAGTTGCAGCTATAAAATTATCATTAAAACTACTACTGCTAATCTTTAAATTATTTAGTTCACCTGGCATACCTTTATAGTAAATTGTTTTTAAGCTACTACATTTATAAAATGCATATGTTCCTATATATTTTATGCGATTAGGTATTTTTATTGATGTTAAATTATTACATCCAAGAAATGTAGAGTTTCCTATTTCAGTCACACTATCTGGAATTGTTATTGTTTTTAAACTTGAACAGCCTGAGAATGCGCTAAAGTCTATTGATGTTACACTATCTGGGATTGTTACTGTTTTTAAATTTGAACAGCCTGAGAACGCCGAGTTACCTATAAAAGTTACGCCGTCAGGGATTGTTATCGTGCTTAAACTTGAACATTTTAAAAATGTTTCATATGCAATGGTAGTTATACCATTACTTAAAGTTATATTTTTTAAACTGCTACAATTCGAGAATGCACCATGGCCAATCTTAGTTACACTATCAGGAATGACTATTGTTGTTAAACCAGTACATCCTTCAAATGCATTTTCTTCAATTGATGTTACACGATTAGGAATATTTATTGTTGTTAAGCCAGTACAGCCGCTGAATGTACTCCAATCTATGCAGGATACTTTATCAGGAATCGTGATATTTTTTAAACTGCTACATCTTCTAAATGCATAACGACCTATTGATGTAACATTATTAGGAATTGTGATGTTTTTTAAATTTGAACAATCTTCAAACATATAATTGCCTATTGATGTTACACTATTTGGAATTGTTAAAGTTGTTAAATTGGTACAGCCTTTAAATGCACTATAACCAATTGATGTAACACTATTAGGTATTGTGATTGTTGTTAAACTACTACAGCCAGAGAATGCCACGTTACCAATTGATGTTACGCTATTAGGAATTGTGACTGTTGTCAAACTACTACAATTATCGAAGGCCCAATTACCAATTGATGTTACACCATAAGGAATGTCTATAGCTGTTAAACTACTACAGTTAGAGAATACAGATGAACCTATTGATCTAATGCTATTAGGTATTGTGATTGTTGTTAAACTGCTACAGCCAAAGAAAGCAGCCTCATCTATTGATGTTATGCTATTAGGGATTACGATACTCTTACAATTGGAACGGTTTTTAAAAGCTTTATCACAAATTTTGGTTACTCTCTTTCCTTCATAAACAGAAGGTATTACGATATTTATATCAGTACAAAAGTCATTGCTTGAAACACCATAAGTACCATCCATTTGTAAATTAAAAACAAGTCCATTCGAATATTTATCACTTACATTTGAATTAGAATTTCCAGATGAACAAGATGTAAGTCCCCCTAAAGTCATACTAGAAAAAGCGCTAAATATTAAAGATATAGCGATCACTTTTGCTATCTTTTTCATATTACAAATATCCCTCAACTTCATTCAATTTAATTTTTCGATGATAACTCTTTATCAAACTTATTTATATCTTCCGGATAAATGTATCCTAATATTTTTTTGTATCCCAATGTATATCGCTTATCAATTGCAAACTTCTTTTTACACTCAATTAATTTTAATTTTTCTCTAGTTAATACTGTTCGTTCTCCTGATTTGCTATAGACATAATATACACCTGCTTTTTTTGTTAAAACTTCTGATTTACATGAATTATTACTAGAAACTAGAATCAATGAATAAATAGAACCAACAATAGAACCTATACAAAATGACCATGCAAAAATCCAACCATAAAATATTGAAGTTAAAAAACATCTTAAGCCAGAAAAGAAAAATAAAACAGCAAGTACTCCACATACGATTGATTCGGCGTATGAAACTGATCTATTCCTTCTGAGTATTATTATTTCCTTTTCACTTTTATCTGCTTCATCTTTAGAAAATTCATATCCACAATGAATACATTTTGAAGTAGTATCAGATATCTCTTTACCACATTCAGGGCACTTTATTAAAGCCATAAAACCACTCTCCATCCTATACTTTAATTATACCCCCCCCGTTAAAAAATCAAGTGCAAACAAAAAAAGAACCTCTATAACAGAAGTTCCTTCAAGCAAAGCGGGGAATATCGTGACCACTCAGCTTATCTTACCTTACTCAGTTTTTAATACGATTCCTTTCAGTGCTCCATGTTTAATGCCGTATGAGCGGGCAGTTTTGTGCACTATCGATTTAACGAGATCATAGGCACAACGCTAAACTCGGGCAACGATAACTTATGCCATTACGGAAGATAGCTATACTTCAACTATAATAATACAATGAAAACTCTAAAATTTTCAAATACTAATTTGACATCCATTCTTAAAAATAAACTTAATAGTTCCATCATTAAAGACTATAGCCTTCTCAACCATATAACACCAGATGTCATCATCCCACTCATCTATTATGCCTTCCATCGTCTTTAGTTTTTCAGCAAAGGCCATTATAGCTTTTCTCTTATCTTCTTTTAATAACTTTTCTTGTTGTAGTTTTTCTATTTCAGCTGCTTTCTTCTTGTAAGCTTCATCAAGAGCATTATATTTTTCTATATACTCGTCCTGGCTTTGTGTTGATGTTTTATTCTCGTTGATGAGTTCCTCAGCTTTCTTGGCTATGAGTTCTCTTTCAAGGTCTAGATCGTTTAGGCGCTTATCTAGTTCAGTTGTATCAGCAACAATATCTACCATTGACAAACAATCTTCTATTACTTGGTCCTTATTTGTAATAAGCTTATTAAACGCTTTTATAAACGATGCTTTAATAGTTGTTTCATCTAAATGTACATTATCACACTTAAGTCCTCCAGCATACTTCTTGTTACATTGGAATATTACTCGTCTATATTTATCTGTTGAGTGCCATACCTTTGCACCAAAGAAACCTCCGCAGCAGCCGCACTCTAGTTTGCTTGAAAATATATCACTTGAACTATACTTAGCTCCTAGGTTCTTTCTACGTAGCATCTCAGCTTGGACCATATCCCATTCTTCTTTACTAATAATTGCAGGATGTGAATTCTCAACATTATACTTCTTTCTTTCACCATTGTTCTTAACAACCTTTTTTGATAAAAAATCTTCAGTATAATATTTTTGAAGAATTGCGTCCCCTTTATATTTTTCATTTTTAAGTATTGAGTCAACAGTACCCTTGCGCCACTCTTTTTTACCAGCTGGAGTTAAAATACCTCTTGCCATAAGTTCTTTACATATACCGCTAGAAGTTTTACCCTTCATGAACTCACCATAAATAAGTCTAACAGTCTCCGCTTGTTCTTTATCTATCATAATTTTACCGGTTTCATTATCCTTGTAATAACCTAGAAAAGTCTTATAAGCAAAATGTACATGACCAGCCTCCATCGACTTCTGATGTCCCCATTGTACGTTTTGACTTATGTTTCTTGACTCCTCTTGTGCGATTGATGCCATAATAGTAAGAAGTAGCTCACCCTTAGAGTCAAGTGTATAAATGTTTTGTTCCTCAAAGTAAACCTCAATATTTTTATCTTTAAGTTGTCTTATTGTAACTAAACTATCAACTGTGTTTCTTGCAAATCTGGATACTGACTTTGTGATGATTAGATCTATCTTACCGTCAAGCGCATCTTTTACCATTCTTTGGAATCCTTCTCTTTTCTTAATGTTAAGTCCTGATATAGCTTCATCAGAATAAGTATCAACATACTCCCAGTCAGGTTTTGATTTGATGTAATCTGTATAATATTTGCATTGTGCTTTATAGGATGTCGCCTGTTCCTCACTACCAGTGCTGACACGCGCATAAGCTGCAACCCTCTTTTTTCTTACCTCGAATGTTGGCATATGAGTTATTGGATTAATTGTTGCTGGTATAACTTTTACTTGTTTTTGCATAATTTTGTCCTCTTTCTTTCATTTTGTTCTAAAGCTCTAACTCTTGCTTTTTCTTTCATTTCAGGAGTCCATGAAGCGCTTCTGCTAGGGTTGGCCCAAGCTACACTCACTTTATTTCCATTAATGAATTTATATGTTAGTGTATTATTGTCATACGCTATAATTTCTTCTAATTTTTGGGTTATGATATTTCTATCAATTGCATCCATTCCTAGAACTTCACATGTTTTAGCAATAATTATCTCATCTCTTATTTGTTTGTTACTACATTTGCTCTTACCTTCCTGGTCAAATGTCGAACAAATATAACAACTACGATCCCCTCTTGTTTTATGCTTGAAGTTACGACCGCAGCATGAGCAATTAATCATTCCGCTAAATAATGATGTTTTTTGTTGTTCTGTTACATTAGTTCTTTCTTTTCTAATTGCAGCAGCTTTCTGAAAAGTCTCTTTATCAACAATACCTTCATGATCTTCCTCAACTTCAAACTTTGGTTTAAGGCCCTTATTAAGCTTTTTCTTTTTTGATATATGGTCTTCCCTATAAGTTTTCTGAAGAACAAGATATCCAGCATTATCAGGATTTGTAAGAATGCCTTTAATAGTATTGTTATGCCATTTCTTATTAGTGAAAGTTTTTACTCCCTCATCATTTAAGGTATTAGCTATCTTCTGGTCGCCCATTCCTGATAAATACATATCAAAAATACGTCTTACAATTTCAGCTTCTTCAGGAACAATGACGAGTTCTTTATCTACAACCTTATAACCCAAACGGTCCTTAGCACCCCAACGAGTGCCTTGTTCGAAGTCTTTTTTAATACGCCATAGCATATTCTCAGATACACTTCTTGACTCTTCTTGAGCGCATGATGCAAGAATTGATAGCATTAAGTCTCCATCACTACTTAGCGAGTGGATGTTTTGTTCTTCAAAATATACGTCGATACCCAATGTTCTAAGTTCTCTTACGGACTCTAGTAAGGTTACTGTGTTCCTAGCAAATCTTGATATAGACTTACAAATAACAATATCTATTTTCCCATCGCGGCAGTCGTTCATAAGCCTTATAAAATCAGGTCTATCTGCTTTAGTTCCTGTAAAAGCCTCATCTGCATAAACGCCTACATAGTTCCATTCTTTTCTCGATTGGATCAACTTGCTGTAATAATTTACTTGAGCTGATAATGAGTGAAGCATAGCATCTTTACCAGATGAAACACGAGCATAAGCTGCTACATTTTTCTTTTTCTTTAGTTTTGGAATGCTTGATATAACTGTGACATTCGGCATGTTTTATACCTCTCTTTCGTCACACATATCTATCACTCTAAAGGGAGTTAATAGCAAGCCATTAAGGCGGTAAATACTACCTTTTTTGATACAATATTTATCAGCTATTTTATTTTCAATTTTAGTATAATCCTTATCTGTAATTATGCCTTTTTTAAGCATTAACTTTGCTTGATGCATTGCCATTTGATAACTCTCTAATTTGGTCATTGTTCTTCCCCTCCTTTCTGCCAATATTATAGCAAGGCCAGGAACAGTACTTCCTAGCTTTGCAACCATATGAGATGAAAGATTTGTGGCAAGTGCAGCAGGTTATTTCATACATAGATTTAGCAAGTTTTTGTTTAAGTTCTGGATGAAGTCGCCACCACTTTCTTCTACATTCTTCACAGCAGTATTTCTTTTGCCTATGCCCTTTAGTGTTGATGAGTGGTTCTGAGCATACAGGGCAAAGTTCACCTTTCTTTAATGTTTCATAATCTAGTCCATTTCTTCTACAATAAGATTTAACAGTATCAAACGAAATACCCAGAGCATCAGCAATTGCTCTATAATCTTTACCTTTATAACGCATGTCTTTTAATTTTTCTTTTTCTTCTTTTGTCATGTGAGATATCCTCCTTCACTAGGTATATGGGAGGCGTGCTCTAAATCGTCCGGATGAAAAAGAAAAAAACCTCCAGAAAATTAATCCTGAAGGACGATCATGTATTAATTATTTAGTTTTGAGAAAATAGACTCAACTGTACTTAACTCTTTTTCAAGTTCCTTTTTGTCTTTGGCGTTATCAGCATTTCTAACAAGGCCTTTTAACTCCATTATTTCCGTTCTTAAAATTCCATCAAGAACTCTTATTTCATCTTTTGTAAGATCCATAATCTTAACACCAACTTCCTGAATTTTATTTATCTGCGCTTCAATATTCAACTAGATTTTAGCACATAAAATTTATATGTCAAACAAGCCAAATGAAGCAAATTGTTACGTTTTATAAAATCTCAAAATTGATGTTAAATGAGTGGTATGAAAGAAAATAAAAAAGGCAGTTTTTGAGAAAATTATGTTTAAAATCCTAATTAAAAAATTATTTACTTTTTTCTATATTTACCAAAATACAACTCTTCTGCTTCCTTACGTGCATTGATTGCCTCTTCCTTAGTTTTAAATCTTCCAAGGTTATGACATTTTCTTTGGAATGTAATTTGCGCTACCCACAGGCTCCGAATTTTATTAAAATGAACGCCTACAACTCCCGAGGAATTATTTCTATTAAGCTTTCTATTTGAAACAATTAATGATTTTCTAGTTCCATCAACAAGGTCGTCATTATTTCTAAAATTCACTTGATTCTCTTTATTCCTACAACCACATGAAACAGTACACCCCAGTAATAAATCATGTGATGAAGCAACACACTTATTTCCACAATCACAACTACATTTCCATAAAGTTTGATTTTTATCTCTACCTTTAAATGAATCTACTACAAGTCGTCCAAAGCGCTGTCCTGTCAAATCTCTAATTTTATGTTTTAAGCATCCGCAGCTTTTAGTGTGCCCTGTGTGTAATTTATTGATATTAACCTCTTTCATATTGCCACAATCACATCTACAAAGATAAACTGACGACGTAAATTCTTTTCTATCTACTTTTTTAATAACGACTAATCTTCCATATCTTTTACCAATTTCATTCATACTTTAATTATACAATAAATGAGCTTATTTTGAAGATAAAGAAAAAAGCACCCGGTGAAATTAAATCATCAAGTGCTATATATAATTTTTACTTTATTAATTTTTTTTGTTTCATTTGATTGTAAACATCGTTGATTGCTTCAATATAACAAACAAAAGAAGGATGATTATAATCATTTTTTATTAAATATCTATTTTTAATTTCTAAATAGTGATCTCTTACTTTATCCCACCATCCAGGTACTGATTTAATTTTTTCTGCCTTTTGATAGTAGTTTGCTGAACTTGGAGAAGTATTCCAATAATATTTGTCATTATAACTATAACCCGTTTTCTTATGAATCAACCTTTGCCATTGTCCATCACCATCTTTAGTCACAATACAAACATCAATTGAAAATTGTAATTGGTTATCATCAGTAAAGCAAATAGGCTTAGATGTTAAAGATGAAGTTGAGTCGTCAACATCCGACAAACCTGATTCATTCATTACCATATTAAATGCTTTTCTTACACATTCTTTTAATTCTCGTTCATCATAATCATATCCATTAAGTACATTTAAATTGTAATCAAAATCAATTGGTCGACTTTCATTTTGAGTCACCATATTCCGAGCACCGCTACCAACCAGAAAAAATTGAGTATTAATACCGTATTCATTTCTCAATCGTTCCTCTAAATTTTTCATTAAATTAGAACTAGTGAATTGTGCCCTTTTTAATTGCTTTTTATTTTCCACATAATGATACATTTAAATTATTCCTTTCTTGCCCCAAACCTACCATTTAGAAATAATATAACTAAATCATTATAGTATATACTCTATTATAATATTTTTCAATATAGTTTTAGCAGATATTAATTTTTTAATATAAAAATTGATGGCCAAAAGTTCTAATATCCATTATTTCTTACAATATTCTCTCAGAAGCATTGTAGCAAATGCGTCTTTACCAAATTTAAATCCTGTTTCGTAACTAGGATATTCATCGTCACCGGTATTCACGGTGTATATGTCAACAACCTTTTGAATATAGCCACCATTATCTAAGCATTGTAAAATCAATTCTTTGTCGAGATGTTCTTCATCTTTTAGTAAATAATAGTTCAATAATTTAACAGGATCTTTTTTCATAGCCCAATCAACATATTTAGGATCTGATACTCTTCCGATTAGAAGCCATTTTAAAACACTGTCAAAATGCAATACGTCATCAATAGACTTTGAATCTTTATGATGATATACCTCAATTTTTCCATTATCTGAAAGTTCTTCTAGAAAATCAAAATCATCTAAATCAATAATTTTTTCTTTATTTGCATAGTTCCAATTTTGACACAATGAATCATCACATTCAAATGATTCAAGATGATATAATCCACATAAATATTTTTTATACTTATTAAAATTTTTATCAGAATATAGTCTCTTAATTTCATCTAAAGCATCTGTATCTCTTTCAAGTTTAGTTAATGGCCTATTTATAGAGAGTAAATCCCTATCGCTAGCAATTCCAGAAACAAGATAATCTAATGTAACTTTAAACAGTTCAGAAAGTTGTTGTGCTTGTCTCATAGAAGGTTCTATTGTACCATCTTCTAATTCTTCATAATCTTCTACTGATATTCCTAATTTTTCAGCAACTTCTTCTTCACTTAATCTCCATACACGTCTCATTTGAATAATTCTTTCATTCATAAAAATCAACTCCATCCTTATACATTTATTATATTTGTTTTTTATTAATAAAACAACCTCTACAATTTATAGAAGATAAATAAAAAATACCTCTAAGATTTTACTCCTAGAGGCATAAATTAATTAAAGGCTGATAAAGTACTTTCTTCCGCACTCACTACAAACTTCAACTTTATTATATTTTGTAAAGAACTTCATATTCATACAATATGGACAAAAGCAAGTTTCCATACTTTGAGAAAATTTAGCATTTGGTATTTCTCTTATAATTAGATCCTCACTATCATAACATTTCTTTAATTCATCAACTTGTTCTTGTGTACAAATTTGGCTGAAACTTAAATCATCACCTTCAGAACTATAAGCCTGAACATTAACATCAAACATACAATACGCCTCTTTCACTGCTAACTATTTTACTACC
Organism: uncultured Eubacteriales bacterium; assembly: GCA_963628445.1. GTDB lineage: Bacteria > Bacillota_I > Bacilli_A > Acholeplasmatales > Anaeroplasmataceae > JAEELC01. The sequence continues at coordinate 14,240 of CAVGEZ010000007.1, forward strand.
AAAAAACTTTATAACAAGTATTGACATAATTTAATTTTTTAGTTTTGAAATAGTAGCTTCAATTTGAGTATAAAGCCATGTGTTGATGTTGCCATAATTTGACGTAATGTAGCTTTTTATCTCATCACTCATTTGATTAAGAGCTGTACTTTTAGCTTTCTCAAGAGCGTATATTTGGCTCTCTTTATCAAACGTGCCTTGTTTCTTCAGTGCCTCAACATAGGTTTGAAATACTGATCTTACAGCGTTCGTTACAATATTTGTAGCTTCTTCCATCAACTTTGATGCTTTATCATTGTTAATCTTTGTGTTAATGAAGCTTAAAAGCTTAGCACCAATTAAACTAATAAGTGGTAATACCACTGCTGATACTACCACACTTAAAATATTTAATAAAATTTCATTCATTTAATTCACCACCTATTTATGAGCTTGTTTGTTTATATGTTCCTCAATATGATTTATAGCCTCTGTTACAGGGCCATTACAGCCTTGTTCTTTAAGACCTTTAAGACAAGCAAGGACACCATTAGTTAAAATAGATTGTTCTTCTTTAATCTCTTTAATAGACTTGTCTTGCTTCTCATTTTTAAGATACCAGTTATGAACCATAAACATTAAATTGAATATGACCGTTAAAGCGGAAATTACTGCTGCAATACTAATTAAAGTCTCACTCATCTTTAGTTTCCTCCTTAGGTTTTTGTTCCTCAATAGTTCTGATAATTTGTTTGAAAATAGCTTCTAGATCTATTTGAATTGAGCCTTCCATTTCTAAATATTTAGCCATAGCACTACCTCCTATTGAAGTGATACGTTTAAAGCACCTGCTCTAAAGATTGGAATATATCCTGATGGAACTGATATAGGAGTCGTTAGTGCCCCCCACATAATTGGCTTACCATCACTTTTTGATGTGAAAATTCCAAAATAAGATATTGTTCCCCATGTAGCAGTTGCTTCTGGAAAGAAAATAATATTTGAACCATTTGAGATAGTTCCCTCGCTTGCTGAATCCATCATTTGAGTTGAACCTTGGTTATACATTCCGATTAAAGTTCTAGAATAGCCTGTTAATGCAGCTGGCTCTGTGAAATTATCACCTGTTGCAGTAGGTTGTGTAGTAGAAAGTCCAATATAACAAGTTGATGCTATATTAATAGATTGCGCTTTGCCAAAAAAGGCGTTTAAAATTGTATTTGCTGTTGCTTGTGTAATCATAATAATTAATCCTCCATTTTATTCTATTTCTTCTATTTCATATCTAAAATCAAATCTATCCCAACCAGAAGATTGAGATCCGTCTTTTCTATACTTTATGTCATAAAAGCAAGTTCCTGCTTCTAACTGTATAGTATATTTTTGTTCTGTTGTGGCGGTTAGGCCTTTAAAGCTTTTTAACACTGATGAATCAGCTTCAGAGGACTGAGATAAAGCCACTGACTTATTACCTATTAGTCCAAAGTCATATCCAGATTCAGTTGACTGCCTCCAATAAATAACTAGATTTTGGTCTCTTCCGATATGTTCAATATTTAATCTAATAGTTGCATAAGTATTATCCTTGCTTTGGTTGTTAGGTTTATAAAATCCATCGCTCGTATCAAGCTTAAATTTATATGTTGTACTAATATCTTCTGTTGTAATTTCAGTATAAGCTGTTCTGGTTTCATTACTTTTAAATTCACCATAAGTTGTTATAAAATTCAAATAAATGGCATTATCACTTGTTGGCGTAATTGGCGTATCTGTATAATCAATATCCATTTCATCAGTTGAAGTTATATCGTGCTCTATAGATTTCCAAAGTGCGCCGTCAACATAAAAATCAATCCGAGATACATTTTCTTGAATGTTTGATACATGAATATGATCTATATACGATTTTATAAAAGGCTTTGACTCGTAAGTATAAGTTATATCTTCGCTTTTTCTAAAACCATCACCAGTGACATTAATTACTAAAGTATGCTCACCATAGGTTTTTACATATTGTTTTAAATCTACTTCTAGCGCCATATCCATTCCTCCTTAAAATTAATTGTAGTTTCATCATCAATAGTTATATTGTGACAAATATAAGGTGCTTTTTTATTTTGGTATTCTGTATTAGTTAAAGTCATTACATAATCATCAGTTATCTCATAAGTATCCTTAGTTAGTGACGATGTATCTTCTGTTTCACGTTCAAATTGCTTAATTAATACACCATCAATATAAATATTTAAGTGCTGTGCATGAGTTGTTAAATCTGTTATTAAAGTATAATTATTAAAATCAACCTCAACTTTTGGCCTTTCAAGAAAAGCATAATTTACTGATGCAAGTTTGAATTTCAAGTTTGATTTCATTGAGTTTATTTTAATAACACCTGTATACATTGAATATGTATAGGCCTCCGTTTCAACATAATCTTCAGTGCCGTTTAACCTTTCTTTAACTTCTATAAGTTCAGGAAGCCAGTAACCAAAATTAGCTGTCATTGTAAAACTATAAGTTAAACCATTTGAAATCTTTTTTGTTGTATCTTTAGTGGTTAAATTCTCATCATACTCTTTTATAATTGAGTAAATCGAAACATTAATACTTGAGCTTTTATTTGATTCAACTAGCTGCTCGTTGTAACAAGAAGCTTCTATTTTATAATCAGCCTCAGCTGCAAATTTACCAATTAAACTAAATGAACTACTTGTTTGAGAAAACTCTAATTTATCATTAACATATACACGAAACATTTTACTGAAAGCACCATTATTTGAATTATTACTAATATTGATGGTGTCACCATTTCTTGAAATACTAGGAGTGTACAATTGTGGCACTTCTTTTGCGCCTTCAAACGTTCCAACAATACCTGCTATTTCTACATCCTTAGCAATATTTGCTGCTATAAAATTTGGCGGTTTAATGATAATCACTTTTTCATAGAGCGTATCATCAGGAGCATCTATTTCTTCGTCTCCTTGTGAAAAGTCCAGGTCAGCGCTTAGCGTATCTGGCGCACCTAAAGTAAATGTTTTAATTTCGTCATTTTCGTCAAGTAGAGATACAGATTTAACTCCTTCATATAGGACATCCTCACCTGATTTATTTTTAAGTTTTACATTTGCTTGTCTCATATACCCTCCTATTTTAGTAGTAAATTATCTTCAGTTTGTTCTGTTTCGTATGTTTGATAAACTTGTAAATCATCCTCTATTTTCACTGGGTTTAACCAAGACGCAGGATCGAACGTCATTTCTGCATTAAAAAAAGCATCGCTTTGAGTTGCCGTTTCAAAAGCTGACGGCACTACGATACTTAATTTATCACTATATATTTCTTTCAATAATTCACAGTTAATCTTTAATGTTTGACTTGAATCAACAACCTTAAGTAAAGCACTACTTTGTTCTATAAACTGCTTATTAATTTCTAACAAATATGGCTCTACATTACTTAAGCTCAAATCTAATGTTTCATTCATACTAGTTCTTACCTTTAAATAATTATCGCCATAATTTAAAGTAATCATATCGGCATCTATCAGTCCGTTTAAATCTAATGATGCAATTATAGATCCTTTTGTAGTATGTATATCAAGTTTTATATTAGTGGCCATTTCAGCATTTAAATTAGAGCTTATTAATGCGCTGATAAGTGTATTTATTGAGCCACTTATATTACTTACTATCTCTTCGCTATACCTACATAATCTAATTGCCATAGCTTCTAACTCGCCATTTTGTGTAGATATTCCATCAACTATACTATCTGTGTTAATTGATATTCCTTTTATTATCTCACTTGATATATCATCTTGTGAACTTAAAATTGATGCAATTGGACCGCTTATACCTTTGCTCATTAAATCCGTTATTTTTGCTACAGCCTCAATCGATTCAGGTTCCATAACTTTAGTGATACAACCTACCATTTGAGGAATACTAATATTTAAATTACAAGAGACAGTTGAATAAGCTCTTGCAGAACGACCATTTTTAATTTGCGCTTTATACTTTGTGATACCTGCAACTACTGAATAGCATGTTGATCCTTTAATCATCTCAGCTTCTATAGAGTACTCACTATTTGCAACAACCTTTGTACTAAATACTTTTTTATCAGAACACAATAAGATACTTTCAGCTACCAATTTAGAAACGTCATTAACTAAAATTGAACTTGGTTTTGCAAAGCTTAACTTAGAATCAGTGCCAATTTTGACAGTTGCGTCAGCTATTATTTTAGATAATTCAGGAAGAGTTAAATTAGCATTTTCAATTAAGGCTGCTGGGATATCAATCTTAAGTTTACATTCATTGAAGTCAATTTCTAGCTTTGCATTAAACTTTAATTGGCATAAAAGCTTGCTATATAAGTTTCTATAAAGTTCTTCTATTTCCATTGTAGCTTCTGCAAATGATTTTAATTTGACACTTGATTTCATCGTGTTTGAAGCGTTCTTCAAAGAAATACTACCGTTTGATGATGCTTTAAATCCATCATTAATCTCAAGCAAATATGGCTCATCAATTATTAAATTTGTATCAAATAATGAGCTACTTGTGTACTTAACATTTACTTCTTGTATTTTAGGAATTGCAAGTGTAACATCACTGCTCGCTTGTTCTTTTAGTGTGGCGACTTGATTTAATATGTCAGCTTCATCCTTTAACGTGTTAATAAACAAATTAAGTTTTCTTACAAGTTCTAAAAGCATAGACGCATATACAGTATCAGGCTCATCTGATAGTAAACATCCTCGAACACTAAACCTTCCAATATAACCTTCATAATTTTTATCGTATTGCCAAATCCATGTATTTTCAACAATACAAGAAAGGTTATAAACTAATGAATTAAACTTTGTAGCATACAAAATTCCTGGAAATATAAATAGAATTTTATGTATTTTGGTATTAGCATAACTTGCATACGTATCATTCCAGCTATAACCCATTCTAGTTAAAACGTCATTTACTATATCGACAAGTTCGTTCCATACTGACATTTTAAAATTAGATGTGTTTTGTTTTTCAATTAAAGCTTTATATGATGCTTTTCTATCTTCTGAAGCATTCCAATCGAATAACGGATAATCTTTATCTAAATTTAAATCTTTCATAATTAACCAAACTTAGCTATGGCTTGTCCTGTATAAATATTTTTCATATTTGTATCCTTAACTACGTAAGCCGTATTATCCTCAAACTTGAAAAATATTCCATTATATCCTTCCTTAGCAGTAAAAGTTCCTTGATCGTCAGCGGCTAGTGAATTACCAATCCAAAGGCCATCTTCAAACTTTTTTATTAATCCGAAGTCATTAGATGCGCCTTGACCAGATCCTAATTGCAAGAATGGGTAGTCCTCATCTTCGGTAGTATATCCAAGTTTTAACTTCAAATCACCATCAGTATTATAAACATCAAATCCTGTTGCAGTCATTTTAGAAAATCCATCAGTTGAGCCAGGAGTTCCAGAGTAATATTTACCGCCATAAATTGTAGAGGAACCTTGCATAGTGACGTTTCCGTTCTCATCAACCACAAAATTGTCATTGATGTTGATAGATCCTGCATCTACTTGAACAGAACCTCTAAACTTATATTCACCACTCTCACTATCAAAATAAAGTTTATCTACATACTTGCCAAGTTTATTTTTGGCTTGCATCTTAAACTCATTAGAGTTCATGACTACTTTGGCATTACTGTCGCCGCGCTCAATTGTTAAACCTTCTTCAGTTGTTATTTTAACTCCATAGTAAGATGTATCTTTGTTAACAGCCTCAGTTGTAATTTTCACCAAATCACTCTCGACAGTAGACTCGCTATCGCCAACTTCTAGTTCTATTTGTTTGCTGGTATAAGGTTTAGCTTTAATTCCTATTAATCTTACATTTTCATCAATTCCAAGTTTTGTAAATTTCAAATGTAGTTCATCACCAACAGTTAAATTCTTGTTATTTAAAATTGTTATTGCATAGGTAGGATTTTCTTTTGTGGCCTTTATTGTCTTTGAAATCGATACAACATTACTATCAATAAGCTCAACTGGTGTAGTTGTGCCCTTGTGATTTAAAATTGATACAGTAAAATAATCAAAACTTATATCCATATCAAGGCTATCAGCTAAACTTAAAACCATACTTCTAAGAGTTGATTCTTCTTCAACCTCAAATGTTGAAATTGTGGTTCCATCACAGGTGCCAACCATAAATTCAGTTCCATCTAATAATTTAGTTAAAATTTCTTTAGGTGTTCCAGTACAAGAGAATGACTCTTTCGAATAATTATTTAATCTATATGAAGCATGCTCACCAGAAAATTTAACTTTATAAAGTCCTTTAGAAAGAGATCTAGCCATAGATGCAATATCGTAAATTTCCTCATTGTAGTTAATATAGCAATCTGTGCTAGTTACGTTATTTAAAAGGTCATCAGTTAAAATTGTTTCAAATGATATTGTTTTAACGCCTTCAAGTGTAACTTGAGTATCACATGATAAAACTCTATCTACATCCGATAGCCAAGCACCTGTTTTAGAATAAATACTTAATGCCATAGTTATACCCCCATTGCTCTTTTATAGCTTGCTGTTCTTCCACTTTGCACTTTACTTGTTACATTTGTTATTTCTTCTGAATCTAAATAAATAGGAACTCTAACCTCAATAAGCTGACTTTGTTCTGATACATCACTCATACTATAAAGTCCATCTTTTATACTATTTTTTAACGAAAGATACACATCAGATAAACTATCTAAAATTGACGTTTTAGCATTATCATCAACATTTGTATGAACACTTAAGTTAGCATCACTTTCTAGATTATTAAAGGCATCATTTATTTCATCAGTAGCATTGTTCACAGACTTTACAGCATCATTAGAACTATCATCAATACCATTAGCCATACCTTCCATTAACATGTTACCGATCCATGTCATCTTTTTGGATGGTGAGTGAATACCAAATACACCCTTAATACCACTCCATAGACCATTGGCCCAATTTGATACTTTATCAGTAAGCCAGCCTGCTAAACTTTGGATACCTTCCCATAAGCCTTTAACTAAATTTTTACCAATGTCTGCCATTTGCTTTTGTCCATTTGCAAAGCCACTAATAATTGCAGACATAATTTGTGGTATAGCCTTAACAAGTTCTGTAATTATTTGAGGAAGATTCGTAATTAGAGATGTGAAAAGTTTAACTCCTGCTTCAATGATTTTATCAATACTACCGATTAGAGCATTAACTAAATTCGTAATAATTTCAGGAATAGCTAAAAGGATAGTTTCTATAATTGTTGGAAGGTTCTCAACTAATGAAATTAAAAGCTTCACTCCAGCATCAATAATTAAAGGAATTGAGTCTAAAATTGTAGTTACTAAGCTATCAATTATCTCAGGAATAACCGCCACAATATTTTCAATTATAGTAGGTAGCGCCTCAACCAAACTTACAAACAGATCAATACCTGCATCAATAATTTGTGGTATTGAGCCAAGAATAAAATCTACAATAGATGTAATAAGTTCAGGTAGTGCTTTTACTAGTACGGGTATAGCTTCAATTAATCCTGTTGCTAAGCCTTTAATAATCTTTAAAGCTACTGCTACAACTCTTGGTAAATTATCAACTAATGTTTTAACCATTTGAGTTACAACTTCTACTAATGCTGGTATAAGATTAGGAATAGCGTCTGCAATACCGTCTGCTAAAGTAGTAATTAATGTAATTGCTGCTTCTACAATTTTAGGTAGATTTGAAATAAGTCCTTTAATTAAAGTAGACATAATTTTAACAGCACCTTTAGCAATTTTAGGCATTGCGCTAAGAACTCCATTAAACAAAGTACCTACAATTTCAGCACCTGTATCAATTATCAAATCTAGATTGTTCATAATCGTGCTAGCAATTGATGAAACTATCGACATTGCAATATCCATGATTTCTGGAATATACTTCATAATTGCATCTAGGAATTTTGGCAGAACCTTAGATACAACTTCACCCATTTTACTAACATCGCCATTACAGTCCTGTATTCCTTTAGTAAACTCACTTAAAAGAGATACACCCTCAGTAGCTAGTTCAGTCATAACTGGAAGCAGGATTGTACCTAAAGCATTTTTTAATGCTGTTGCACCATTGTTTAAATATTGAAGTTGGTCATCTAAAGCGCCATAAGCGTTAAGCATATCATCAGATAAAACATAACCAGCCTTTTTTGCTTCTTCACCTAGTTCTTGCATCCTGTAAGATCCAGCCTCAATTAAAGGATTTAACTCCTGAGCTGATTTACCAAGAATTGTCATAGCAAGTGCATCACGTTCAGTTTCATTTTCAACTCTACCTAATGCCTCTATCAACTCCCAATAGACCATTTCGCTATCTCTTAAATTTCCATCAAGGTCAGTTACTTGAACGCCCAACTTTTCATAAGCTTCAACATAGGTGCTTGATCCGTCTGCTGCGCTTTTCATGGCATTTATATTTTTCTTCATTGAGCCAGTTAAGGTTTCAACTGATACATCTACAAGCTCAGCTGCATAAGAATACTCTTGTAATTTTTCTGTTGATATACCAGTAACCGTACTAGTTGTTAAAATGTCGTCAGCATAAGACGCGCCTTCTTTAGTCATTGAAACTAAGGCCTTTCCTGCCGTCACAGCTGCCGTTGTAACCGCTGCAAAAGCCGCAGCCATAGTTACTCCGACTGCTTTGCAAACAGTGCCTAAAACTTCAAATTTGTTTGAAGAGTCACTAGCGGCATTTCCAGCATCTTCTACTTCATCTGTCATTTTACTAGCTGACTTTGTAGTATCGTCCATTTCATCAGAAACATCATCCAGGTCACCAGTAGTTTCATTGAGTTTCTTATTCATGTCGTTTAGTTCAGCCTGAGCATTATTTAATTGTGTTTGCCAGTTCTTTGTTCTTTTATCATTTTCACCAAAGGAGGTTGATGCATTTTCTAAGGCTTGACGTAGTGTATTTACTTTCTTTTCTTGTTCAGTAATTGACTTCTTCAATACTTCACTTCTAGCTGATACAGCTTGCATTGAAGTATCATTTTTCTCAAACTCCGAATCTACTAGTTTCATTTCTGATCCTAACACTTTAAATGTTTGATTTATTTCTGCTAGTTGTGATTTAAACTCTTTCTCACCTTCCAAGCCAATCTTAAGACCAAATGTATCCGCCATAATGCTCACCTCCTAAATTCCATCAGGTATAATATCTTCAATAAAATGTTCTATTTTAGGTTTTGAAATTCCTACATACTGCTTGTGGCATTCCCATAAATCTAAAAGTAGGCCAAATGGCATGAGCCATATTTCATCCTGCGTAAGATGAAGTTGACTCAAACCATAATATAAAAGACGAGTAAATAATTCTTCATCACTTACTCGTTCACTTCGTTTTTTGAGCTTTCACTCTCAACATTTCTTTTTGTTCCCTTAAACAACGCTTCAGATATTGCATCCTTAAAGTTTGCTAAATCAGTAGGAGTTGTTAAAAGTTCTACTTCATCTTCTGTTAATAAATCTTTTTTATCATCTTTGTTTTTATAATTATGAATTAAAATTGGCTGATTAGCTAATGTCACGATTAACCAAACAATCTCACCTATAGCTTCTTCATAATTTTCGCTTTTAATTAATTTATCACCTAAATTTGAAAGGCCACCATACTTTTTGGCTATTTCTTTTGTAGCTTTTGTAGTTAGCAATAATTCATATTCTTTATCACCAATTGTAATTAAAGCACTTCTATCATTTGCCATTATATGCTACCCCCATTTGCAAAACTTGGTTCATAAACATTATCATACCAAGCGGATACAATATCTGTATTTAGGTCAGTTTCGTTAACTTCAGCTTTCCAAGGATGCTTTTTAAGTCCATCTAGCTTATTACGTCTAAAGATAGTACCTTCAATTGTTGGTGTAGAGAATGTAATTGAGTCTCCTTTAGTTGCAAGGTTAGTTGCAGGAACTCCAAATAATACTCTGTACAACCAGTAATATCTATATTTACCATTAGCTCTTTTTGCTCTAAAACCAATAGCCACATATTTAGATGTATCTTCACCGCCAGAAATTAATACACCATTATCGTCAACCACAGCACCAACTAAAGCAGCTGCAGCTTCACTTCCAATATCGTCAATACCAAGTGATAATGTACCGCTCTTAAACTCTTTTACAGCCTCAGCTTGCCCATCATCAGCATAAAGCGTTGCTTCATTTAATTCTACTGTTAAATCAGCTGATATAGCTTTTGCAAGTTGTACTGGCTTGCCATAAGTTTCATTACCACTAGCGTCTTCAGTAATTGTTGCATAATATAATTTATCTAATCCAATAGTTGCCATAATTCTTCCTCCATTTCATAGTTCTTTTCAACATCTATTGTATACTGATAGTAATTCGTACCAGTATCAAATCCTCCAAACCTTCTAGAAGTTATCGTGAAATCATTTTTGAATAGTTCTCGGATTAATTTTTTTGTATTTTTTAAATAATTCTTTTGTGTGTAAAACGTAATTCTAACAGAGCATAAGTCAGTCAAAGGCATATTGTCAGCATTTAAAGGAAAGGAATCATCAAGAGGAGTTAAAACAAAATATTCACTTGGAGCTTTTTCACTAAAAACACCGGTCTCAACCTTAAAACCCAAATCTGTAATAATTGATTTTAATTCTTCTAGTATCGTCATAATTTCTTAATTTCCTCCTCCAGCTTGTTTATCATAGTGTTAATACACTCATTCTTACTTTGCTTTTTAGCAGGTGCCATAAATGGCTTAGGTGGTTGATTGTGTTTACCATACTCAAGTACATTAGCAATTAAAGCGTTTGATGTCCCGTCTTTACGTGGTTCACTAAAACCAATCTTAATATTTGAATTACCATTTCTATCTTGTAAAATACCTGACATTCCCAGAGCACTTAATAACTCACCACTAGAATTACCACTTAAAACTGATGATAAATTCGACTTAGCTTTAGCTAGTACAACCTCGCCACCAGCTTGTAAAACTTCTTCTGTAATTCTATCGGTTTCACTACCTAGCATAGATAACTTCCTCAAGAATTCATCTGGTAATTTATATTTACAATTTGCCATAAGATGCATCACACCTTTTTGCTAAAATCTCTATATACATATTTCTACCCTTTACGTTTTCAACATTAATGATGTTATAAACCTGGTCTTGATACTCTACGTAATGGTCAATCTCAACATTAAAATTAGGAATAACTCGTAGTTGAAATAAAATCTCAGCATCCGCAAAAGCTGCATAATTTGACCACTTTTCATTTAAGTGTTTTTCTTCAACTATAGCTCTTGTCTCTTTTAATCTTTTAAATTGTTGACTAGTAAAGCCGTCTTGATCAGTTATATTTTCTAAAACGCTTATGTATATTTTTTTATTCATTAAACCTAGTGCCATATCTACACCTTCCATGTTCTATCAAGTAATAATAATCGATTTACTGACTTCCACACTTGCTCTGATGCATTAGTATTGTTTGAGAAAAAACCTGCTGTAGATCCGTCTCTACTTTCATAAAAATGACTAGATAACATCACTACAGCCTGTTTGGTATTTTCACTCATATCATTACTTTTGTAATAGCCATCATCTAAATGCTGATAACCTTCTGCATAAGCAATGGCAGAATTAATGAATGTTAATATTAAAGCATCGTCGTCATCAAAAGAAATCACCAAATTCAATTTAACTCTATCCAATAAATCATTAGCATCCATTAATTTCTACCTCCTATAATTATGCTGTAGCTGTGCCTTTACAAACTAAGACTTTAATTGCTTCAGGTAAGATTAATTTACCATCTACTCTTTGTGTAGCTACAAATCCAGTTTGGTCAGTTGCAGCATATAATTCAGTTAACTTCTTAAAGTTTCTGCCTTGTCTATCAGCAATCCAATAATAACTAAAGTCACCAAAAGCAATAGCTTTATTACCGGCTTTTATTTCAGGAACATAAGTAGATGTATAAACTGGTCTACCAAGAATTGTATCTGGTGTTCCTTGTGTTAATGCTGGTTGCCATAAATAATTACCATTAGCATCTTTTAACTTTCTAATAGCTTTTACTGTTGAGTCATTTAAAATCCATACAGCATTCTTTCTATATGGTGCTTTTAATGAATAATATAAATCAATTAATTCATCAGCTGTGACAGTTGTACCACTAGCAGTTGTAACACCTACTTCAGCACCACCAGTTTTATTGAAGATACCAATAGGCTTACCTACACCATCACCATTGAAGAATGCATCTTCTTCTTTAGCACCAATTCTTCTAGCAAATTCTTTTGAAATATAAGACTCTAGGTCAAATACTGAGTCATTTAATAATTCATTTGAGACTTTGATTAATGTACCTAGTTTATAAGCACCAATTGATACTTGGCTGAATGTATCATCACTATCAGTAATAGTTCCTTCTTCATCAACCCATGAAGCATTACCTTTTGATGCAACAACCGGAATCTTTCTATCACCAGTTGAAGTATTAATAATGTGAGCAATCTTTCTGAAGATATTTTCTTCTTCTAGTGCTTCAACTAATGTATGTTCATATTCATCTGGAACTAAATAACCACCTTCAGTATCAGTTCCAATATGAAGTGCATTCATCATATCAGGTGTCATTACCTTTTTTCTCATAGCATTCCAGAATTGTTTCTTATAATTTTTACTAGCTTTGCCTACTTTTTCTTCTTCATCCACCATGTTCATAGGCTTTTCAGTTAATGGTGTTGTAACAGGTTTGTTTAATTCTTGTTCTATCATTTCTTTTCTTTCCATTCTTTTAATTTCATTTGTTAACACTTCTAGTTCCTTTTCCATCTTAGAATAGGTCATATCATCTTCTTCATTTAATACTCCCTTTTCAGTTCTATGTGAATCTAAGAATGACTCCATAGACTTCCAAGTTTCAGCACGTTTGTTTCTTAATTCTGCAATTGTCATTTTCGTATCCTCCATTAAATATATTTTTTAATTGCATTAAGTTGATTTTTTAATTCATCAACTTTTCGACCACTTTTTATAGTTGTTGGTTCAACTCTACCAATCTTATTTAAAAGATTATTAGCACATTCATGTGTTGAAAATGCATAAGCCTCAGTTGGTACTGCAACTGCATTTTCTATCATTTCATCAGCAAATCCTAGTTCAATAGCTTTCTTTGCGTTCATCCAAGTTTCCTGATCCATAAGCTTAGCTAAAGAGTCTCTTGTCATATTTGTTTTAAGTTCATACGCATTAATAATTGACTCTTTAACCTCACCTAGTAATGTAATGGCTTGTTTCATATCTCTATAATCACCCATAGCGGTAGTTATAGGATTGTGAATCATCATTAATGCTGTAGGTGCCATTAAAACCTTAGTTCCAGCCATAGCTATAACCGATGCAGCACTTGCAGCTATTCCATCAATTTTAACAATAACGTCATTAGTCTTTTTGTAATCCATAAGCATTGAATAAATTTGACTAGCTGCTACGCAATCACCGCCAGGACTATTAATCCATATAGTAATTGGGCCATTACCTTCGTATAATTCTGCTTTAAAAATCTCAGGTGTAACTTCATCACCAAACCAAGACTCATCAGCAATAGTTCCATTAAGTTCGAGTATTCTTTCCTCGACTTGTTCTTCTGTTATTTGATTTTTCCAATTCCAAAACTTCTTCACCTTTATCCTCCTCGCTTTCTGAAGTTTGCGCATAAGCTCCTACTTTATCAAGTGGTAGCATATTGCCATTAACCATATATTTATTTCCGCCAAGTTCATCAGGTATCAAATCTAATCCCTCTAAATCTCTGCAATCATTAGGAGACATAAAGCCGTTTTGAATACCAATCGAATATCCGCTCATTCTTGACTGATAATCGCCTCTTAAAAGTCCATCAACATTAAACTTAAAGAAATAAATCTTCTTTTCATCAGGCCTTAGTAAGCATCTGGATAATGACTGTTCCCATCTAATTACCCAAGGGTCTAATGTGTATTTAACGAACTCAAGAGATTGCTGTTCAATATTGCTGAAAGACGACTTTTCTAAGTCTCCTACCATATGAGGCGGAACTCTAAATATTCTTGCTATTTCATCAATTTGAAACTTTCTAGTCTCTAAGAACTGAGCTTCGTTTGGTGATATAGAAATCGCAGTATATTTCATTCCTTCTTCAAGAACTGCGACTTTTCCAGAATTAGCACTGCCACCAAAAGTCTTATTCCAATTATCTCTTAATCTTTGTGGATCCTTAATTGTTCCTGGATGCTCTAGTACACCAGAAGGTGCTGCACCATTTGCATAAAACTTAGAGCCATACTCTTCAGCTGCAATAGCTAGCCCTATAGCATTTTTGGCCATTGCAATTGGTGAGTAACCAACTAATCCATCAAAACCAAGTCCTGGAATATGTAAGACATCTTGTGGTGATAAATACACAATCGAGTCTTTCTTATAAGTAGCTTCTTCTCTAGAGATTTGATATTCATACACAATGTGTCCTAAATCATCTCTATCAACAGTCATCTTATTTGCCATTAAAGGATACAAAGCAACTATCTCACCTTTACCATTTCTTATAACTTGAGCATAAGCATTACCCCATAATAAAAGATGAGTCATCAGTGTTTCTCGGAACACAAAACTACTCATCTCTGGATTAGGTTCATCATGTAATAGATGATATAAATTTGTATCTATTGCTTTTTCTTTGCCACCATCATCTCTATACCGGTAAAAGTGCAGTGGAAGGCTTGCTACTGCCTCTGATAGAATTCTAACGCAGGCGTAAACTGCCGTCATTTGCATAGCGCTTCTTTCGTTAACTGTCTTACCAGCATTTGAGCCGCCCATATAAAATGCATAACTAGAACCTGACGTTCTGTTTTCTACACTTGGCTTATCTCTTTTATGCTTAAATATTCTCATGCCTATTCCTCCTTAAATAATTATTAGACCTCTTGTATCATATACAGACTCAGCAGATCCTTCATTTCTAATCGCTCTATCAAGCGCCATAACTGTAGCTACAGCACCATCTATTTTTTCCGTTGACTTTGATTTGTCCATCTTAATGTTTCCAGCTGGATCAGTTCTTACACAAACATTATCCATCATCCAATGAAGTACGGGATGACCGTTATGTTTAAGTCTTTTTGCAAGAACTAAATTCATTAGCTCTTTTGTTGAAGGACTCATATCTTTAAAGCCTTGTCCGAACGGGATAACAGTAAAGCCCATACCATCAAGATCTTGTGTCATTTGTACTGCACCCCATCTATCGAATGCTATTTCTTTAATGTTATATTTCTTACCTAAATCTTCAATGAAAGACTCAATGAAGCCATAATGGATAACATTACCTTCTGTAGTTTCAATAAAACCTTGTTGTTCCCATAAGTCATAAGGAACATGGTCTTTATCAACTCTTCTTTGCATGTTTTCTTCTGGTATCCAAAAATAAGGTAAAATATAAAAGTTATCATCATCCTCAGTTGGAGGAAACACAAGCACGAAAGCTGTAATGTCTGTTGTTGATGAAAGATCAAGGCCACCATAACAAACTCTACCTTCTAAATCCTCAGCTTTAAAATCCGATTTACATGAATCCCACTTTTCCATTGGCATCCACCTAACAGCTTGTTTAACCCATTGATTGAGTCGAAGCTGCCTGAACGTATTTTCTTCAGCTGGATTTTGCTTAGCTGACTCGCAAGCCGCTTTAACTTTATCAATACCAACAGTAATACCAAGACTAGGATTTGCTTTCTTCCAAACTTTAGGATCAGTCCAGTCGTCATTATCATCAGCACCATATATTACAGGATAAAAAGTCGGATCTATTTTTCTTCCTTCAATAATGTCTTTAGCTTTTTGGTGTGTTTCATAACATATAGACTTTGTATCAGTTCCAGCTGTTGTAATTAAGAAATATAAAGGCTGCATTCTGGCATCACCAGAACCTTTGGTCATAACATCAAATAATTTTCTATTTGGCTGCGTATGTAATTCATCAAATACTACTCCGTGTATATTAAAGCCATGCTTGGAATATGCTTCAGCTGATAGTACCTGATAAAAGCTATTTGTAGGTAAATACACTATTCTTTTTGTAGCAGCTAAAATCTTGCATCGTTTATTAAGCGCAGGGCACATCCGAATCATATCAGCTGCAACTTCAAATACAATTGAAGCTTGTTGTCTATCAGCAGCACATCCATAAACTTCTGCTCTTTCCTCCCCATCACCACACGTAAGAAGTAATGCAACGGCTGCAGCAAGTTCACTATTATGAGTTGGTAAAAATGTTCTGCCTACCAAATATTGATGAGAAGGACTATCGACTTGAATACACTGCATTCCTCTATTCTCTATTTTTTCTATTTTCTCAATATATCTATATTTTGAATCATCGCACATTTTACCATTAGAATTCTTTATTCCCAGGCTCCATAAAAGCTCACTTAAGTTTTTTAATGATTTCTCACTGATTTGTTTATTACTAGCATTGAAGCCATTTAAAAGCTCCAATCTTTGCTTAATAGATGCTCTTAAATATTTATTTGGCATTTGAGCTATGCTACCATTCCCTAACCAATATCCCATCAAATAAGGATCGATTGGCAAGGCTGCTTCTTTAGTTTCTATTGCATTAGCAACTGGAATTCTAAATCTATATAAATTACCATCTTTAGGTAATTTATATAATTCCTCAGTTGTAAATGTTACTTGTTTATTTTTACCTCGTGTATATTCACCACACCATTGATGTCTGGCCCCTGCTTCTATAATTTCACCATCTTTAAATGTAATTTTATAAGCTTGTTCTTCATAATCAACTTGGCTTTTAGCAACAACATTGCAAACCTTGCCACGTTCGTCAAACACACGATCACCAACGTTAATCTTACCCATTGTTGTGAAGCCGTCAGGAGTTGGAATTAATGTATCAAGTGATAGCTGTTTTCCCATCTTTTTTGGTATCTCAATATATGCGGTATTAAATTGTCTATATCCATTTGGTTTTAATGTTCCAAACAGATCCCTTATTATTTGCTCTTGCCAATCAATTAACTCAAATGGCTCACCGGCCCATGTTCCTTTTGTATGACATAAGCACTCTATAAAATTAACCGCATAGTCAGCCACCTCCTTGTTATATGTGGATGTCTTAGCTTTAAATTTTGTAGGAACATACTTCTTAAGTTTTCTCACTGCCTTAACCTCCATAACAAATAAAAGCCATACGCTAATATGACTTTAATCTTTTCAAATTTGGCCTGTGTTGCTGTTTATGTACAAAGGCAAACAACAAGCCAAGAACCATTAAAAAAGCCAACGTGAGCCAAATGTGAGCCCTTTGTTGGCGTTATACTTATTTGTTTAAACAAGCATTATGAATTGAATTAAATATTTTATCTTGTTCTTCTTTAGAAATGCCTAAACTATCTAAAGCTTGCCTAGTCCCGCATGATGGGCATATAGGTGTTAAATTATCAATTCTTGAAATTGCTGGTCTAGCTTTATACTCCTTATTACAAATTGGGCATACTTTTACAATATTATCTCTTGTTTCCATTTTTCTTATCTCCTTCTTTGCTATAGTTAAATGCATCAATTAAATATTTAATATCGAAATCAAAATCATTATATCCTTCAACACATGTCTCTACATACTGTCTAGATGGAACGCCGAGTTCTCTTTCCTCGTGCATTATATAAATTATTGCTTCACATTTGGCCTGTGTTGCGTTTGTTTCTTCAACCAGTATGTTTATTCGTTTTCTGTAATAGAACGCCGGGTAACCTTCGTAAACGTCGAGTCTGGCCAAGTCATGTTCACTCACAAGCCACACACCTAAAGGAACTTTATATCCTTTTGCTTTTTCAACTGTAAGATAAGATCCTGTCTTACTTCCTTTAAACATCAATCTATAGTCTTGAAGTTCGGTAGTTCCAACAAGCTCTGCATCAGGACATCTTCTTTTCATTTGTCTTAGATTAAGATTTGAGCCATATGCTAAATAATAAATCTTGTTCATGCTAACACCTCCTAGGCTAAGCTAGAAGCAGGTCTTAACCCACTTCTGAAGCTTGCGTCTCCTCTTAGGTTTTTAGTTAATGTTTCTCTAGCTGTCTTGAACTCATCACCAATAAAGCCAAGTCTTAACAACCATGTTCTCATTGCATATTTAGGATTTTCATTTTGTTGAGGTTTGCTTGATGCACCTTTTGCTTCTTTAGCCATTTGGCTTAATGCTAAACAAAATTGAATGTAGCTTTTTAACTCACCAGCATGAAGTCCGTTTTGCTTTCCGTTTGCAGGTCTCTTGAACTCAAAGCATCTGAACTCAATTGTTCCTTTTGTGAATGTAGCATGGAAGTTTAGAATGTGGTATCTACTTCCATTGTAATGTTGTGTTCTTCCATAATTCTCATTTTGACTTTTATACCAAACATCTGCAAAATCGCTCATTGTTTTTGGCTTCTTTTTATTAACCTCATCTAAGAATCTAGGATCAACTGTTTTGCAGTATCTATTGATTCTTGAGCTATCAATTCCTAAAGCTTCAATAATTAAGCTTTCGTGTGAAGCCATAATGTTTGTTAGGTTTCTTAGTGTTTTTGGTGTATGTCCGTTTGCACCAATGTGGATATGAACTCCACACATTCTTGAAGCATCGCTCTTTGCACCAGCTTTTCTTAAGATTCTTATAATTTCTTGTAAGTCCTCAATATCGTCATAGTTTAAGATTGGTGTAACCATTTCACACTTTTGTGCATCATCACCTTGAATGCTGCAGTCCTTTTGGAACTTCCAAACTCTACCTTTTCTATCTTTACATGCACAAGCATCATATCCATAATCTCTTGCTGCGTACCAAGCGCCTGTACCAAAATACTCTGCTACTTTCTTAGCTGCTGTCATTCTTGTAATATTGTTCATCTCAACTTCAACGCCGATTGTTTGCTTTTTCATTTCATCTATAATTTTCTCAATTTTTTCTTTCATAATGTCCTCCGTGAAGGTATCCCTTCGTCGTGTATATATATCACTCTAAAAGGACTTTATATCAAGTCAATTGTGTACATATTTCGATTATATTTTTTTACTATTTTTGACATAAGAAAAACCCGCCCATAACAGGCAGGCCTAAAGGTTGAGTTATTTGTTCTTTTTATCGCTATTATTGCTGTTATCAGTATAAAATATAACATAAAGCAATTTTTCACTTCCTGTTAACTTTATACCAGAATCTATCTTGCATAATACTTCAAGTCTCATTAATATTTCTTGTTCTTTTTTTCTATCTTCTTGAGCTTTAATAAGACAACTAGGAACAAAATCCATGTTATTCATGTCATTTTGAAATTTTAGAAATATTCTTTTTCTTGCATTTCTATAATACATGAATTCTTCATATGATGGAATTGATGAAATAATAGATTTTAAGGCTTTATCTTTATCTAGATATAACTCTACAGTAGGATAGATTAATTCTGACCAACCAAATGTGTCTCTCAAATTAATCATTTCCTTTATTGCGCAGCTGATTTTATACTCAGCATACTCTTTCTTAAATTGAGTACTTAATTCCTCAACCTTGTTTTCTTTTACCTTTTCAAGTAAAAGTTGGGCATTTGCTATTGCAAATATGATATTATGTTCCATTTACTTTACCAGGGTCATCACCATTGGAACTGCCTACGAGTGATGCCTTTTTCCTATATATAAATTTTGTGAAATCCGTAAGCTAATTTCTGTGATAAAAATTCATCACACCTAAGGTATAGTTTTTTTATACCCCCCTTTTTAACGATTTTTGAAAAAAAGTTAAAATTTTTGTGTTTTTTTCTTATCGCATCAATTTATATAGTTCTCAAATCAAAAAATTGGCGCATATTTTGAAAAAAGTTTTAAAATTTTTATATTTTGTTATTCAACTTGCTTCACTAGTTCATTATAAGAAAGTTTTTTACCTTCTCTAATACAATAAACTTCATCAGGATTACCACCATTATCAACATAACGTCTTAAAATTACTGATGCATATTTTTCATCAAGTTCCATAGTATAACAGATGCGATTAGTTAATTCACAAGCCATAAGTGTTGATCCACTTCCACCAAAAGTATCTACTACGACTGAATTTTCTTGAGTTGAGTTTTGTATTGGATAGGATAATAAGTCTAAGGGCTTTGAAGTCGGATGATGTTCATTTCTTTTTGGTTTAGCAAACTTCCATAGGGTTGTCTGCTTTCTATCAGAAAACCATTTATGTGTTCCATTCTTTAAGAAACCATATAAACAAGGTTCGTGTTGCCATTGGTAATCAGATCTTCCTAAAACAAGCGAGTCTTTTTCCCAAATACAACATCCAGCTAAATGGAAGCCAGCATCAATAAATGCTTTTCTAAAATTTAAACCTTCAGTATCTGCATGAAATACATATCCACTAGCACCTGGTTCAGCATGAGCAACCATGTTTTTGAATGAAGATAATAAGAAATTATAGAACTCATCATTTTTCATTGAATCATTTTTAATTGTAAGGCCACTAGAGCTTTTAAATGAAACGCCGTATGGTGGATCAGTTAAAATCAAGTTAGCAACTTTGCCATCCATTAATTTATTTACATCTTCTTCATTTGTTGCATCACCGCAATATAAAACGTGTCTACCAACAACCCATCTATCGCCGGCTTTCACAAATGAGGCTTTCTCAAGAGCAGCTGTTAAATCATAATTGTCATCTTGAACCTCGTGTTCTTCTTTAAATAAATCATTCAGTTCCTTCTCATCAAAACCAGTTAAAGACAAATCAAAAGCCTCACCTTCCAGAGCTTCCAATTCAACTTTTAATAGTTCCTCGTCCCAGCCAGCATCAGTTGCTAATCTATTATCTGCAATAACGTAAGCTTTACGTTGCGCAGGAGTTAAATAATTCTCTCTAATGCAAGGAACTTTTTCTAAACCTAATCTTTGAGCTGCAAGTAATCTACAGTGGCCAGCTGTTATTACATTATCATCAGAAATTAAAATGGGATTAAGAAATCCAAACTCCTTTATTGATGCCATAACTTTTGAGATTTGCTCTTCTGTGTGTGTTCTTGAGTTGTTTACATATGGTATCAATTTAGACGTTTCTATAAGTTCATATTTCAATAGTTCATTTTTCATTATACTAATCCCCATTCTGCAAATTTCTCAAATCCACCTAAATCATTAATAAACTCACGAGCAATTTCTACGATTTCCTCATATGGCCTATTATCAATATACTCGTCACCAATTGCACAGCATAACTCAACAGGTACTCCTGTCTCTTGAGCTTTAAGCCAGCAATAGACATTTATTGATACATCAGCTTTTGATAAATCTTTACCATGAAGGCCGCCACCAGTAACAGAGTCAGCCATATCTGAACCAAGTTTTCTATTTGTTGCACCTGTATCAACATCAGTTCCACCTGTCCAGTCGCCAATAGGATTTACTTGAGCGCCTTGATATTCATTTTCTATTTCCAATTTTGAGGCATTACTTTGACAAATAATTAAATGCTCGCCATCCAAGATGTATTTACCATCAGTATGATATTTTGCATAAACTTCATGAGCAATTGCTGACAATTTCTTTTGCTCTTTTGTTAAAGGCACTCCTTTGAAGATACCATTGTCACCACACCTAATATGATCACTCTGGTTATCTGCTAAATGTGTATCTTGTGGAACTTCCTTATAATCAACGTTCACATTACCAGTAATTCTAAAAACAGCCTTTTTGATATCATCTTCATCTAAGAGTACTGACGTTTCACTAATAATATGACAGTTACCATGTCCGATTAATACCTCAACAGCAATTCTTGGATTTTTTGTTTGCTTATATGCTAAATCAACAATAGCACCTGCAATTCTATCAGCTACCTTATCAGGGTGAGCTGGATTAACTTTTTCAAACATTTTCTTTTCCTCCTTATTTACTTCTACTTCTTAGTAATCTTTCCATTGCATCATCTTGAGGATTAGGTCCTCTAAAATCTGTCGTACAATTTTCTTTTACAATTTGGAAGATTTGAAGCCATGAGACATTCGCTTGTTTCATAAAACTTTGACTCATTGCTACATACGGACTTTGTATAGGTGCACCAGAAGTAGGGTGTTTACCTAAAAATCCAAACTTGGTTATTGCTTCTTCACATTGAAGCCAGCGTGCTACGCTCATAGCATATTGTTCTATCAATTGTGAATTAACAAATTTCTCACAGCTAAGTTTCTTTAACCACAACCATGTATTTTTATAAATATCAGCTGCTTCAAGATTTTTACCATCTCTTTGCAAAGCTGATAAATATTCTTTTACCGGCGGCATATCATTTCCTTCAAGATCGGCACCAACTAAATTATCTGGAATATCTAGTACCTCTAATTTTCTACCACCCGGATTATCATTTTCTACTTTTTCAATTAATGCTTTCTTTGGCCTACCTGTCTGACCGACTCTAGGACCACCACGCATCGTTCCATCTTTTGCCATTGTTACCTCCTTTTTATAGATAGGGCTATTCCCTCTTTGCTTTCGCAATTTTTACACACGAAAGCCCACCTCGTTTTAAAAACTAGATGTGCTAGAGATATATACCCCATACCCCTATTTTCTATCACCTAAAGCGATGTGTAATTTGTTATGACAGCTCTTACAAACCGACATCAAATTAGATGTATCATTCGTTCCGCCACGCGATACAGGAAGTATGTGATGCACTTCCTCAACCGGTGTGTATTTACCTTCCTTCAAACACATTTCACAAAGAGGATGTTCAGCAACATAAGCATCTCGTATCTTTTTCCATTTGTAGTTATACTTTTTCTTTACCTCATCCAATCTAGTGTACTCATTGTACTGCTTGGTCAGTAGCTTCATGTGTTCCTCGCAGTAACGCTTATCAGTCAATTTATTACATCCTGGATAAGGACATCCGTGTTTAAATTTGTAAGGCACTCAACCATCTCCTTCAGACAACAAAAAAAGCCACTGACTTCCATCAATGACTCAATTTATTAAATTAATGTAATTTGTGGTTTTTATCCACTATTCTACGATACCATTATAGCACATATGGTAGTTTATGTCTAGTCCACTCATAGTTCACTCGTAGTCCACTTATAGTCCACTCATAGTCCACTCATAGTCTACTTCACTTGAAGATTTATTTGCTCATCGATTATCTTTAATGCTTGCGTATGAATCTTAAACACCATAGTTCTTGAAAGATAAAGTTCATCAATAATATCTTCCCAATTAAGCAGCTCTACGTAACGCTTTTCAAGAATTTTTACTTGATCGACATTATCAAGGTGACTAATAATTTCAATGATTTCTTTCTCAACTTTTGTGTACTCTTCCTTTGCCTTCTTAATTTTTCTTTCTTGTTCATCAAGCAAGCAAAGGTATTTAATATTGTTAGCTTCATGATTAGGTGAAGGATCATTACTAACCACACAAATACTACTTCCAGAAACAGAGCACATCTTTTGCCTATAGTAATCAGCTAAATCTTCCATCTTTTTAATTTTATTATTTAATCTTGTTAATCTACTTAAATATTCTTTTGCGTTCATCTTTTAACCTCCGCTTTAACTGCATTAATTAAATCTGCCTGTGTGGCATCCTTGTTCTTCAGCGCATTTATTATTAACTCGTCAACAGTTCCTTTTGTTATGATATGCTCAACAACTACTGTCTTATCTTTTTGTCCTTGACGCCAAAGTCTACCCACAGTTTGCTGATAAAGCTCAAGACTCCAAGTCAAACCATACCAGATTAAGGTGGATCCACCAGCTTGAAGGTTTAATCCGTGTCCTGCTGATGCTGGATGAATTAAGCCAACCTGAAGTTCACCTTTATTCCATCTTTCGATTGATTCCTTTTTATCAATTTCAGCAAAGTTAACTTTTAGCTCAGTTAATCTTTTCTTAATTCTATCAAGGTCATGTTTAAACCAATAGGCTACAAGTACTGGTTTGCCATTAGCAGACTCAATTAAGTCCTCTAATGCATCAAGCTTGTGTGAGTGGAACTCTTTTATACTTCCTTCATCATCATACACCGCACCGTTAGCAAGTTGAGTTAATTTCATACTCAGGCTCGCTGCGTTTGCTGCTGTGATCTCACCAGAGCCCATTTGCATAACAAACTCATCCTTAAATGATTTATACACTTTTCTCTCTTTCTCACTAAGACCCACCAAGTACTCATTTGATATAAGTTCTGGCATTTCTAGGTAGTCACTAGATTTCATAGAAATTGTGATGTCAGAAATCTTTTTATAAATTTGTGCTTCAGCATTAGGCAGTGGCTTATAACTGAATACAACTTGACCATTTGTCTTATCAGGTCTAAAGTAGGCTTCTCTATAACGAGTTATAAACCGGCCAAGTCTAGTGCCCATATCTAAAACTCTAAACTGAGCCCATAAATCCATCAGACCATTTCCAGCTGGAGTTCCTGTAAGTCCTACAATTCTTTTTATTCTAGGTCTTACTTTAAGCAGAGATTTAAATCTCTTAGACTTACCATTTTTGAAAGAACTTAACTCGTCAATTACAACAGTATCAAAATCAAACTTATATCCCGACTTCTCAACAAGCCATTCAACGTTCTCACGATTAATTATGTAAATATCAGCTTTAGCATTAAGAGCTTTAAGTCTTACGTCTTCTGGCCCAATAACGAGTGAAGCTTTTAAGTTTCTTAAATGGTCCCACTTCTTTATTTCCTCAGGCCAAGTATCGCGTGCTACTCTTAAAGGTCCAATTACTAAAACCTTATGTGCATCAAAAGAATCAAATAGTAAATTGTTTATTGCTGTTAATGTAATCACTGTCTTACCTAAACCCATATCCAACAGTACAGCTGCTTCTTTATGTTCTTCAATAAAGTTTATCGCATAAGCTTGGTATTTATGTGGAATGAACTCCATTTGAATCGCCTCCTTTAATCTCGTCTATGATTCTTTGTATGTTTTTCTCATCATCAAGAACATAGACCTTAAATCCTAGACTTTTAATTTTATTTATTCTAGCTACCTGAAGAGGTCTAGGCTTCTCTCCTGGTGCTTTTACTTCAACGAATGCTAATTTGCCATAAGCTATAAGAATCAATCTATCAGGTACCCCGTCAAAACCAGGACTGACGAATTTTAATGCTAGTCCGCCAATTTCTCTGACTTTTTTTACCAATTTTTGCTCTATTTTTTTCTCTTTTGCCATAATAATTCAATCATCAACATGGAACGAACAAGAACGAAAAGAACAATGGTTCCTATATAATGCGCGTATGAATTATATATGTATATTTTTTACTGTGTAATTATATAGAAGAACTTGTTCTGTTCTGTTCTTTTGTTCCATTTTTTGTTAAATTTTACTTTCTTTGATAAAGTCTTTGCTTCCCATAAATTGGAATTCTTTTGCTTATATCAGTCTTTTTCCAGCCAGGGCATTGAATCATCATTGAGGTAATAGAATATGAATCTGCTCTTGTTATTTTCTTTGGGTCGCCACCAAAGCACTCGCTATAAATTTCAATATTTGACACAGTCTTTCTTTGAACTGTTCCTTTAGGTGCTGTCGGATCACCCTCAAGAAAATCTCTTCTTTGATAAAGTGTCATTTCATTCCAATTCTCAGGAAGAAATCTATCAAGATAATCTATTAACATACCTTGTCTTGCATCAACTTCCATCGCCTCAGTTTGTTTTTCTTCTGCAGTTTTGGCTATATCACCTGTAAGATATAATTCCTCACCTTGCTCATAATAAAATTTAGCTTCAGCCCAAAATTGGTCTTTGAAATATTTGTCAAACTTCCACATTCTTTTCTTTTCAGTTTGGTGAAGCTTTATTATCCAGAATCTACGGTTACCGGTAATATCTCTTAAATATCCATTTTCGCCATTAATAGTTGCAATAATAACGCATTGTCTTGGATGACTTTCAACAACCTTTCCATAAGAAGGACGATAGTGGTCGTCTGTTGTAGTAACAAAGGCTTTAACTTTCTCAATATCGGCCTTTTTCATACCTGCAAGCTCACCAATTTCAACACACCAAAAGCCCTGAAGCTTCTCTGCGCCAGTCTTATCACTCATATCAGTTAAAGACAAAGCGTCAGAATAATAATCATCACCAATAAGGTCTTTTACAATAGTACTTTTACCTATTCCTTGCGCGCCATCAAGAACTGGTACAGCATCAAACTTAGTACCAGGACGCATAGCTCTTGCTACCATTGCAACAAATGTTTTTCTTGTAACTGTTCTTATATAATCAGACTCTTCAGCTTGCATATATTTGATGAACAATTCTTCAACACGTTTTATCCCATCCCATTGAGGTAATTCATTTAAATATTTTCTAATTGGATGATAAATTCTATCAACTACAACATTACTAAATGCAACATCATAATTTCTATTTGAGAAATCTTGATAATTTGCATCTAAATATCCTTTAAGTTTTTTTTCGTCAGCTTCATTCCAATATTTGCTAGTTGTATCTCTAGTCCAATAAGATGGACCAATGAACTCAACCATACCTGCTAACTCATTTTTTACAACATTAGCAAATATAGGATCGTGCTCAAGAATTAACTGTAAATTTACTGTAGAATCAACGAGCTGTCCGTTCTTCTCGTATTGTAGTTTACCTTTCCAACTGTCGTCAGTTTCTTCTGCACTTTCATTAAATTCTTCTTTTGCATTTTCAAGTCTTGTGTTAGTAATCTCAATTCTTACCTTTTCATCTTCTAAGGCAAGTTCACTCATTTTCTTAAATTGTTCTTTTTCGTCAAAGTCTTTAAACTTATGTACCATGACTAACTCAAAAGCATTCATTAACTTTCCGCTTGCTGGGTCAGTAGCATGATGAGAATATACAAACTTGTCCTCATATACAATTACACCAGCACTTGAATCAGCTGGAATATAGTCATATCTTTCCTCATTATCAGTTGCAGCATATACATCCCTTAAATATTTATCCATAACATCTGCAATGGTGTAACTTCTACAAAATGCACCAACTACGCCGTTAGCCTCAAGTGGGTCCTTTTTCTTATCGCCATGTTCCTTTTGAACTTTCATTTCATCAGGATGCAAAGGCCAAGTTGAAGCTTCATGCCAATCGTCATATTCCTTTAATACCTCATCTGGAGATAAGAACTCTTTATCATTTCGTTTATAAAAGTACTCTCCATTACTTGAAGTTGATGGCCAGTACATCATTCTATTAGCTTCAAACGTTGTTTTATCCATCATATCCATACCGATGTCTTGCGCTACCATTCTAGAAATAGCTCCGTACTCCTCGGCACTTACATCTCTAGCTAATGGGATAATTAATCTAAGTCTAGGATTTTCCTTTGTGTGCTTATGAGTTGAATAAACACAATAAGTAAATTCTAACTTATCTAAACCCTCATTAATAAACTCAGGAGTTGCACTATCCATATCAAGAGTAATCATTGAACGAGATAGTACATTTTCCTTTTTTCTTCTTTCACCAACAATGTGACCCGCAACAAAGCCACCGATATCTTTAATTTTGTCTCTTTCAGCTTTTGGTAACTTTACGTACTCCTCTACTGTTTCAATTGTTTTATGAGTAACTTTTAGTCTTTCACAAAAAGTATCCCATGTTACATAGTCATTCTTCCATTTTTTTGAGAAGCACTTATTACCATAACAAATTTTATATTTCGTCATACCTTAATCTCTCACTCCTTTTATTTGGTCTTCTAAAACCTTAACTACAAACTTAAAGCTGTTTAACAATCCATAAAGCTCAGCATCACCGCTGGCAAAGAAGGTAACAACTTTGCGTTTATCATCTTGACCTGCGTTGCTGATAGCTATTAAGTCAGTATTTGATGAAGCCTTAATCTCTACAAAAGTTCTAGAACCAGCCTTTGCATTTCCACCCTTAAAGCCGTTAGTGCCAGCCTCTACTTCATAAGTGCAAGCGTCGGCAATAGTTCTAGAAAACGTAGTTATTTCCTCACCACTTAATTTAATTTTATGTTTATCTACTGAATACATATATTCACACTCCTTATCACTAGATTAATGGGATTTGTGCTCCCAATCGTCCGGTTTAAAATTAATCTTTTTTATAATATTTTGTTTCATAGCCATCTGCTTTAAGAGGCAATCCTTTAGCCCACTCTGGTCCTGTAGCCATTTCTTTGCAAATGAAGTCAACACTTGTCTCAAGGGGCGTTTCAATGATTAGTTCATCATGAACGGAAGCAACAATTCTATAATCTCTTAAGCGCTTCATAGCATTGACGAGTAAATCGCGTGCTACTGCTTGAGTGATATTTTCAACAAGCTTTCCGCCATATGTTTCTATTGTTGTAAACTTCTTAGTCATATCTAGTCCTTCAAAAAGTAAGGATCTAGTACCAAAGCGGTTTATACCTTCACGTGGTTTAACGTATGTTATACGCCTACCACTTGGAAGCAATATAAATAGCATTCCTGACTGGTACCTGAAGCCAACTTTGCCGACCCACACTGTTTCATGAGTTATTTTGTGTTCATCGTCAATTGCCTTAAAAGCAGCATTTTCAACACGCTTCCAATAGGCTACTATGTGAGGATTTGACGTGCGCCATTTTTCTATAATTTCTGGCAGTTCTTCCTCAGTTAGTCCCATATCTAAAGCACCCATATTTTTTAAAGCACCAACCGAGCCTCCATATCCACATGACAATTCCGCAACCTTCCCTTTAGCTCTTAAGTGTCCATTAATCCCATGCTTTACTACTGGTACTTTAAACATCTGAGATGCGGACTCGCAGTAGATATCACCGCCACGAGCAAACATGTCAATACGCCACTGTTCACCCGCAAGCCACGCTAAAACACGAGCTTCAATAGCGCTATAATCAGCTACTACGAATTTCGCTTTATTTTGCGCTATAAACGCAGTTCTTATCAATTGTGATAAAGTATCCGGAATATTGTCATAAAGCGCTGTAACGGCCTGTTTTGGGCCAAATTTGACAAGGTCTCGAGCGACGTCTAAATCAGATAGTTCGTTTCTCGGTAAATTTTGTAATTGTATGCCTGCACTAGCAAATCTTCCCGTTCTGCATGAATAGAACTTAAACATACCTCTAGCGCGATTATCGTGGCATACATAGTTCAGCATCGCTTCATACTTTTTAACGCTTGACTTTGATATCATTTGACGAATCTCAAGCATTCTACCAACATTAGTATTTACATAGCTTTTGGCATACTTCTCTACTTCTTTTTTACCTAACGAGCTAGCTTCCAATCCTTGAGTTGATAACCAGCTTTTTTGTTGAGCTACAGAGTTAGGATTCTCAAGACCTGTTAAGGTCTCAAGTTCTTTCATGAGTTCATCCTTTACGTTCTTATCAAGCTCAATAGCATTCTTAGCTAAAACAATATCGACCAAGATACCTCTATCATTAATCTCTTGATCTATTGCATACTCATCCCACACGAAATCAGGAGCATTAAATTTGATGAGTTTATTAATTATTTCAATCTCTGTTTCAACGTCTCTTTTGTTGTAAAATTTGAATAATTCCCACTTTTCTTTATCGTGATAATAGTAATTTCTGTGTCTCTCGCCATTTGTCTTAGTAGGCTTACAAGGAACACAAAAATACTTAATTAAGTCTTTACCTTCTTCAAGTTTTTTCTTATCTAAACTTAGTGCCTCACCTACTTGTTTTAGTGATGCTGGAAGGCCGTTGTAAAGCGATAAAATCATACTGCAGCGCCATGCTTTTGCACTTAAGTACTCGCCTTTAGGAAGCCCTAGAAATCTAGATAAACAAACTCTTTCAAATGATGCATTATGAGCCCATTTAAGACATGTATCATCAGTGAGTAAATCTATAATCTCTTGAGGCATTTTTTCACCTTGAGCTAAATCAACAACTTTTACTTCTTCAGAGTCTATCGCATAGCCAAAAAGTAGTATCTCGAAGTTTGGTGACTCTGTATATTTATAAAGTCCAACTCTGCTTAAGTCTCTGTCACAATAAGTTTCAATATCTATGTAAAGATTTTTCATTGTTATTACCTCCTTAAATATCAAAAAGGGTGGCAGCTAATGGAACCGTCACCCTAGTGCTATTATTTACTAGCTTAAGAAATCATCATCTTCAGCACTATTACCAAAGTCTGACTCAGCAGTTGCTCTTGAGCCTAGTGGTTCATCGTCAAACCATTTTTGAAGGTTATTTAAAGAACATGCAATTCCCTTATTACCAGCATTGTTGTATGCATAGAAAGTAATGGATGCACGACCTCTTACTCCAGAGTAAAGCTCACTATGGTCTAATATTGGATTGCAAGCTGCATCAACCACTCCTGGTGCTTGAGTTGAGTTAGCATTGATGAAATAACATCCTTTATAAGCCTCGTCGTCAGGTCTTTCTAAATCGCCATCTCTTAAAGGTGTTTTTAGTGCTTCCAGTGCTGGTGCTACCTTTGAGTTACCTTTTAACTTTGATAAACCTTCAGTATAAGCTACCTTAATAGCTGCTTTAATTTTCTCAACATCTGGAGAGTCTTTCTTAATAATTAATGATACAGAGAACTTTGGTGTAGCACCCTCTGTAATTGCCTTTGGTGCCCAGCAGTTTAAATAGCTGAATCTTGTAGTTTTACTAGTAATAACTTTTGCTGTTTGAATTTTGTTTGTTGTATTGTTTGCCATAATTTTTTAACTCCTTTTTTTTTACATATTTTCTTCCATAAAATCATTGGTGGCTGAAGTAACCTCAGGGCGTTTATCATCACGACCTACCAAGGTTAATTTCCCTCTTGGCTTTATTACATGAGTGCCAAGTAACTCCTCGAACTTTTGCTTTCCAAGCATTGATTGCATTGCTGTAATGGTTAATACCTTGCTTTCATAAGGGTTATAACCTGCTTCTTTTACAACTTTTGCAACCTCAAACTCGTCTGTGTACTTTCTTGTAGATCTTCCCTCTACAAGTTTGTATCTATCATAGTGAGTTCCCTTAATTGCCTGTTCTAAAGCAAAATCTTTAACTGACGATAACCAGCCTTCGATTTCGCTAGCTTTGTCTAATACGTCCTCAACTTCTGAGTCGTCCATTAGGAAAGCTGGTCTAAATTCGTGGCGCGCTATCTCAAGATTTTTATCTCTTAGAGCTTTGCATAAAGGCTTAGCTTTACAGAACTGACAGTGCTTAGATGGATTAAACTCCTCTACTCCGTCACGAACTTTTTTAATTCCGGGCTTTAGTACGTCCTCAGCCCATTTATAAAGTTCTTCTACAGATACACTCCACTCAGATATTGAGTTAAGACGTGGTTGATAGATACAAAGATTAACTGTTTCAATGTCATATAAAGAACCGAATGTCTCTAAGCAACAAATCGCATAGCACATTTCTTGAACGTTCTTTTCAGCTGACACAGGTACACCTTTGCCATACTTTAAGTCAATAATGGTTAACTCTTTATCAGCAATAATTGATACATCTGTTGTTCCGTATAATGACTCGTCATACTTTGGTGCTGATACACGTTGTTCAATTAATACTTGAGGGTCTTTGCAAATATGCTTAGATGCCTCAATTTTTTCAGATACATAAGATACATAACCAGCTATATAGTCTTCCATTTCTTTTGAGTAAAATGAAAGTGACATGGGGTCAAAGTCTATCTTCTTACCTAAAAGTTGATTTAATCTAACTTCACCAAGTTGGTGGGCATCTGACCCTTCTTCACTAAAACTTGAAGATCTATCAGGAATGCCCTCACTTGCTACAACACTTCCAGGGCAAGTAATAATTCTTGCCATTGAGGAAGGTGATAGGATTTTACTATGTTCACTAGCGGCCATTTTTAATGTCCTCCGCGTCCATGTATATTTGGTCATAATCGTCTTGGCTCACTTGAGATAATTTCACAGCGCCATATCTTTGAAGTAATTGTTTAACACTTTCTGTCATACCGTCTCGTGCCATTTCACCAAGTAATGCTCTTAGTTGTTCTAATGATACACTTGGCTTTTTTACTTCTGGCTTTAAAACCTTTTCATCTTGAGCCATACTTGCTGTAAGCTCAACGATGTCTTTTGCTTTTTTTGATACTACATCAGCTGCCTCAGTTAGTTCATGAAGCATGATGTCTAATTGACTGAAATAGCTCATATTTACATTTCCTCCTTATTAACGCTATTTTTCACTTCTTGTACTGCTATTAGCACTGCACTAGGCATTCCTCTAGCTCTTGGTCCCATGATTGACATTATTGCTACCTCCTATTTACTATTTGAGGAATATTCATGATTTTTAGGTTTTCACCCTTCCTCACTAGCTATATGGGAGGTGTGCTCTAAATCGTCCGGGTTATTTTTAAATTTTTTTAATAATCTTTTAATTTTTCTCTTAAAACATTTAAATAACGATTTATGCAGTCTGCTACAGTACTCTTTTTTCTATTAAAAATACGTGCTATTTCTTGATAAGATTTTTTTTCAACGGCATGCATTTTAATCATTTGTTGGACTTCTGGGTCAAACTCTGATAAGTAGCGCCATAAAGCTTCATTTCTTTCTTTTTCAATTAACTCGTCTAATGGTGATAAACTTTCTGTATCCGGAAACTCCATCTCAGATTCATTACCGTCTTTATCTTCAAACACTCTATTCATAGAGATAGGTTTACCAGTTTTCTCATAATAAACTTGTCTATCAGGATGTTTTGGGTCAAATTTGAAGGGACAGAATCTACAATCTTCAAATGTACATCTTTTAAAACCAGTTTTATGATTAGAATTAGGGTCATCAACAAATACACCATCCTTCACTTTATAAGTCATAGGTATAAGACATCTTTCTTCTAATCTTTCTTTTCTTCTTACCTCTGAGTCATAATTTCTCATAGCGTAAGCTGCCTCTTTTTCAGAAGGTACATATCTTACATCACCATTACTATTTATAAATGATGCATAAGGAACCTTGTATGGTACTTTTACAACCACACCATTAATTACTTGTTTACCACTTCCCTCATTACCAGGAATGTCTACTGGGCTTGAGTATCCATAAATAGCTGGATTTAAATCTTTTTGTTCTTTACTTTGTTTTGTCATTTAATTTACTCCTATTGTCATCAACGTCCGATTGACGAAATGGAGTAACATCGCAAAGTGCACAAAAAAAGTGGGCGCAACAAAGGATATGGACGTTTGTTTTATCCATTTCGTTTGTGCAGTCCACTCCCACTGTTTTCTGCTTATAATTTATTCTTTATTATTCCTTGCTATGTGGGTATGCAGTGATCAGTTGCAATAGCAAGAAAAAAAGCCATGAATATAGTGGCAGGAAAGATAGGATTGTTATCAATTAATCAAATATAAATTAATTTTTATCACTTTCCTTATCTTAATTTTAGAACACTATAAGCATGACTTTTAGTTGAAGATATAAGTATTTTATTTAGTTTTTTGCAATTTAAAACATAAAAATTGTTTACATATGTTGACGTATTGTTATCAATAGTTTACAATATATTAAAAGGTTGACAAAATACAAACAATAATTGACGGAGGCTATATTATGGTAAATTTAGAACAAGCTAGAAAAAACATTCCAGCCATCATAAAAAAAGGATTAAAAGATAAAGGAATGAGTCAAAAAGATCTCGCAAATGCTGTAGGTTGCGATAAAACCGCAATAAGTCATTATTTGAATGGAAATCGTGTCCCAAACGTCGACATTCTTATTTCTATATGTGATGTTCTTGATATTGATTTAAACAGTTTTAAAAATGCGCAATTTGCAAGAGCAACTGATATAGACTCCATATCTATAAATAACAGAGATGTTCTTTATGCAATCGCCATATTGATTAAATCTAATAATTTATTATATGATGATAGAAATGGTGATTGGGTTTTTAGATGTGAATATAAGGCAACCAATGAATTTGCTCAAGAATTTTTAAAATATTTCGGATCTAAGTACGCAAAAAAAGATGAAATTCTATTGGATTTAATTGATGATTTTACTAAAGAACTTGACAAAGAACAGTTTGAAAAGGAACTTGAAGCTTACGGACTAGACGATTCAGAACAATTACCATTTTAGTTAAAAAGCGACCCAACTCATTATGTTGAGCTAAGCCACTTTATTTTTATATAAACATTTTTAAGTAATCGTTAAATCTATTTCTTCTTTTTCAGTTATTTATCCAAAGGATGAAAATACATGATACCAAAAAAATGTTTGCTATTTTTGGTAAACGTCAAATTATATCAATTTTATAATCCATAACAAAATATAGCAAGATTAAGAAAACAAGAAATAGGCTGTACTCAGGCAGAGATGGAAGAATATACAAGCATCTCACGTGCCTATTATGGTCGCATTGAGCTTGGAACACATGCTGCAACAATTGATGTATTAATAAAAATAGCGGACGCATTAAAGGTACCGCTATATAGATTATTTTTAGACGAAAACGATCAGCCAATTTAATCAGAATTTAATGTTGCTGCTATAGGTAAAATATGGAATGTAAATAAACACGCAAAAAGGCGGCCTAACTCGTAATTGAGCTAAGTCGTCTTTTTTAAAAAACACTACCATGTTATTACTTTGTCAACAATTAACCTTTGTTCAGTCGAAGTTTTTCTTAAATAAATACGTGTAGTTTCTATGCTATCATGCCCCATTAAATCAGCTAAAAATGAAATATCATTATATTTTTCAATGAAATTTTTTGCAAAAAGATGCCTAAATGAATGAGGATAAACAACTTCTGGATTAATACCATATACCGTTGCATGTTTCTTCAAACCAAGAGCAATTCCTCTTGTTGTTATTCTCTCTTTTTTCGAGTTAAGAAATATATATCCGCTTTCCAACGAAACATCTTCAAACCATTTTAAAGCTTCTTTTTGTAAAGTTGATGGTATATAGATTCTTCTCATCTTACCACCTTTTGAATAGATATCTAGATATCCGATCTTTACATGTTCTACTTTTATTTGAATTAGTTCACTAACTCTAGCACCTGTTGCAGTAAGAAATCTAACAACAAAATACCATTCCCACTTCTTGTCTTTTTTTAATTTGTTTTTTAGGAAAACATAGTCTGCATTACTTATAACATTTTCTAAAAAAGGCTTCTGTTGAATCTTTATAGCAGTTAATTTTAGTTCATCCTTTTTACAAAAAGACAAATACTTATTGATTGCCTGTATCCTAAGATTAACAGTCTTGGGTTTATATTTCTCCAACAATTGCCCTTTAAAAGCCAAAAGATTAATGCTGTTTACTTCATCGTAGATATCAAAAAACATAATCACAGTTTGTTTATAGACCTGTATAGTATTCTTTGATAATTCCTCCTTTTTCAAAAATTTACAAAAATCATCAATCATTTAAATTACCTCCTTATATTGATAAAACATATCAATATCGAAGATACATAATTCCGATAATTGTTATTATGAGAAAATAGGTAATACAATTAAAGATATAACTTCCGAAATTCCATTTGATATCCCTAACAACTGGATTTGGGTAAGACTAAAAATGGTTG
>CAVGEZ010000008.1:0-48306 GCA_963628445.1 uncultured Eubacteriales bacterium
TCTAGAGGAACGCTAATTCTTGGACATTTGCCTCATTTTTGTTCGATTTCTAGGCTTTTTTGAGCCTAAATTTGCCAAATATGAGAGTTTTTTGAGTCTGTCGTGGCTGCCATTACACCACGTCCCCATAAAATATGCTATTAAATAATAACATACTTTATTAAATTTAACAATTATAATTTACATTTTTTCAACAGTTTGAATACCTAAAATTCTTAAACCTTCATCAATAACTTTCTTAACTGATAAAGCTAAAGCCATATTAGTATTCTTAACTTTTTCTTCACTAGCATTAATACGTTCTAATGAATAGAACTTATTAAATAATTGAGCTAGTCCAAGTAAATACTTTGCAATAACACTTGGTGCATATTCACTTGCTGCCTTCTCTACATATTTCTTAAAATCACCAATTTCTTTTGCAAGTTCAAAATAATGGCTCTTTAAGAATAAAGTAGAATCAATATTATTAATATCAAATGTATTTTGACTTAATATAGAATTAATTCTTACAGAAGTATATTGTAAATATGGTCCTGTTTGACCTTCAAACTTAACCATTTGATTTACATCAAATTCATAGTCTAGTGCTCTATAATTCTTTAAATCATTAAATACAACAGCACCTACACCTACACGCTTTGCAATCTCATCCTTATTTTCTAAAGTAGGATTCTTCTCTTCGATTTGCTTTTTAGCTGCATCTATAGCTTGCATAAGGATATCATATAGTTTAACTACATTACCCTTTCTTGTAGACATCTTCTTACCATCTTTTAATACTAAACCAAAGTTAATATGTTCAATATCATTTGCATATGGTAATTCCATCTTGTTTAATACAGCTTTTAGTTGTACAAAGTGAAGCTTTTGTTCTCCACCTACTACATATAAAATCTTAGATGGATTATATTCTTTTTCTCTCCATAATACTGCAGCTAAATCACGAGTAATATATAGAGAACCACCATCACTTCTCTTAATTAATGCAGGTGCAATATCTTCGCCTAAATCAACAATTTGAGCGCCTTGGTCTTCTTTTAGTAAGTGTTTTTCTTCTAATATATCAATAACTGGTTGCATCTTATCATTATAGAATGCTTCTCCATTATAAGAATCAAATGTAACATTTAAAAGCTTATAGATTTCTTCACTTTCTTTTAAAGATTCTTCTCTAATCCACTTCCACATGTTAACATATTTTTCTTCACCAAGTTCAATCTTACGGAATGCTTCTCTAGCCTCTTCAGCTACTGTCTCATCCTCTTTTGCTAAAGCATTAATTTTAACATAAAGCTTACCTAGCTCATTGATAGGGTCTTTCTTAATTTCATCAAGATTTCCCCATTTTTCAATGGCTACAATCATCATACCAAATTGAGTACCCCAGTCACCTAGGTAGTTTATCGCAACAGTCTTATAAGAACACTTTTGTAATATTAACTTTAAAGAATTACCAATCATAGTACTTCTTAAGTGACCTACTGAGAAGGCTTTTGCAATATTAGGGCTAGAATAATCTAATACTATAGTCTTACCCTCACCAATATTACTTGTACCAAAATTAGAGTCTGTTACCGCACTTTTTAAGATATTTTCTCCAACCTTTTCTTTATCAAGTAATACATTTACAAATGGACCAGTAGGATTAACTTCTTTAACGCATTCAAAATTGTTTAAAATATAATTCTTAACTAGTTCTACTATTTCAGGCATTGGTTTACCTAAAGTTTTAAAAATAGTAAATGTAGGGATTGCAATGTCACCCATAGCTGGATTTTTAGGTTCTTCAACTATTACATTTAAGTTCGTATTAAATGTTTCAAATAAGTGTTTTTCAAGTCCTAATTTGATTTCTTGTTTAATTTGATCAATCATAATTCTCTCCTTCTAAACATTCTAAAAGAGATAGCGTGCTATCTCTTTATAATTTATTCTAAAGTTAATTTATATCCTAAGAATTTAATAGTATATAATGTGAAATCAGCACCTTGAGCTGAAGCTTGGCTATCACTTGCGATATCAGCGCTTGAGAATACTAATTCTCCATTTTCAAATATCCATAATTGAGAATAAGTTTCAAGTGAAATATCATTTTTAATATTTGATGATTTGATAGAATTGAAATATTCTTCCTTTTCATCAAATTTTGCAACTTTCTTTTCATCATCTTTATCAAGTTCACTAGCTTCTGTAGCATCATAAACATAGATTGTACCTACATTAAAATGAGTATCAGAATTGCTAGACTTATTTAAATTAGTGTAATAATCTAGAGTACCAATATTAGTTTTACTAGTATCATCAGTATCTAGGCCATAGAATACATAAACTAATTCTTTATTATCAATTTTCTTCTTTAATTGCTTATAATTAATTTCTTCAAATTGATTATCAAGTTGTAAACTATTACTTGAAGTATACCATTTATTATAAAATGATCTTTCTTTAGTAGGAATTAGGCAATAAACCATAATTCCAAGTACTACAACCATACCGATTAAAAAGAAAATTAACTCTTTAGTCCACTTAAATGTGACTTTATTTCTTCTTTTACCTTTAGCGCGTGCCATAATATCAACCTTTCAATAAGTTAAACAAAAATATAAAATGATTATATCATTTAATAATATCTTTTACAATATGCACAAAATTTAAAATTATCTCTTACTTGCAAT
Organism: uncultured Eubacteriales bacterium; assembly: GCA_963628445.1. Classification (GTDB taxonomy): domain Bacteria; phylum Bacillota_I; class Bacilli_A; order Acholeplasmatales; family Anaeroplasmataceae; genus JAEELC01. The sequence continues at coordinate 2,679 of CAVGEZ010000008.1, forward strand.
AAAATATAATGCAAGAGTACCAGGACCAGAGTGAGATCCTATAACTGTACCAATATTAGAGATAATGATATTTTTAGGACTAGATACCTCTAAAACTAAACTTTTTAAATAATTTGCATCTTCTATACATTCAGCATGTGAAATAATAATAGTATCACTAGACTTATCATATGTTGCTTGATATTCTTTAACTATTTCTTTAATAGAATTCTTTCTACCAATTTTCTTAGAAACAGGGATTAAATGTCCTTCGTTGTCAACATGAAGTACTGGCTTTATATTTAACACCTTTGCTGCATAAGCTGCGGCATTAGATACTCTACCACCACGACGTAAATATTCCAAATTAGATACAGTAAACCAGTGAGCTACATGAAGTTTAATATCTTCTATTGCCTTATAGTTTTCTTCTATTGTTAAACCTGCTTCTTTATTTAATGCAGCCTTTAACGCAATCATTCCCTCACCAGTTGATGCAGCAAGTGTATCAACAATCAAAATTTTATTATTAGGATACTCTTCCTTTAATTCATCCACTGCAATACGTGCTGAATTAAAAGATCCAGATAAACCAGATGAGAATATTACACCTAAAATATCTTTACCCTCTTCTAGATACTTCTTATAAGTTTCCTTATAAACTTCACTATTTAATTGAACAGTATGAGTTACCTTACCGGCTTCCATATCGGAGTAGAAATCTTTTAAAGATTGTTCACGGAAGTCAGGATAATTAGTATAATTCTTATCATCAACACTATATTGCATAGGCATAACAATAAGATTATGCTTATCAATTAATTCAACTGGTAAATCACAAGTTACATCAGTAATAATTACATAATCATTCATAACTAATTTCCTTTCTTACTAGCCTTACGAGCTTTAATTCTTTGATAATTAGCTTTATAATTCTTAGTCTTATAAAGTTTTGATGTTATTTCATCAATTTCCCTTTTCATTTTTTTCTTATAACCAGGAGTAACCTTCTTTGGCTTTGCAACATGAGCTATAGCTTTCTTCTCTTCTTCATTTAAAGGCTTAACACGTTTCTTTCTTGTGTTTCTTCCTTTGAAATCAACAATTTGTCCACCCTTGATATCTTTATAGATTGGCTCAATACCATTCTTATTTAAGAAATCTAGATAATCACTATCTAAATCCTTATAGAAAGAATAAACCTCACCAGAATAATTCATTCTACCAGTTCTACCTGCTCTATGCAAATAGAATTCATAGTCTTGTGGAAGATCAAAGTTAATTACATGGCTTACACCATCTAAATCAATACCACGGCTTGCAACATCACTTGCAACGATATATTGATACTTTGCATCTTGTGCTTCCTTTAAGATATGCTTTCTTTCTCTTTGACTTAAATTACCTGATATAGTCGCAACCTCTTTACCTAAATCATGTAAATGATTACTTAAGTTTGTTACATCATCTTTTTTATTACAGAAAATAATACAAAGATAAGGATTAATAATTTCAAGTAATGAATCTAGTACATCAATCTTTTCTTTATATTTAAGAGGAATCCAAATATGCTTAATATTTAAAGTCTTATCATTATTTAAATCAATGAATAATGAATTAGATAAATACTTCTTTACAAATGGAGTTAAAACCTCATTTAAAGTAGCACTAAAGAACATCTTACGGGCATTAGGTATAATTGATGAGATTAAATCAACATCACTTAAGAATCCTTCATCAAGTACCATATCAACTTCATCTATTACATAATATTTAGCTGTATATATCTTTAAAACATTTTCAACTCTAGCTAAATCCTTAATTCTACCAGGAGTACCAATAACTATTTGTGGTTGATTAGATAAATCATTTATATCTTTTAATCTATCTTGTCCACCTGAATATACTCTAATTTTAATTTCCTTATCAGAAAAAGAGGCAATATGTTGACATACCTTATATGTTTGATCAGCTAATTCCTTTGTAGGAGATATAATAACAGCTTGAACTTGCTTATTATCCTCTACTAATTCATTAAAAATAGGAATTAAGAAAGCATGTGTCTTACCTGAACCAGTCTTAGATTTAACAAGTAAGTTTTTATTAGTATCTTTTAATGCATTAAATACTTCCTTTTGTACTGGGCTAAAATCTCTAAAATTTAAATCAAGTAATGCACGCGCAATATAATCTTTAATTTCATATCCAAATAAGTCCATATAAGCCTCCTATAACTTCAAAGATTATATCATTTTTTAATAATTTATGCAAATAATTTTCTAAATGTGATACAATCAAGATAGGTGTTAAAAATGGAAAATACTAAAAAAACAATTAAAGTTATAAATCCTCATGGTTTTTGTGGAGGAGTAAGTCATGCGCTCAAAGTTGCAAAAGAGGCTATAGAAAATCCTAATACAAAAAAACCTATCTACTTACTAGGTAATTTAATACATAATAAAATAGTAACTAAAAGCTTATCCGATAGGGGCGTTAGTACTATTGATATTAAGGGTAAATCTAGATTAGAGTTACTAGATTATATTGACTCTGGTACTGTTATATTTTCAGCTCATGGTGTATCAGATAGTGTTAGAGAAAAAGCGCTAAATAAAGGTTTAAATATAATAGATGCTTCTTGCGGAAAAGTACTCTTAATTCATAAGAAGGTAAAGAATTATATTAAGGAAGGCTATCAGATATTATATATTGGAAAAAAAGGACATCCTGAGGCTGAAAGTATCTTAGAGGAAGATTCACGTATAAAACTCATTGAAAAAGTTGATGATATTCCACTCACATTATCTAGTGAGCAAATATACGTTACAAACCAAACTACATTATCTATTATTGAAACTAAAGATATATATGATAAGATTTCTACTATCTATCATAATGCAATTCTTGATAATAATATATGTAATGCAACTACAGAACGTCAACTTGCCCTAACTAATCTTAAAGACATTGATTTATGTATCGTTGTAGGTGATAAACTTTCAAGCAATTCTCGTTCTTTAGTTGAAATAGCCCGTACCAAATCGCGTGTTGATTCATGCCTTGTAGAAAACAAGGATGATATAACAAGCAAACTACTATCTAAATATAATCACATAGCCATAACATCAAGTGCTTCTTGTCCTGAAGAGGTATTCCTTGAGGTAATAGAAAGAGTTAAAGAGTGTATTACTCTTTAGCTCTTTTTTACTCCTATAGATATTAAATCTATACCGTACTTATCTTCTATTTTTTTAATAGCTTCTTTTAAAGCCTCATCTTTTTCAGCAAAGTCTAAATAAGTAAATAAATTATATTCTTCTTTTAACACTTCACTCTTATCTTTAAGATTCGAAAAAGTTACACCACAAAGACGATATTGTTTAGTTTCATCATAATTATCATAAAATAAATTAGATATAACTTTAAATATATCATAGAAATTATTAGTATAGTCTACAGTTCTACTTCTTGAAATAGTTTTAAATGAACTATCTCTTAATGTAATACCTATAGTTTTAGTTAAATATCCATTCTTATTTAATTTAGTAATTAATTCTTTAGTTTCATTTCTAAGCTCATATAAGATATCAGTATCAGTTCTTAAAGGTTGATCATAAGTATTTTCAACAGATATACTCTTATTCTTAACATATCTATTAGCGTTTACTAAATTACTAGAATTACCTAATACATGACTAATTACATATTCATATGTATTTTTGCTAGTTAATTCTATTATTTTACTTCTATTCTCTTCCTTAAAGAAATCCTCAATAGTTTTAATACCATTTTCAATAAGTAGAGGATATGTTTTCTTACCTATACCATAGATATCCTTAACTGATAGGTCTTTAAGTATGTTATAGCTATCTTTCTTTCTAATAATAACTAGTCCTAAAGGTTTTTTCATATCGCTAGCCATTTTAGCTAGAAACATTGTTGGTGCAATACCAATTGAACAAGGAAGATTATATTCATCTAATAATCTTTTTTGAATCTCTTTTGCTAATTCTACTCCGTTTCTTACCTTACATAATTCACTCATATCCGCATACACTTCATCAATAGATGCAATCTCTATTATATTAGTGTAGTCTTCTATTAAGTTAATAAAATAATTATGATATTGTTTAATAGTTTTATAATCTACTGATACAACAATTAAATCACTCTTAATCCTTAATGCATCATTCAAACTCATTCCTGAGTGAATTCCTAGAGCTCTAGCCTCATAACTAGCAGTAGATACAACTCCTTTATTAGTACCACTTCTTCCAATTACAAAGGGTTTACCCTTAAGGGCTTTATTTTTTATAATTGCAACAGAACAAAAAAACATATTCATATCGATATGAAATATTACTTTACCCATAGAGCGTAAACCCCCTTTATTTTTAAATCTCTTTATATTATAATTATATCATATTTTAAATTATAAGGTGTTTATTATGAGCGATTTAGATAATGTAAGTGTTGAAAAGACTAAAAAACAACAATACGATGAAAGAAGAGCTAAAGAAAAGAAAGAAAAAGAAAAAGCTTTAGCTAAAGAAGAAAAGAAAAGAATGAAAGCTGAATTAAAGAAACAATATAAAAATCCAGCTTATTCTACATTTGGTAAAATTCTTATTTGGATATTAATGATTTCAATGGTAGCTGCATTCGTAGTATCATTAATCTATCTTATTATTCAAAACGTATAAAAACAGGTTATTCCTGTTTTTTTCTTTTAGGAGGCTTTATGATTAAATTAATTTGTTGTGACCTTGACGGTACTCTGCTTAATGCAAAAAAAGAAATAACTAAAGAAAATAAAGAAGCTATAGCCAAATTTAGATCATTAGGTGGACACTTTGTTCTTGCAACAGGTAGACCACTTAATGGAGTAAAGCGTATTATTGATGAACTAGATTTAACAGATTCAAGCGATACTACTCTTACATATAATGGTGGAGTAATAATGGAAAATGTATCAAAGCGTGTTCTTGCAAAAACTTGTATAAAAGGTTCTTTAGTTAAAGAACTATATTATGAATCAAAGCGTTTAGGTACTTACTTCCACTTCTTTTCAGAAGATAATACTTTGTATACTACTGAACCTAATCCTTATACATTAGTTGAAGAAACTATAAATCAAATACATGCAGAAACTATCGATATTAATGATGTTAAAGATGATCAATTATACATTAAAGCTATGATGGTAGCTTCTAAAGAAGTATTAGATAGTATTAGAGATAAAGTTGATCCTAAGTTTTCATTTTTAGAAATCACTCGTTCTAGTAAGATATTCTTAGAATTTCATTCTAAAGAAATATCTAAAGGAAAAGGTCTTCTTTTCTTAAAAGATTACTATCATTTAAGGGATGACGAAACTATGGCTATAGGCGACGAAGAAAATGATTTATCTATGATTAAAGACGCATTTTTAGGTGTTGCAATGGCTAACGCTAGAGACACTGTTAAAGAAAGTGCTAAATTCATAACTTTAGATAACGAATCATCAGGTGTAGCTTACGCTATAAATGAACTAATTTTAAAGGATACAAAATAAGGCGGTAGGATTAATTTCCTACCGCTTTATTTTTAATATTATTCTTTTTCTAAAATAAGTACCATTTTAAATTGTTCTTGTGCTTTCAAATAATGTCTTCCGCCCTTTTTAAAACCAAAAGAATCACCAGCATGTAATGTGTACTCAACACCTTCATATCCTAAGATACAAGTACCATCAATTACAGTAAGCAAAGCCTCACCTGGAGCCTTATGTTCAGTTAAACCTTGACCTTTATCAAAAGCCATTAAAGAAATAGATGTTTTATCTGTTGTAGATAGATTTAAATTAACAATACTACCTTCCTCATAATCAAGTAAATCTTTAACACTAAACTTATTTTCAATAATCTTCTTATTCATATTACCTTCTCCTTCTAGATTAAACTCAAAATAAATAGAATCCTCTATATTATCTATTTTATATAAAGTATTCTTATCCATACCTATTATATCAAATTCTTTTAAAATTGTCTTATCATTAGCACTTGAAATTAAAACTTCACCTTTTAATACTAAATAAAACTTTAAATAATTATAATATTCAGCACTAATTTCAGTATTTGATGCATTTCTAAATAAAATTAAAGAATCAACATTATTGTATAAAATACTAGATATAGTTAATTCCTCTCTAACTGCAAGTTCAGAAAATCTAATAACTTGATTACTTTTTATATTCATCATTAACATTTTCCTCTAATTCTTTAACAAATGCATCATATACAAGTTTTGTAACTTCTGCATCTTCTAACGCATCATGTGCCTGAGGCTCTTTAATCCCATAATATTTTTCATATAATGCAAAAAGACCTGGATCATACTTAAGTTCATAATAACTTTTAATAATACTTGATAAATTAACAAAACGAGTTAAGAATGTTAATGATGGTAAATTATTAGTCTTATAACTTGATTCTAAATATAATTTATCATTCTTACCAAATGTAATAACAGCTGGTTTATATTTATTAAGTAAAGCTTTAAATTTATTATAAAACTTATAATAACTTACATTACCATCAGAATCTAGATGTAAGAACTTCTTAGTACGTGTATTTATATGTCTCTTTTTAGTAGGTATACAATGGAAATTATACCTTTCAATTTCTTCTCCATTCTTATTAATTACAAAGAATGCAGCTTGAATTAATTCCGCTTTAAAGTTCTTCTCTCCATTATAATTAGGCATAGTCATTTCAATATCAATAAATAACTTATTATTTAAAGATTTAAAGAAGTCATACATACTCTTATTTAAGTACTTTTTATCATATAATACTTTATTTTGTTTAGGAAGTATCGCAACTATTTCACATATATACATTACTTGAAAACAAGAAATCCTAGAATGTATAATTTCAGAATCATAAGAAACAAGTTCTATTAATTCTCCTTCTTCTAAGAAACGTTTGAACTTCTTATACTGAGATTTTTGAAAATAGAAGTTCTTTAAATATCCGTTTTGTTTAATTTGAATAATTTGATTATTACTATCATTTTTATATATTAAACCTCTAATTTTCATATAATCTCCTTAATAATTTTCAAGTTTTTTAAGTATTTCTTCCCTTAAACTCTCATTAATTCCAATTTCTTTAAATTCTTCAACTGTCCCTGTCTTTATATTTGCAATTGTTGAAAACTTCTTAAGCATAGCTTCCTTTTTCTTAGGCCCTACACCACTAATTCCATCAAGTGCACTAGAAAATACTCCTTTACCCTTTTGGCTTCTAAAGAAGCTAATCGCAAAATCATGTACTGTCTGTGATATGTTTACAAGAAGTAAATATAAATCACTATGCTTATCTAGTGGTATTTCTTCACCCTCATAAACAATAGCCCTAAAGGTATGCTTATCATCTTTTTCAAGACCACATACAGGGATATCTATTTTTAACAGATTTAGAGTCTCTTTACAAGCATTTACTTGAATTAAACCACCATCCATTACAATTAAATCAGGATATGGCTTATGTTCTAAAGATAGGCGCAAATATCTACGATATACTACTTCCTTCATTGATGCATAATCATTAGGACCTTCTACTGTCTTAATATGAAATTTTCTATATTCCTTAGGACTCTTAACACCATTTCTGTATACTACCATAGCACTTACTGGGTATTCACCAAATAGGTTAGAATTATCAAATGCTTCAATATAATTAGGTGTTTTAATATTTAGTAATTTACCTAATTCTTCTACGCTATCTCTTTTTCTTAATACCTTATTTTGATACAACTCTTTATTTAGTAAGAAATCTTTTTTAGCATTACTTTCAGCTAACTCTATCAAATCTTTCTTAACACCTTTTTGTGGAGTTTTAATTTTAATATTAAGTTCACTTTCTAATTGTGTAATAGACTCATAGTCATTAATTAATATCTCTTTAGGCTTAAATTTATCATCATCATAGAAATGTTCTACAAATTCAAATATAGCCTCATCAATTGTACCAATATATGAATAAATTGTGTGATAATTCTCTCTTATTGCACCATTTCTTACATAAAGAACATGAATACTAATCTCATCATCTGTAGCATATACACCAAAGACATCTTTACTAGTTAAATCGCTGGTTGATATAATTTGATTTTGTACAGTTTCATTGATATCCTTAATTAAATCTCTATAGCTGATAGCTTTTTCAAAATCAAGGTTTTCACTAGCTTCTTCCATTTTTTTATTTAAATCATTTAAGATATCTTTAGTATCTCCATTTAAGAAGTTAGTAATTTTTCTCTTATATGGTTCATAATCTATTTTAGCTTTATTAATGCATGGCGCAAGGCATTGCTTCATCGAGTAATAGAGGCATTCTTTCTTTGGTATATTACGGCATTTCCTTAAAGGATATATTTTATTTAATAATTCACATGTTTTTCTTGCAGAATAACCTTGAGGATAAGGGCCAAAATATTTACCATCCTTTTTAGTACGCTTTAAAGTTCTTGTAACAATAAGCCTTGGATGAGTTTCATTTGTAAGTAAAATATAAGGATACGTTTTATCATCTGTAAGCATTATATTATACTTAGGATTATGAGTCTTAATTAAATTAATTTCTAGTACTAAGCACTCTTTAGGATTATTTACACAAATCCATTCAACGTCATTAATTTCAGAAACTAATGCGCATGTTTTCGCGTTATGCTTACCAGTAAAGTAGCTTCTTACTCTGTTTTTAAGTACTTTAGCCTTACCAACATATATAATTGTACCATTAATATCACGGTACATATAACATCCTGAATCTTCTGGTAAGAGTTTTAATTTTTCTTTAATAATATCATTCATAGTTCTTTAAAAAAATAATGGCGATAAATCGCCATTTAAATTACTTATTTTTTTTGTCGCCTAAGTCATTAGACTTGAAACTACAATGAACTTCACCTCTTAAGTATTCTTCTAAAGCCATACCTACTGGTTTAACACATAGATGTTGATTTTGTTCATCAATTTCTTTCATTTCAATGTCGATAGTTTCATCATCTTCAGCTTTTTTATTTAAGATTTCTCTTGCCTTCTCATCATTTTCAATTTCATGAGCTCTCTTAGCTGCAAGGTAAGCTACTTGGTATTTTGTGTGCTTCTTAGAATAATTTTCTCCGCTTTCTAAGACAAACTCATCATCTTTACCAACTAGTGCATCAATTGATGGATAACGCATTCCATTTAAATTCTTGTTTTCCATATTATCTCTCCTTATTTATCAATATCAAGCAATTCTTCATATTTATGTATAGATCTCCAAGTTCTTGCATGTTCAGCTCTAATAATAGCCATAATTCTATCGGCCGCATTATTAACCTCATCATTTACAACAATGTAGTCATATTTAGCCGCAAGTTTAAACTCTCTATTAGCCTTCGCAATACGTTCTTGAATAACTTCTTCACTTTCTGTACCACGTCTCTTAAGTCTGTTGTAAAGTGCATCCTTACTAGGTGGAACAAGGAATATAAATACAGCATCCTTGCATTTTTCTCTTACTTGTAAAGCTCCTTCAACTTCAATTTCAAGAATTACTTCTTTACCATTGTCTAGTTGCTTATTAACTTCATCTATTGGTGTACCATAATAATTTCCAACAAATTCTGCGTGCTCTAGGAATTTACCTTCTTCAATACGTTTTTCAAATTCTTCTTTCGTTACAAAGAAGTAATCTTTTCCATCTACTTCTCCAGGTCTCATAGCTCGAGTAGTCATAGAAACAGAGTATACAAAATTTTGTTCTGGCATATTAAATAAAGCTTTTCTTACAGTACCTTTACCAACACCGCTTGGACCAGATAGCACTACTAATAAACCTTTATCATTTAGTTTCATAAATCATAATACCTCAAATTCCTTAAATCTATTCTAACATAACTTTATTTTAATTTAAAGGGGGATGAAATAGTTATATTTTATCAAATACTTATGTTATAATTAACAAGAAATAAACGAGGTATATTATTATGTTAGATGGAATATTTTTTTATAAATTAGCTCTTGAATTAAATGGCTTATCTACAGGAAAAATAGATAAAGTACAAGAAGTAAGTGAATATGAATTCTTATTTACTATTAGAAGAAATAGAGTTAACTATCGCCTTTTAATATCTTTATCAGCTAATTATCCTAGAATAAATATTACTGAAAAAAGTTATTCTTTCCCTAGAGAACCGAAAAGTTTTACTATGTTACTTAGAAAATACTTTGAAGGTGCAATAGTTGATTCTATTACAACACATGAAACAGATAGAATAATTACAATCACTACCTCTAGATATTCTGAATTAGGTGATTTTGAACGTATTTCACTTGTTGTTGAAATAATGGGTAGATATTCTAATTTAGTTATTGTTAAAGATAATAAAATAATTGAGGCCCTAAGACATATTGGTATATCTGATCTTAGATCTATTATGCCTAATGGTAATTATGAGTATCCTGATACCTTAGGCAAGGTAAATCCTTATAAATTAAGTGATCAAGAATTAAATACTATTTTAGAAGAATCTAGTACTCCTAAAGAATTAACTAATAAGATACTAGGATTGTCTTATAATGCAGCTATAAGCGTATTTGAGGGTGATAAATACACGAATTTCATAAATCTTATTAATTCAAATACTCCTTGTATTTCTAAAGACTTTAAGGATGTTAATTATTACTATACAGATGGCGCAACAAAGTTTGAAACCTACTCTAAAGCGCTTGATGAGTTCTATTCTAGTGTATCTTTAAAAGATAGAATCAAATCAAAGACAGATAATATATCTCAATTTATTGATAAATTAATAACTAAGAATAGAAAGAAATTAGTTAAACTTGATGAAGATATTAGAAAAGCTGAAAGCGCCGAAATTTATAAATTATACGGAGAGCTTTTAATTGCAAATTCTTATATAGATAAAAAGTTAGATAAGATTGATGTACTTAATTACTATACTAATGAGACAATAACTATTCCTCTTGATCCTAAACTATATATTAAAGAAAACGCTAATAATTATTTTAAAAAATATAAGAAAAGTAAAAATACAATAATATATGCAAATAAGGAAAAAGAGATAGCGCTAGACGAGATTGATTACTTTAATTTATTGAAATCTCAAGTAGAAAACGCAGAAGTAGTTGATGATGTACTTGAAATTCAAGATGAATTAATTAAAGAACACTACCTTACCGCTTCTAATAAGCAAGCTAAGAAAGCTAAACCTAAAATTTTAACTTATGAATATAATGGTAATTTAATATTAGTTGGTAAAAATAATATTCAAAATGAAATAGTAACACATGAACTAGCACGTAAAGATTCTTTGTGGTTTCATGTAAAAGATGCACCAGGAAGCCATGTAGTCTTACAAAAGAGTGATGACTATACTGAGGATGAGATTAGGCTTGCCTCAAATATTGCGAGCCTGTATTCCCCACTAAAGAATTCTTCTTCTGTTCCAGTAAATTATACTAAGGTTAAATATATAAAATCTATACCAGGAAGGAGAAAATGCTTTGTAAGCATAACCCACGAAAAAACGATCTATATAGACCCTGATACTAGTGTTTTAGAAGGCTTAAAGGTTAAAAAATAGACATTAGTTTAATATTAGTGTATAATTAAATAAAGGTGATTTATATGGACAACACACGATTAATCTCAGCACTTACAATGAAATATTTAAATGTCTATGAAGTAGATATAGAATCTAAAACTGGACGAATCATTAAACTTGATGGTTATGTAACTGATGGTATTGCTGAACAAGCTCAAAACTTCGAATATGAAACGATGCTTAAGCGTTATGCAAACCAAAGAATAGCGAAATCGGACTACGATTCTTTTCTTGATAAACTATCTATTAAAAGTATTAAAGAACAATTAAAAAACACCAATACATTTGATTTTACATATCGTGTGCTTGATGATCAAGCTAAAGTGCATTACTATACTGCAACTTATTCTAAGAGTTCAGCTGATAACGAGCCATTAAAGGTTGTATGTGGATTTAGAATTGTTGATGATATTATTAAACAACAAAATGAAAAATTTAATGAAGGTTTAAACAAGGCATATAAGGCTTTAACTTCTATATATTCTTCCATGTTTAGAGTAGATGTTATAAATAATACTTATACAGTCATTGGTGCTGCTTTAGATGTATCTAATTCAATACATAAAACAACATATAATTACAATGAGGCAATGCCATTTGTAATTAACGAAACATGTACTACTCCTTTTAAGAAATCGCTATTTGATTTTCTTGATTTAAGTACTATTGATGAAAGATTAAAAGATAAAAACTTTATCTCTATTGAATTTATATCAACAAATCATGGCTGGTGTAAAGGCGTAATTATTAAGGAAGATGTTGTTGACAATAAAATAGCTTCTTTCATATTTACTATTGAGATTATAGAATTAGGTAAACAAAGAGAACAAGCTTTAAAAGAATCAGCTCAAACTGACCTTTTAACTGGAATATACAATCGTGGTTTTGGTCAACAATGTATAGAAAACAAGATTGTAAACCTTAATAAAGGCTTCTTCGCCATACTAGATTGTGATAATTTTAAATCTATTAATGATACATATGGTCACCAAGTAGGTGATAAGGTAATTATCGAGATTGCAAAAGCCTTAGAAAAAGCCTCAAGCGACGGGGATATTGTATTTAGACTTGGTGGAGATGAATTTGCAATCTTCTCATGTACTATAGAGAGTAATGATGATGTAATAAAATTCTTTAATACAATTATTGATCTAATTAAAGCTATTAAAATTGAGGATGTTGTAAATGACTTCTCTATCTCACTAGGTGGTACATTTATTAAAATTAATCATAATGATACATTCTCTAGCCTTTACAAACGTGCCGATGAAGCAATGTATGAATCAAAGAGTGTAGAAGGATTTAAAGCTACAATAAAATAGAGGAAGCGTCTTAAGCTTCCTCTATTATTTGTTTTAGCTCGCTATATGTAGCGTTAAATACATCTTTTAGTGTTTCTATTGATTCAATATTTATTGTATTATTTCTAATATACACTAATGCATTAAGAAGGCAGTCATATAACTTTTTAGCACCCAAATTTAACACAATCCCTTTTAATTCATGAAATAGTTCATGAATTTTTTTTATATCTTTACTACTTACTAGATTATCTAGATTAGTATTGAAATCTTTAAAATCTTCAATAAAACTTTTAGATACAATTTTAAACAATTCCTTATTATTATCTAAATAATCTCTCCAAATACTTTCTTCAATATACATTATTCTACAACTATCTCACTATCTTTAATTGTAATATGGCTATCATAGAATGATTTCATACCACTAATTAAATAATCTAAATCTTTACATCCTGCAGTTTCTACACAAGAATGCATTGCAAGTTGAGCAAGACCAATATCAACAGTTCTAATTGAAACTTGAGTAGTTGAGATAGCACCTAAAGTACCTCCACCTCTCACATCAGATCTATTAGTAAAATCTTGATATTTAACATTATTCTTATTTAAGATAAACTTAAATATTGCATCACTTGCACCATCAGTTGCATAATGTTGGTTAGCATTATGCTTAATTACAATACCCTTATTCATAAATACCTTATTTAATTGATCAGTTTTAGCTTGATCATTAGGGTGTACTGCGTGAGCATTATCACAAGATACCATTAATGATTTAGATAAGGCAATCTTAATATCTTCGCAAGTCAAACCTAAAGATGCACCAATTCTATTAATAGTATCAATTAAGAATGTAGATTCAGCACCTTGTTTCGTTTCGCTTCCTACTTCCTCATTATCAAATGCTACACAAATATTAATAGACTTATTAGGCTTTGACTCTATAAAGCCTTTAAAACATCCATAATCAGACTCTAGGTCGTCAATTTGAGGAGCCATAAAGTATTCACTCTCCGCACCAAACTTAGCACCTCTAAAACGAGAATACAATGTTAAATCAAATGATAAGATATCTTCTTTACATACTTTATATTCTTCTTCAATTAAATTAGTTAAAGTCTTATTACTACCAAGTAGTGGTAATAGATCAATTTGAGCATTATATGTCTTTCCATCATTAACCGCTCTATTAAAGTGAATACATTCATTAGGTATAACAAGTAAATCTCTATCAAAGTTAACTAATACTTCTTTAATCTTGTTATTATCTTTTACAAACATTCTACCACTAATAGACAATGGTCTATCAAAGAAAGATGAATAAATAGGTCCACCATAAACTTCAGTATTTAACATATGATATTCATTTTGAATAACAATATCATTATTAGGTTTAATTTTAAAAGTTGGTGAATCAGTATGACTAGCTGAAATATTAAATGATAAATCAGATAAGTCAGTAGGAATTTGGAAAGCTATGATACTTGAATTGTTTCTTGTAACAAAATACTTTCCTCCTTTTTTAATATCAAACTTAGAATATTCATTTAATTCAGTATAAGACTTGCTAACTAGCATCTCCTTTAAAGACTTAACAGCTTCATAAGGATTAGTAGATGTCTTAAGGAAATCTATAAAATTTAATACACTATCCATAATTATCTCCATTCTATATTCATAATAAATGATAATTCATTATTTTCATTATACATTTTATAATGACTCAAAGAATCATCATATATTAAATATGCATTGCATCCATATTTTAATTCTTTTACATATTCAACTTCAAATGATTTGATTTGACGAGTTTCATTAAGTGAAAATGTATTAAATACATGTTCTACATATCTAGTATTATTTACATGCATATTATGATCTAAATCATTAATAAGCATTTTAAAGTCTACTCTATTATTTAATACAATATCATCACCTATAACACATTTAGACATATTAGTTATTGCATTTTCTCTAAAGCTATCATAAGGATAATCAATTACACTAGTTCTTTGAATACGTCTTGTATTAAAGTCAATTAATACCCATTTAGTAGTACCTTTAATACATGTATTACCATCTAAATCATAAAAGATATAGCTTCTATCCATATCAATCTTACCAGGTTTTACAGTATATGTTTCAATTATTGCATCTTTACCATTTTCTAAATCGGCTAACATTTCAAACTTAGTTCTAACACATACCCAAGCTAAACCTTTTTCCTTTAATGCCTCATATCCGTTGCCTAATATCGCTGCATGACGTCCCGCAACTTCTTCTGCAATTTGTAATATACTTTGAGGCTTTATCTTATCTTGAAAAGAAAAGTCTGAATTTCTTAAAAATATTTTCTCTTTATATTCTAATCCCATTTTAAACACCTTCTTGTAATTATTTTTTATAACTAATCTTAATTTGTTCTTCTTCTAACTCATATTCACTGTGGAATCCTAATAACTCAAGAGCTCCTTTGAATCTCTCTGATTCATAAACTGATAAATCAATTACAAAATTATTATTTTCATTTACATACATCATCTTAGTAGTAACTACACTTTCAATATACTTCATAATTGCAGCACTATTTGAGTTATCAACAGCTATACTACCAATACTTGAACTTTGAAGACTTAATTCAAGCTTCTCCATTCCACTAACACTTTCAAAATCCAACTTTATTAGAGTTTCAAATGAATTAATGTTTAGTAATATATTAACAGATACATGATCAATACTAATTTCTGTATATATTGATTCAATAATAACATATGTAAACTTTTTTGAATCCATATTTAAGAATACAAAACTCTTACCAACAACCTCTTGATTATTTAATTCTTTATTTAAATCATCATCTGATACGACTACACCAGGAGATAACTTATTTAAATCTGAAACAACAAACTTAGCTTGAATTAATTCACTATTTCTTTCAATTATACCTGTATAACTTTCCACATTGTCTTCTTTAATTGCAATACTAGATAAATCAATCTTCTTAATTTCTTGTTTTTCATCATCACTTAAATAACCATATCCATTAACTAAATAATTAAATACTAGATTAGAATTATTTTCATTTACTATCTTATTTTCTAGTAATGTATTCATATTAGTTTTTACACTAGTTAGACTTGATTCAAGTGAATGATTATTATTACGCTCTTTTGCATCAGTTAAATCAAAGTTAATCGCAATCTCATCTTTAGTAAAACTATAACTTACTTTACTATTAGTTTTTAGAGTACTATACAAAACACTATATAAATCATTACTTGTATTACTTAATATTAAATTAATAAAATCATCACTACTAATTGAAATATTAATATTACCATTATCAAAATCAGTTGTTGTAGTTAAATTAAATTTTTTAAAGGTATCATCAATAAATTTAGCATTTAAATTAGGTAAAACAAATGTTTTAACAAAGTAATTAGATACTCCAAATTTACCTAAAGATAGATTAGTAATATTTAAATCAATAGTATCAGTACTACTTGAATAAGTTATCTTTGTATCCATTACAAGACAAGACTTAAAGAATAACCATTCAACTGGCATATACAATGAATAATTATCTAGAGAGTAATAGATATAAATATTATCTACATTCTTACTTATATCTTTAGATATAGAATGAAGTAGGTAATTCATTTCCTCTTCATCTAAAGAAATACTATAAGTTGTATTTGAATCACTTAAAGTTGTAAATGAATCATATAAGATATCATTTTTAACAGTACTAAATGATTTATCTTCACTCTTTATTCTCTCTACAGTTTCGTTACCTGTGAAATTATCACTAGATACAATATTTATACCTAAATAAATTACAAGACCAATTGCAATAAATAATATTAAAAAGAATAATAGAATAATAAAACGTATTAATTTAAATATAGGGCCATGTTTCTTTTTTGTTTCTTTTTCACTTTCCTCTTTATCTTTTGACATAATATCACCTTTCTTTCATAATATCTTTATATAGAATAAAAACTTGCAAAATGCAAGCCTCTATTCTATATCTCGAAACCACTTATTAATTGTATCAATATAATTAATTGGTTTACCATAATAATATCCTTGGATTTCATCTACTTTTAATTTCTTTAAGAATTGAACTTGTTCATAAGTTTCAACACCCTCAACACAAGCCTTAATCTTTAGTTCACGACATAACTTTAACGTTGTCTCTAGAATTATACGACTCTTTGAAGAAAAATTAAACATAAATGATGCATCAATTTTAATTTCATCAAAATCAATTTCTCTTAAATTACCTAACGATGAATAAGCTGAACCAAAGTCATCCATTAATACATCATATCCATTGTTTTTAAATTTCTCAACTTCTTGTTTAATGAATGCCATATTTGACATGATAACTGTTTCAGTTATTTCTATTTGGAAATATTTATGAGGTAGGTTATAACTATCAATAATATTATTAATTTCACCACATATATCAAGTACATTAAAGTCAACTCTTGAAATATTAAATGAAACTGGAACAGGTTTTAAACCTTGTTTCAACATCATATTCATGTTTTCTGCAGTTTGTTTTAAAACCTCAAAATCAACCTTATATGTAATATTATATTCATCAAGAACAGGAATAAATTGACCAGGAGAAATCATACCCTTCTCTTTACTAATCCAACGTGCAAGTGCTTCAAATCCAGTAAGTTTACCATTGTACGGATTAACCTTAGGTTGATAGTAAGCTACAATCTCTTTATCTTTTATAGCCTTATCAATATTTTCTAGTACATACTGCTTAATTTCATAATTTTCAGCTAATATATTAGAATAAAGTACATAATGTGATTCATATTCGCTCTTATCACTTTCACAAGCTAATCGAGCATTATCACAATATGTTACAATCGAATCATTACCACTCATCTTGCATAGACCTGCACGAAGTGTAACAAAACGTTCAGTGTGATTATTTCCAAATTCATCGAATATACTCTTTATCTTCTCTTCAATTTTAAAATCAGGCGCTATCGCAAAGAATTTATCTTCAGAGAAACGTGAACATCTATTCATTCCAAAGGCCTTAGCCATTATTTGCGCAATCTCTACTAATAATTTACTACCTTCATCAAAACCAAATCTTTTATTATAACGTTTAAAAGAATTAACGTTAATAGAGACAATAACAGGTTTACTTGATAATTTATAGATTTCATTATTTAAATCACTATAAATTAAATAGAATTGGTCCATTGTATAAAGATTAGTTAATTTATCGCGAGCATATTTACTCTCGCTTGCAAGAACATAACCTGTTTGCTGTTTATATTCTTTCTTTGATTCTTTTTGAGTATACATATTCTCTTCAGCAATATGATACAAATTATCAAAGTTAGTTCTTTCTAAATCTTTTGCGTAAGAAACACCATATGAGAAATCAATCTTATCAACAACGTCTCCTTTATAAAGAGAACATTCATTAACAATAAGTTCAATAACACTATTTAGAGTTTCTCTATCAGTATTAAGTAATGCAACAAATTCATCTCCACCGGTTTTATAAAGTGTACCAATTTGAGAGAAATATTTATTTGCAATAGAAGCATAAGCCTTAATTAGCTCGTCGCCTGCATCATGTCCTTTTGTATCATTAGTTTGTTTTAAATTATCAATATCTGATACATAGATTGCAAAAGTATCTTCTAGTGAATACTTCTTTATATTATTAACAGCTAAGTTATAAGCTCTTCTATTTTGTATACCAGTTAACGCGTCATGAGTTGCAAGACGCTCTAAGTTATGACGCACCTTAGTCTTACTTATACACCAGTACAATGCAATCATAACAAGCACTACTAAAACAATGACAATTAATATAACTGCTACTATATGATTTTTAATCCATGTACTAAGGCTAAATGAAGTTTTTTGATTTTGTTCAATATAACTTACAACTATATTTTGAATATTTTCATTACCAATTATATTTAAACCTCTATTAATAATAGTTAATAGACTTGTAGAACCATTAGATAATGCAAATTTATAGTTAATGATATAGTCTGTATCAGCTACCTTAAAGCTTGCTTTCTCATCAACCCAAACACTTTGACGGTAGTTAGATATAATTGTAAAATCAGCATTACCATTAGATACACATCTTAGGCAATCCTTTAAATCACTACAAATAATAGTTTTACAGTTAGGTAAATACTCTTTGACAAAGTTATTTTGCATAGGAGAATCTCCTAAGATGGCTATTGTATAACTATTAGTGTCTCCGTTAGTTAAGGCACCATCGAATTTTGAATCAGAATAAATTATTTTTATAGTAGATGCAAGTACACTATTAGTTGTTAAAACATTATCTTTTTCTGCTTTATAAACAGAACCATAGGAAGGCATTATTAGATTTAATTTACCATTATTTAAATCTGTTATCATTTTAGAATATTCAGTATATTTATGATATTTAATTTCAAAATTTAATTCAAACTTATCTAAAATAGTTTCAAGTATTGTTACAAATGCACCTTCAACGTCCACTTCAGATCCTGTAACCATAGGGAAATAATCATAATATCCTACATTTAGTACCTTGTTTTGAGTAATCCATGATTTCTCCATACTTGATAACATTCTTCTGGCTGGAGTATTACTAAAATACTTATTAGCTAAATCAGTTAAGTATGATTGATTATCACGCAATATTGCTGATTGTCCGTGATCAATTAAATCAATTAATTCAGTTGCAATATCACACTTCTTTGAAACAGCCATATATATTTCACTAGCACCAAATTCAACAACAGGATATAGACCTGATTCAGTTGTTAAATATATATCACAGTAAGCGATAAGATCCGCATTAGTAAGAGAAAATATATTATCAAAGTCATTTGATTCTTCTGTATCAAACTCTACAATATTAATGTCATATTCATCATTACTATTATTCCAATCATTTAATTCATCATATAAAACAGAATTTTTCTCAACAGCTACAGTTTTACCCATAAAGTCAGAATAATCAGCATATTTACTTGAATCTTCTTCTTTAGAGTACAAATAATAAGTTTCAGTACCCATAGGAAGTTGTGGGAATAACATATATTTTTCTCGTGCCTCTGTCTTAGAGATACCAAGCATTATATCATCTTCACCAGATTTTAATTTTTTAAGTCCTGTAGCTCTATCAACCTTATCATAAGAATAAGTAATGTTTTCATATTGACCAATAGCTTGAAGATAGTCATAACCATAACCTAGTCTTCTAGTAACTTCATCTGTATCGCTTTTAATTTCTTCAAAAAAATTACTTTCAGTGAAATAAGCTACGCTTGCGGATACTTCACCTGATATAGGCATTGCATTAATAGATACATTACTATATGCAAAAATACTTGCAATTAATAATATGAGATATGAAATTTTTAAAATTATCTTTTTTGAAAAACTCATATATAACCTCTAAATATAAATATTCTTAATTATACCATAGATAGGATAATAATTGAAAATAAAATGACAAAAACCGCATAAAATTTATACGGTTTTGACTATATTTAATATTTTTTTGAGTTTGCACGCATTGCGTTTAGTATTGCGATAAAGGCTACACCAACATCTCCGAACACTGCAAACCACATATTAGTTATACCACAAGCAGAAAGTATTAATATTAATACCTTTACAACAAGTGCAAATACAATATTTTCATACACTATTCTCATAGTCTTTTTTGCAATCTTCTTACAAGTAATAATACCAGATAAATCATCGTTCATTAGTACGATATCACTAGCCTCAATTGCCGCATCACTTCCGACGCCACCCATCGCAAGTCCAATGTCAGATTTCATAATAACTGGTGCGTCATTAATTCCATCTCCTACGAAGCATAACATTTCATCTTTCTTCTTAGAACTCAATAATTTATCAACTTCTTCTACTTTCATTTGTGGAAGTAGTGAATATTTATAGTCAGAAAGTTTAAGCTTAGAAGCTACTTCACTTGCAATCTCTTTATTATCCCCTGTAAGCATTATGCTAGTCGCATTAATACTATTTAAATAATCTATAGTATCTTTACTTTCTTTCTTAATTTCATCTTTAATTAAGATGTATCCAACAAATGAATTGTTTTCTGCTACATATACAATAGTACCTGTTGAAGCACATTTTTCAACTTCAATATTAAACTTCTTCATTAATTTTTCATTACCGCAAAGAATAATATCACTATCTTTTCTTGCGACAACACCCATACCTTGAATATCTTCTAGATTATAAGATTTATCAATTTCACCATTATATTTAGCTACAATTGACTTTGCGATAGGGTGATTAGAGTTAGCCTCAGCTATAGAAGCTAATCTTAACACTTCATTTTCAATAGTCACAGGATAAACTTCTTCAATGTTAAAGTTACCATGAGTAAGGGTACCTGTCTTATCAAATACAAAGATATTAGCTTTATTAAATCTTTCTAAATGAATAGAACCTTTAATCAAGATTCCATTCTTACTAGCTCCACCAAGTCCTGAAAAGAATGTAAGTGGTACTGATATAACAAGTGCACAAGGACAAGATACTACTAAGAAGCTTAAAGCTCTATAAATCCAAATAGACCAAGTATTATAATTACCCATTATTGTATTAATTAGCGGTGGAACAAAGGCTAATACTAAAGCTAGTATAACTACAATAGGAGTATAATATTTTGCAAATACAGTAATAAAGTTTTCTGATTTAGATTTTTCATTAGATGCATTCTCAACTAAATCAAGTATCTTTGTAACTGTAGACTCTCCAAATGTTTTTTCTGTCTTTATATCAAGAATTCCAGAAATGTTAATAGTACCTGATAGCACTTTATCATCAACAGATACATTTTGTGGCATAGATTCACCAGTTAAAGCTTTTGTATCAAGACTTGATGAACCTTTTACAACAACACCATCAAGTGGAATCTTTTCTCCTGGTTTAACTTGAATAATTGAACCAATTTCAACCTCACTAGGATCAACTTGAGTTATAATGCCATCTACATATAGATTTGCATAATCTGGTCTTATATCCATAAGTTCAGTAATAGATTTTCTGGATTTTCCGGCCGCAAAAGCTTGGAACCATTCACCTACTTGATAGAATAAAAGTACTGCACATGCCTCGTCAAACCCTTCAGGTCTACCTTCTGTAATTCCTGTATATATTCCAAGGCCAAAGGCTCCTAAGGTTGCGACAGCCATTAAGAAGTTTTCATCAAATACTTGACCATGAGAGATATTTATAGCACTTTTTCTTAATACATCATGTCCGATATAGATATAAATTACAAAATACAAACCAAAAGGTAAAAGCCACCCATATTTATTATTTATAATACTTGCAATACCGCAAGGATATTTATCACCAAATCCATTTTCAAGTACTAAATTAGTAATTAATACTATAAAAAATAATATAAGTGCAATTATAATACGCTTTAATTTCTTTTTTAACTTCTTACTCATATTTCCTCCCTCAATAGTTGAATAAACATTCAACTATTATGTTAAAATTAAATAGCACTACTTTCGTGCTATTTAGTAAATTAATCTAAAATTTCAAAATCAGGTTCAACCTTTTTTGCAGCCTTTAAGCACTTCTTTAAAACCTTATCAATGTCTTCTGCTTCTAAAGTCATCTTTAAAGTCATAAAGTTAATCTTGCAATCATCTACTCCTTCAACAGCCTTGATTGCTTCTTCACATTTAAGTGCACAAGCTGCACAATCTACATCAATATTAAATACTTTTTTCATCTTATCTATTTCCTTTCATTAATATGTTCTAAACCGAATTTGAAGATAGTACTTATATGTTCATCATCAAATGAATAATATACTTCTTTCCCATCTTTTCGAGCCTTAACAAGTTTTGCATCCCTAAGTATTCTTAACTGGTGAGATACAGCTGATTTATTCATATCAACACATTCACAAATTTCAGATACATTAAGTTCAGCCTCTTCTAAGGTATATAAAATCTTACTTCTTGTAGGATCTCCTAATACTTTAAATAAATTAGAAACCTCATCTATTTCGTCTTTTGTAGGCATACTATTCTTAATATTTGATAAATCCATATATTCACCTTCTTAATTACACCTTTATATTATCATTAGTTGAACAGTTAGTCAACTATTAAATTATATTTTTATTTTATAATCTTTTGCATTATACAAAATTTCACTATTATCATTTAGTTTTAATAATGGGAATTCTGAGTTAGTACGTTCTAAATAACCATCATTTAACATATTAGAAATAATTTCTTTAACCTCATTAACTGACTTAAAAGATTTATTATAAGTTTTAAGTCTATTAAGTAATTTATCTTTAATATCTTTATCCTTACTACCAGTTACTATTTTAGATATCATATTAGTACCAAATGATTCATTAGTAAGCTTAATTGTATTAAGTATCAGTCTTGCATCATCAAGTACATCAATTTCCTTATATTCTTTTAAGCAATTAGAACAGTTATTGCATCTTGACTTAATCAATTCTCCAAATGAGGCACACATATATTCGTGTAAGCATCTCTTTGTAGTAGCGTAAGATATTACTTCATCTAACTTTTCTCTTTTTACTTTCTTTAATATTTTAATCTCATCTCTTGATAAAGGCGCATCATCTAATGAGGAAATAAAATATTCGTTTTCATATCTATCTTCAAGCGTATATAATAAAATACATACACTTTTCTTTCCGTCACGCCCTGCACGACCTTGTTGTTGAGATAAGTCTTCAATAGACATAGGAAATCCTACATTTACAACAACCCTTATATTAGGCTTATCAATACCTGTACCAAAGGCACTAGTTGCAAACATAATGTTTGTCTTATCACGCATAAATTCAAGTTCATTTTTCTTCTTTATCTCACTGTCTAATCCTCCGTGATATAAAGATACATTATAGCCAAGTGATTTAAATTTATTATAAAATTCTTCGCATTTTCTTCTAGTAAGACTATAAATAATCATACATTCGCCCTTATGAGTATCTATAATCTTCTTTATATCTCTTACCTTATCAGAAGATTTATGCGTCTCATAATATAAGTTTTTTCTATCAAAACCAAACTTAAAAACTCTAAAATCAATTTTAGTACTTTTTCTAATATCATCAATAACACTAGAACTTGCAGTAGCTGTAAAGGCTGATACAACAGGCATTTTTTTAAATGTTTGAAAACATTTATAAATTTCTGAATATTCTTTTCTAAAATCATGTCCATAAATAGATATTGAATGAGCTTCATCTAATACTATTTGACATACACGACTATTTTTAATAACTGATAGGAATTCCTTATTATTAAATCTTTCAGGAGAAACATATAAAAACTTTAAACAGTTTTCATTAATTTCATCTAGTACCTGTTTTTGTTCAGGGTAGGACATACTAGAATTAATAAATCTTGCGTTTATTCTCTTTTCTCTTAATGTTCTTACCTGATCACTCATTAAGCTAATAAGTGGCGATATTACAATAGTAAGTCCGTCCATTAAAAGCCCTGGTACTTGAAAACATATACTCTTACCTCCACCAGTAGGTAGAATACATAATACATTAATATTATTTACAATAGAATCAATAATTTCCTCTTGACCTGATCTAAAGGCACTATAGCCAAAATAATTCTTTAATACTTCATATTTATTCATAAAAAAACATCTCCTACATTTAAATAGCAGGAAATGTCTTAATTTACTTAATTAACTAATGTATCATTCAATTCTGTAAGTCCAACCTCATTTAATTCTTTAATTAATTGGTCAGCTACAATTAAATAATATTCTTCTTGAGGAAGAGCCTTCTTCATTAAAAAATCATAAGTTTCATCATTAACCTTAGATCTAATATAATCAAAGTATTCTTCTTGTGAAACAGGACTAAATTGTTCATTTAAATACTTACTTGAGTCATCATTATCGCAAAATGCAAATCCACAACAAGTACAAACATTTCTGTCCCCACTTAAAGAATAAAATGTCTTCTCATCTTCACTAATATCATTTTCAAGACCTAATTCTTTAATAATATTAGATAAGTCTTCAGGTATTGCACCCTCTGGTGCACTCTTAAGAAGTTCTTTTAATCTGTTTCTTGTTTCAACAGGGTTTATTGAATAAATCTTAGACTTTTTACATATAGGACAAATTTTAGCCATAATAGAATCCTTTCATAAATCATGATATTAATAATATATTTACTCTTTTAAATATATCAATATAAATTTAAAACATCTAATAACATTATACACGCTTACAATAGTTTTGTATAACTTTAATTATAAATTTTACTTTTATTGCATCACTGTATCAATTTAATACTATCTTGCAATAAAAGATTTTTACCAAATTATTAAGATTTTTGCCAAATCTAGCTACATTTTTGCCAAATTATTGAGATTTTTGCCATATTTACAACTAGAATTGTCAAAAATGTTCGTACTATAAATAATACTACATTTGTTAAACGTCTAACTTATAATAGTGTTTCTGAACAATATCAAGCATAATAAAAGGATTTGGTTAATCCAAATCCTCATTTTCAAGTTTTTCCTTAGCTTCTTCTTCAGTTGCATCAGTTACTGTAAGACGAACTTTTTCAATTCTTCTTTCATCAACCTTAATAATTTCAAACTCAAGTTTCTTTGCATAATCCTTGTATTCACCATCTTCATCCATTTGGGTGTATGTTGCAATATAAGTCATCTTATCACCATTTTTAGGTAATTCTTCTTGAGATTCAAAAATCCAACTAGAAACCTTAGATTCATCAGGTTCATCACCGATATTAAGAGTGTCAAATAATTCATCAACTTCACAATCACCATCAACGATATATTGATTATCATTAATTTTGTGAATATTAGAATATTTTACTGAACCTTCATCATGCTCATCATATATTTCACCAACAAGCTCTTCTAGTGCATCTTCCATAGTAACGATACCTAAAGTATCATTAAATTCACCAGAAACAATTGCAATATGTGTTTTAGAAATTTGAAGTTCTTTAATAAGTCTATCAACTGTCATAGTCTTATTCACGAACTTAGCCTTTCTCATTGAATTCTCAATTGTGACCTTACTAGGATCAGCTAGTAATCTTTCATAGAAATCTCTTTCATATAAAATACCAACAATATGATCTTTATCTTCTTTATAAACAGGTATACGAGAATAATGATTTTCAAGGAATAATTCCTTAGCCTCATCTATTGTAGCTGTGATGTCAATCGCAATCATATCTACACGAGGAACCATTATATCCTCAACTGTTTGGTCATTTAAATCAAATACATTTTTTATCATTTCACGTTCATCAGATTCTATTTCACCCTCTTCTTCCATAGTGTCTAAAATAGAACCTAATTCATTTTCATCTACATTGTGCTCAGTACCACTCTTACCAGTTACAAGTCTTTGAAGACCCATAAATGGTGCAACAATAATAAACATTACATAACTTAAGAACCAAATAATAGGACATACAACAAGAACAACACTCTCGTTATATTTCTTACCAAATGTCTTAGGTAAAATTTCACCAAATATAAGTAATACGATAGTAATAATTACTGTAGCTAATATAGATATTACATTCTCATCAGTAATACTAGTAAATAAAGATGCAAAAAACGAAACAGATAAAACAGACATTAATGTATTAACAATATTATTACCAACTACTAAAGTAGTAAGTGTCTTTTCATAATGTTCTATACAATAAAGTGCTTTTTTACTTCCAGTTTTTCTATCTTCAACGAGTGTTTTAATCTTAGCTTCAGATACAGCTGAAATAGCTGTTTCCGAACAAGAGAAAAACGCAGATAAAATTGTACAAATAATTAAAATTGATAATATGCCGACGTTAACACTACCAGCTAGTACTGTTAAGGTCAGGCTAACCGAACCATGATCCAAAATATAGTCATACACTGAATCAATATCGCTTTAATAAGTAAGTCATATACGATATCTAATCAGTTAATGCGAATTCAACTCCTCTAAAAACTTCTTGATTTGACTTTTTAATTTAAATATTAAGCTCTTGAAACGTAAGAACCATCAATTGTAGAAACAATGATTGATTCTTCTTGGTTAATAAACATAGGAACTTTTACTAAGTATCCGCTTTCAAGATATGCATCCTTCATTGCGTTAGTCTTAGTATCACCCTTAACAGCTGGGTCGCATTGAGCTACCTTGCAAGTAACCTTATCAGGTAGATCTACAGTTAAAATTTCTTCACCGTAGAATTCTACTGAAACTTCCATACCTTCTTGAAGGAAGTTCTTTTCCCAATCAAGTCTAGCTGCAGGAATTTCGATTTGTTCATAAGTTTCATTATCCATGAATGCATATGCATCACCAGTTGAGTAGATATATTGCATAGGTCTACGATCGATGAAGCATAATTTGAACTTAGAATCAGAACCCTTTAAAGCTGTTTCCATAATAGAACCAGTTCTAACATTTTTCATCTTAACTCTAACATATGCTACTTTATTTTGTAAAACATGTTGGAATTCCATGATTTTCATTAAGTTGCCATCATATTCGATTACAACGCCATTCTTTAAATCATTAACATTAATCATATAATTTCCTCCGTATGTTAATTTTGACTTTAATATTATATCACTTACAAAATATTTTGTAAATATTTCACAGCTTCTATATAACTCATTTCCCTTAAATTAGTAATTGTAATGTCACAAACATCCTTTATGTAATCAATACGTCTAAACTCTTCTCTATTGAATACATCAGATAAATGAACCTCAACTTTTGGACAATCTGCAATCTCAAGTGCATCTCTTATCGCAACAGATGTATGTGTATAAGCGCCTGGATTTATGATGATTGCATCATAATCAAGTTTTTGAATGCGGTCAATTATTGCACCCTCATAATTAGATTGAAAGAAATCATATTCATAATTACTATCATAATCTTTAATCATTTGATTAATTTCATCAAGTGTTTTAACACCATAATGTTCTTTCTTTCTCTTACCTAACATATTTAAATTAGGACCATTAATTACTAATATTTTTTTCATATTTATTTGCTTCCTTAAGTATTTCCTTAACAGTTTTTGATACTATTTGACTC
Source organism: uncultured Eubacteriales bacterium (assembly GCA_963628445.1). GTDB lineage: Bacteria > Bacillota_I > Bacilli_A > Acholeplasmatales > Anaeroplasmataceae > JAEELC01. Next base: position 30,788 of record CAVGEZ010000008.1, read on the forward strand.
TTAATAGTTACATCTTTAAAGAAATCATATTTATCTTTTCTTAATTCATATAATTTATAAATATCAATTTTCTTTGATACAGGACGTATAGTTGAATCTCTTTTAAGTCTAAAATCAATCTCATTTAAAGGACACTCTAAATAAATTACAAGTCCTTTCATATAAGATTTATTAACCTCTCTTTCAACAATACCTCCACCACAAGATATAACCTTGTTATCAAGATTAGAAACTCGTTTTAAAGTTTCAGTTTCTCTTTCTCTAAAATAATCTTCAGATATATTAAACATATCACTAATAGACATATTATAATTATTTACTATTTCTTTATCTAAATCTATAAAATCATATTTAGATATCTTACTAACCTCTTTGCCACATGTAGATTTACCACTAGCAGGAAGTCCTATTAAATATATATTCATAAATTATACCTCAAGAAAAGATTTTAAATCTTTATATATTATATCTATAGTTTCATCTATGTTTTCTAAATTAACCTCATAAAAGTGAGTATCCATTTGATTTTTAAACCAAGTCATTTGTCTTTTAGCTAAATGGCGAGAATTTTGTTTAATATTATCAATTGCACTATCAAGTGTTATTTCACCTTCAAAGTAAGGAATCAATTCTTTATATCCTATTGCATTAGGAAATATATTATCTTTGTATAAGCTTCTAACCTCATCAACTAAACCGTCTTTAACCATTTTATCGACACGTTCATTAATTCTTTTATATAATAATTCTCTATCATTAATATTTAGATATACTATATAAGAATCATAATAAGGCTTTCTCTTTCCATCAAAGGCTTCTATTGATTTATTAGTAGATTCAAGTATCTCTAAAGCTCTTAGTACTCTTTTTCTATTGTTTGGATGGATTCTTGATTTTACAGAAGGGTCTTTTTCAATTAATAAATTATATAATTCTTGATTATCTAAATGTTTAAATTTCTCTTCAAAAGTAACATCTCTTCTACTAGCTTCAAAAGAATAATTAAATAAAACTGATTGAACGTAAAGGCCAGTACCACCTGACATAATTATAGGGTTATTTGATTCAATAATAGCTCTAGCTTTAGTTTGGAAGTCTTGAACTGAATATTGTTCAGTTGGTTCTAATTCATCAATTAGATAATGCTTAACCCCTTCCATCTCTTCTTTTGTTGGTTTAGCAGAACCAATATCAAGACGTTTATATACAGCTACACTATCACTTGAAATAATATCTAGATTTAATCTTTTAGCTAATTCTATTGAAATTTTAGTCTTACCTACAGCAGTAGGACCTACTATTGCGATTACCTTCTTCATATTACATTATCCTCATAAACATTTTTTCTAAATCAGTTTTACTATACCTTATAATTGTAGGACGTCCATGAGGACATGTAAATGGATTATTACAATTTCTTAAACGACTAACTAATGCATTAACCTCATCTAAAGTAATTTTATGATTAGCTTTAATACTAGCTTTACAAGATATTTGTTTAGATATGTTATCTCTATAACTCATTACATTTAAATTAAAATTATTTTTATAATCACTAATTAAAGCATGTACAAAATCTTCTGCATCATCAATCTTAACCCAAGTTGGCATTTCTTCTATTAATAGAGTATCAGCATTTTCAACAGACAATATAAAGCCAAGGTCTTTAAATTCATCTAATAATTCCAAAGCACGTGCGCTTTCTATCTTAGTTAATTCAACTTTAATAGGTACAATTAATGTTTGTCTATCTTTCGTAGGATTTGCAAGAATATTATAATAATATTCATAATTAATTCTTTCAGCTGCAGCATGTTGGTCCATTATATACATTCCGTCAGTACTTTCAAATATTAAATAAGTACCATGTATTTGACCTATATAATTTAGTTCAGGTATTCTTCTTTGACTATATCTCATAGAAAGAGGAATTGTCTCTAAGTTAGAATCTACAACTTTAACATTTTCTTCTTTTATAGAATTAGAATTTAAATCTTTTAGTGAAAATACGCTATCTTCATTTAATACTAATTCTTTATCTTCTTGTTTATCCTCAGCCTCATATGATTTAGCTTCTTCAATATAAGGCTTTACATCATCACTCTTTTTTTCAACCTTATAACCAGCCTCAATCTCGTCATATGATTTAGCTTCATTATATTCATCAAGTAGAGTAGCTTTCTTATAACCAGCCTCATCCACTGCATCAGGTATTAAATTATCTTCTATTAATTTCTTTCTTAAATGCTCAGTAATTAAAGAAGCTATAGTGTTTTCTTGAGCTATCTTTATTTGCATTTTAGAAGGATGTACATTTACATCAATTAAAAGTGGATCAATATCTATTTTTATTAAAGCTATAGGATAACGTCCTTCAGGAATTAAGGTTTTATAAGCCTGAACAACCGCATCAGTAATTACATTACTTTTTACAAAACGATTATTTACAATTAAAGTTACTTCAAGTTTATTAGCTCTACTAATCATATTCTTAGCCGCAAGTAAATAAACTTTATATCCTTCTTCTCTAAATTCATCACTTACTAAGTTTTTCGCAACGTTTACTCCGTATAAATGTCCAAATACACTTACTAAATCATTAGTTCCATTAGAATTATAAATAGTTTTACCATCATTAGTTAATTTAAAAGATATTTGAGGATTAGCTATAATAAACTTACTTACAAGATAAGTAATACTTCCTAATTCACTTTTTAAACTTTTTAAATATTTTAATCTTGCAGGAACATTAAAGAATAAGTTTGATACAGTAATTCTTGTACCACGGTTCATTGCACAAGGCTCAACTTTAACCTCTTTACCGGCATTGTATTCTACATTTGTAGAATATACTCCGTCTGATGTATACAAATTAAACTTTGAAACAGATGCAATAGAAGGGATGGCTTCTCCTCTGAAACCCAAAGTTCCTATACGGAACAAATCATATTGATTTTTAATCTTACTAGTAGCGTGACGCTCAAAGCACATCTTTGCGTCATCACTAGACATACCAATACCATCATCAATAACCTCAATTAATTTAGTACCTGATTCTAATAAATTAACAGTAATGTGTGTAGCGTGAGCGTCTATTGAGTTTTCTACTAATTCTTTAACTACAGAAGAAGGGCGTTCAACTACCTCTCCTGCTGCAATCATATTTGCTAGATGATCATCTAATTTAACAATTTTAGCCATATAATCACCTACCTATTTTTAATTTCATACAAGAAGTTAAGTGCGTCTTTTGCACTCATATTGTCTAAATCAAGATTATTTATTTCATGCATAATCTTAACTGCAGCCTCTTCTTCTTTATGTTCTTTAGTTGATTCATATTCTTCAAAATTAAATAAATTTAAATTTGATTTGCCTCTTGATGAATTACTCTCAAGTTCTTCTAATATGTCATCAGCTCTCTTTAATAAACTTCTAGGAAGTCCTGCAAGGCTTGCAACATTTACTCCATATGACTTATCACTAGGTCCATCAAGTACCTTATGTAAGAATACTATCTTACCATCAATTTCCTTAGCTTCAACATGTACATTCTTTAAGTGCTTTAAAGTATCAGTTAAATCACATAATTCATGGTAGTGTGTTGAAAACATCATTGCACAACCAATCTTTTGACTAACATATTCAATAATAGCTTGAGCTATAGCCATACCATCATAGGTTGCAGTACCTCTACCTAATTCATCAAATAAGATTAAACTATTTTTAGTAGCGTGTGATATTGCATAATTTGCTTCAAGCATTTCAACCATAAATGTAGATTGACCGCTCAAAAGATCGTCACTAGCGCCAATACGTGTAAATATTTGATCAAATATACAGATATCACAAACCTTAGCTGGTACAAATGATCCCATTTGTGCCATAATCGCAATAAGTGCAAGTTGACGCATATATGTTGATTTACCACTCATATTTGGACCTGTAATTAGGACCTCGTTATAAGAATTAAGTTCAATATCATTAGAAACATAACGCTCTTTAAGCATAGTTTCTACAACCGGATGACGTCCTTCAATAATATGTACTGTATTGTTATTATTGAATGTAGGTCTTACATAGTTTTGACTTTCAGCTACAATAGCTAAAGATAGCAAGCAATCAATAGTTGATACGATATTTGCAAGATTTTGTAAACTCTTAGATGATTCTTCACACATATCACGTAATGATTTAAAAATTTCATATTCTAAATTAATAATCTTCTCATTAGCACCAAGTATTGTCTGTTCTAACTCTTTTAATTCACTAGTAATAAATCTTTCAGCATTTGCAAGTGTTTGTTTACGAACAAATCTTTCATTCTCGTTAAATCTTTCAAGTATTTCAAGTTGACCTTTAGATACTTCAATAAAATATCCAAATACTCTATTATATCCAATATGAAGCGTCTTAATACCTGTTTCATCTTTAATTGATTGTTCATATTGAGATAAATATTCATTAGAATTAGTTGATATTTCCTTTAAATCATCAAGCTCTTTATTATAAAACGCTCTAATCATTCCACCTTCTTTAATAGATAGTGGTGGCTCATCAACAAGCGCATTGCTTAAAGTATTAAATAAATTTGTATGTGGATCAATTACATTAGCTAAGTTTTTAGCTTGAGGTAAGTCAAGTTTAGATAAAGCTTCTTTTAAAGATGGAATATTAGATAGAGACTTTCTTAATTGTACTAAGTCTTTAGCATTCGCATTACCACATGAAATACGACCGATAATACGTTCTAAGTCATAGATAGTACTTAATGAGGCTTTAACATCCTCTCTAATGATATAGTTATTCTTTAATGCCTCTACAAAATCAAGACGTGAATTTATTTCAGCTAAATCCTTAAGAGGTCTATCAATCCATTTATGCATCATACGAGAACCAGATGCAGTTTGGCATTTATCAAGAAGAGAAAGCAATGAGCCATTACGCTCATGAAGACGCAAGTTATGTGTAAGTTCTAAATTACGTTTAGTAAAAGGATCTAGACGCAAATAATTATCTTTAGAATAGAATTTAACAATTTGTAAATGTTTAATAAATTGTTTTTGAGTTTCATTTAAATAATTAACAAGTATGGCAATAGATTCAATATACTTATTATCTATTCCGTATACAATATATTTATCATTTTCATCTAATTTATTATTTTCAGATACTGAAATTAATATTTGATAATTATTTTTTAAATTAGTAAGTAAGTTAGCATTAAAATTCTTACCAATTACAATTTCTTTACTAGATAAATTCATTATTTCATTTAAAGCTTGGTTTAAATCCTTAAATGTAGTTAAATAAACTTCTCCTGTTGAGATATCAGCATAAGACAGTGCATATTCACCCTCTACTTTAGACAAAGATGTAATATAGTTGTTTTCTCTGTCATTTAATCCAGTCTCAATTAAAGTACCAGGTGTAAGCATTTTAACTACTTCTCTTTTAACTAACCCCTTAGTAGTACTAGGATCTTCTGTTTGTTCAACTATTACAACCTTATACCCTTTAGACACTAATGTCTTTGCATACTCTAAATACGCATGATGTGGAATTCCACACATAGGAACTCTTTCTTTGTATCCCGCATCTTTTCCTGTTAATTGAAGTTCAAGTTCACGGGCACAAATATATGCATCGTCAAAAAACATTTCATAAAAATCACCAATACGATAAAAAACAATTGAATCCATATGTTGTTCTTTAACATCAATATATTGTCTAATCATTGGTGTAAAGTCTTCTTTTTTTACTTCACTAAGCCTCATAAATCGCTCCTAAAAAATACAAAATATAGAAATATTTTATCAAAAATAAGCCTTTTTTACAAGAAAAGGGCCTTCGAAATTAAAGAAAGACAAAGCATTTATAGCCTTGTCTATTTAGTATAATTATATTCAATATTAGCTTTTGCAAAATTAGATAAATCACTATTATTAATCTTCTCAAAATCTTCCTTACTAGATGTATAGTAAATAATATCGATATTTGCATCTTCTAGCGTTTGAGAATTAATTAAAGTTACCTTAGAATCAATAATAATATACTCTAGATTATCATATCTAAATAAATATTTAGACATATAAGTAGTATTTTTTGGTAGTGTTACACGTTTTAAATTAGCACAGCTAGATAAAGCACCTTCTGCAATATTACAATCATCATTAAATGATAATTCAGTGAAATTATTTCCTGCAAGGGCATAATTAGAAATAGCTATAACACTAGATAAGTCAATGTTTGCTAGTTTAGAGTTAAAGAAAGCAAATTTGTTAATAGTTTTAACGCTTGATGGAATAGTAACGCTTCCTAATTCTTGCTTATAGAATGCGTAATCATAAATACTATTTATAACATATACATGATTCATAAATTCAATACTAGATTTAATTTCAACATTAGTCTTAGATAAATCCTTAAGTCCACTAACGCTTGCTGTACTAGATTCATGATCAATTACATAATAGAAAGTATCATCATCTACATATCCTATATCTTGTGACATATACTTAGTAGCTGATTCATAATATGTATTAGTACCAGTTACAGTAGGTAGGGTTCCTTGATTAAAATAAATAGTCTTTAAAGATTTACAATTATTAAAATCTCCACTAGATATTGATTCTAAGTCTTGAATATAAAGATATTTAAGAGATGTACATCCTGAGAATGTTTCACCTTTTAATTTATTAATGTTCTTTGGTAAATATAAAGAATAAAGGCTAGAACAATTCATAAACGCTTTTTGAGCTAAAGTTGTAACTGCTTCAGGTAATTCTACGTTAACTAAACTAGTACAATTATAGAATGCAGCAGTTTTTATTGTTTTAAGGCTATCTGGAAATTTAATATATCTAAGAGATGTACAATTATAGAATGCTTCAGTATCAATTTTGGTTATATTATTTCCAAGTACAATTGATTGAAGAGTAGAACTTGTAGTAGAACTAGCTTTAAAAGCATCTACTCCTATACTAGTTATTTTATATGTAACATTATCATAAGTCACTGTATCAGGAATTAAAACATCAGTAACTGTAGAATCATTCATACCAGTAACAGATGCCTCATTAGTTGAATTATTATATGAATATTCTAAGTAGCTAGATTCATTTTTTGAATTGTTGTTATTGCATCCTGCAAACAAAAATACAAGACTTAATGGTATTAATTTATATATGTGTTTCTTCATAAATATCTTACTCCAATATTATTTTATTTTTATTATATATTAAAATGATAATTTAAAAAATACCCATAACAAAAAAGGTACAAGGAATGAATAATAACAAAACCTTATACCTATTTATTTTATAATTCTTTATTTATTGCATCTTCTAGATAAGAAATTATTGTTTTTAAATAATCATTATAATATTCTAATAAATCTAAATATTCATCAAGAAAAGGAATATCTTTAATTTGTTCATTAATAATATCATATTCATTCTTTAATGCTAGATAATTATTAGTTAATCCTATGACTTTAGAATTAATCATATTTTTAGATATTTCTTTCTTTTTATTTATTAGATTAACAATCTCTTTATTTTGATCCATTGACATCTCTAAATTGTGCATTCTCTCTAAATAAGGATCCTTATCTAATAATGCAAATAAATTATCTAAATTAATCACAAAGTTCTCCAATTATAAACCAAGTCTTAGCTTCTGTAATCTTTACATTTACAATCTTACCAACAAGTGACTTATCATTTGATTCGAAATGGCATAGTTTATTATATTCTGTGTATCCACAAAGCATACCTTCACCATTTTTACTTTCACCATCAACTAATACCTTTTGAACAGTACCTACAAAACGCTTATTACCTTCTAGATAATAATCATTTACTTTATTAATTAAACGTTGTAAACGATCATTCTTTTCTTCTTCAGTTAATGTATTTTCATAATTATATGCAGGAGTACCTTCTCTTGGAGAGAAAATAAATGTATAAGCTCCGTCATATTTAACTTTATCAACTAAATCTAAAGTATGTTCGAATTGTTCTTCAGTTTCACCAGGGAAAGCTACAATAATATCAGTTGTAATTGCAATACCAGGTACTGCTTCTTTTAACTTATTTACTTTATCTAAATATTCTTCAACAGTATATTTTCTATTCATTCTCTTTAGAACTTGGTTATCACCAGATTGAACAGGTAAATGTAAGTTTGGCATTACTGATTTACATTCTGCATGAGCTCTAATTGTTAAATCATCAAAGTCTCTTGGATGGCTTGTTGTATATCTAATACGTTCAATACCTGTCTTATCTAGATCAAATAAAAGGTTACCAAATGAATAATCAGTGTACTTATCTTTACCATATGCATTTACATTTTGACCAAGTAAAGTAACTTCTTTATAACCTTCACTTACTAAAGTTTCTACTTCTTTAATAATATCTTCTTTAGCTCTAGATCTTTCTTTACCTCTAGTATAAGGTACAATACAGTATGTACAGAATTCATCACAACCATACATAATATTTACCCAAGCTTTATGCTTAGAAACTCTAATTTTAGGAGCATGTTCTAATATTGAACCTTGTTGAGATAATACTTCTACAACCTTCTTACTAGTTTCATACTTTTTATAAATTAATTCTGGTAAATCATTAATATTATGAGTACCAAAGATAATATCAACATGAGGATAAGTAGTTAAGAACTTTTCAGTAGCATTCTCTTCTTGAGGCATACATCCACAAATACCGATAGTCATATCTTTCTTATCTCTTTTAGCACCTTTAAGTTGTCCTAAAACACCCCAAATTCTATTTTCAGCATTAGCTCTGATAGCACATGTGTTTAAGATTACAACATCACTTTTCATAGGTTCAGTTGAGGCTACAAATCCCATATTTTCTAAAATTCCTGAAATAACTTCACTATCAGCTTCATTACCTTGACAACCATAAGTAAAAATGTGATAAGTCTTGCCTTCTCCAAGTTTCTTATATTCATCTTTCATTTCAAAATCAATTGTTTGAGTTTCTTCCTTACGTCTATTTCTAGCTTGTTTTAAATCAGGAAGAGCTATTTTAATACTTTTCATAAAATCACCTTTTCTAAATATACAATATTTCAATAAATTTTACAATAACAATTATAGTTCACTTTCCTCATGAACTCTTTTAATTGAATTAGAGTTAGTACCAATAGTAAGTACAACTGCATTGATTTGATAAGTGCCATCAGCAACAATAGCTTTAGTAAACATACCAGTTCTAAAGCGTTCAATAATAGCCTCTTTATCAGAACCTATTACTCCGTTTAATGGTCCTGTCATTCCAATATCAGTAATATATAATGTACCATTAGGAAGTACTCTCTCATCAGCTGTTTGTACGTGAGTGTGAGTTCCAACAATTGCGTCTACTCTACCGTCAAAATCAAGACCTAAAGCAATCTTTTCGCTTGTAGCTTCTGCATGCATATCTACTAAATAATAATCAGCCTTAACTGTATTTAGGATATTATCAAGTGTTCTAAAAGGACAATCAAGCGATTGTGTAACAAATACACGTCCCATCAAATTAATAACACAAATAGAATATCCGTTATAATTAATTACCTTATATCCACTACCAACAGTAATATTTAAATTAGCTGGTCTTATAACATTACTAGAGTCAATGTATTCTAAAATTTCACTATTTGAAAACGTATGGTTTCCCATAGTAAAACAAGCAATTCCTAACTTTTGTAATCTTTTGTAGTGTCTTAGTGCAAGTCCTTTACCATTTGTAACATTTTCTGCATTTGCAATAACTAAATTAATCTTATATTCTTTCTTGATTCTTTCTAAGTTACGTTCTAGATAAGTAACTGAATCATTTCCAAATAAATCTCCAATAAATAAAATATTCATCTCATATACTCGTTTCTAATAAAAGTAAAATAATTATAACACAAAGCATGAAAAAAGAGTATGGGGTAAACCATACTCTAATCATTATTTTGCAACATCTTGTGCTCTTGTTTCTCTAATAACCGTAACTTTAATAGTACCAGGGAATTGTAATTTAGCTTCAATTTGTTCCTTGATTTCATGTGCAACCTTAAATGTTGACATATCATCAACCATATCAGGGTTAACAATAACTCTAATTTCTCTACCAGCTTGAATAGCATAGCTTGATGAAACTCCCTTAACAGAGTTTGCAATCTCTTCTAGGTTTTCAAGTCTCTTAGTGTAGTTTTCTAAAGAGTCTGATCTAGCACCAGGTCTAGCGCTTGATAATGCATCAGCTGCAGCAACTAATACTGCAATAACACTCTTTGGTGCAACATCTTCATGGTGTGAAGCAATTGCATCAATAACTTCTTTAGGTTCATGATACTTCTTAGCTAAAGATACACCAATTTCAACGTGAGATCCTTCAATCTCATGGTCAACTGCTTTACCAATATCGTGAAGTAAACCAGCACGACGAGCTAAAGTCTCGTTTTCTCCAAGTTCACTTGCCATCTTACCTGCAAGGAATGCTGTCTCTAGTGAGTGTTGAAGTACATTTTGACCAAAACTTGTACGGAAATAAAGTCTTCCAATAAGTTTAACTAAATCCGGATGAATCTTACCGACATTAGCCTTAAAACAAGCTTCTTCACCTTTTTCTCTGATAGTCATTTCAATTTCAGTTCTTGATCTTTCAACGACTTCTTCAATACGAGCTGGATGAATTCTACCATCACTTACAAGTATTTCAAGTGACTTCTTAGCTATTTCTCTTCTGATAGGATCAAATGAAGAAATAACTACAGCATCTGGAGTATCATCAACGATTAAATCAACACCAGTTAAAGCTTCAATAGTACGAATATTTCTACCTTCTCTACCTATAATTCTACCCTTAGTATCATCTTGTGGTAATGATACAGTAGTAGCAGTTGTTTCAGAGACTGTTTCACCAGCATATTTTTGAATTGCAAGAGATAATATATTTCTTGCATTAGCTTTAGCTTCATTTCTAGCCTTTTCTTCCTCATCTTTAATATAAGTTGCAATCTCAATAGACATATCATCTTTAACCTTATTCATAATAATCTCTTGAGCTTGTTCCTTAGAAAGACTTGCAATTTCTGCTAATTTACGTTCTTGTTCCGTAACTAATTCTTGAGCTTTGATATTTAAATTTTCGATTTCTGTTTTCTTTTCATCAATCTTAGTTTCTTTATCATTTAATAATTCTTCTCTACGATCTAGATTAGTACTTCTTCTATCTAAAGTATCTTCTCTTAAATCAAGCTTTTCTTCAAGTTCAACAACAGTACTTTTTCTTTCCTTAATGTCTTCCTCAGCTTGAGCACGTAAATTATTAACTTCATCTTTTCCTTCTTGAATAGCTTTAGCTTTTAAAGCTTCACCTTCACTAGTAAGCGTGTTAGCTTGTGCTTTAGCTTCTTCAATGATTCGGCTAGCTTCATCTTTATTAGCAGCCTTCTTCTTTTTATCGATTACTTTATTTACATAAAAACAAATTAGGTAACCGACTCCAATACCTATCAAAGCAACAAGGATAAATAACCAAACATTCATTTATTTCACCTCTGCTTAAATATATTTAAATTTATATTACCCACACATAATATTTCTTAAATAATACATATTCGTAATTTCACAACTACAAATAAATTATACAATTTATAATATTCATAGTCAATTATAGATTTATATTTAAAGATAGTCTAAAGTTTATCAAAAACAAACAAAATGTTATATCGCTTGAAATAGCTTATTTACTATAGTAAAATAATTTTATATTTAAGGTGATTTTATGAAAAACGAAAAAAAATTTAACATTTCAAGAAAAGTATTATATCTAATTATAATTATTTTACTACCAATTATAGCTTTGCTTGTATGGATGATTTCAGGTTTTATAGGAAACAATTTAGATTCATCCTTGAAAGATAAGTTTAGTATAACTGAGATAAATTATAAAAAATCAAGTGATATTGATGACTTTGTATTCTCATTCCAATTAACTGAACAAACTAAAGCTAAAGATAATTCAAATGGTTCTATAAAATATAAGGCTGTAATTACTAAGAATTCAAATACAACTCCAAGTGCTCTAACTATTAAAGTTGTAGCTTGTGATTACTGGACTCACTATGTAAGTGATGCTCAATCAGCTACAAGTATTACTCCTACAACATCAGGTACAACAAAGACTGGTACAGTAAGCGTTGCTTACTCAAACAAAAATGGTTGGGGTATAACAAAAAAAGTTACTGACAAACCAGATGTTTATGTTTATTTAAGTTATAAGTTTGAAGATGAATCTGGTAAGGTTTCAAACAAGTCATATATTGTTAAATATAAATTTGATGATATATTTAGAGGTTCAATCAACGCATAAGAAAAAGAAATCTGCAAGCGCAGACTTCTTTTTTTTATTTGTTCATTTCAATTCTAATCTTTTCATCGATTTCGTTTGCAACACTAGGATTATCAATTAAGAATTGTTTAGTTTTATCTCTTCCTTGACCAATCTTTTCACCCATATATGAGTACCAAGCACCGCTTTTTTCAATAATATCAAATTGACATCCTAAATCCACTAATTCACCGTAATAAGAAATACCTTTTCCATAAATTACTTCTACTTGGCAAGTTTTAAATGGAGGAGCTACCTTATTCTTTACAACCTTAACTGTTGTAATATTACCTACTGCATTAGTACCATCCTTTAATTGCTCACCACGTCTAATTTCTAAACGAACTGATGAATAGAATTTTAATGCTCTACCACCGGTAGTAGTTTCAGGGTTACCAAACATAACTCCAACTTTTTCTCTAATTTGGTTAATAAATATTGCAACACATTTAGTTTTGTCAATTATACCTGCAAGCTTACGCATAGCTTGAGACATAAGTCTTGCGTGAAGTCCTACATGATTATCTCCCATGTCGCCATTAAGTTCAGCTTCAGGAACTAGTGCAGCCACAGAGTCAACAACCAAAATGTCAATAGAACCAGATCTAATTAATGCTTCCGCTATTTCTAGCGCTTGTTCACCACTATCAGGTTGAGATAAGATAAGATTATCAATATCAACACCAAGTGCCTTCGCATACTTAGGATCTAGTGCGTGTTCAGCATCAATAAATGCTGCAAATCCACCACTCTTTTGTGCACTTGCAATCGCATGAAGTGCAAATGTAGTTTTACCACTTGATTCAGGTCCATATATTTCAATAATTCTACCCTTAGGATATCCACCAACACCAAGTGCATGATCTAAACTAATAGAACCAGTAGGGATGACTTCTATTTGACTGTCAGCTTCATCCCCTAAACGCATGACAGAGCCCTTACCATATTGTTTTTCAATTTGCTTAAGAGCTTGACTTAAAGCTTCTTCTCTTGAGTCCATAATATTTTCCTCCATTATAATATAGAGAGCTTTTCTAAATTTTACTCAAATTAAATTGAAGAAAATACAATTTTTCTATTTTTAATTAGATATTCAAGACCTGAATAAATTGTAAGAAGCGCTGAAATATAGATCATCACACGGCAAACAATAGTCATTACATCACTTTCAAATGCTCCATTTAAGAAACATAATATGATAGTAATCATAGTAAATGCAGTCTTAATCTTACCGCTCCATCCAGCCGCAAGCACCCTGCCTTGTTCAGCTGCAACAAGTCTAATACCAGAAACCATTAATTCTCTAATTACAATAACGCAAACAACCCAAGCCTCAACAGGAGCTCTAAAATCACTAGCACTATTATTTGTTAAATAATCGCTAAGTAAAATAATTAAACTAGAAATAACAAGCATCTTATCAGCTAAAGGGTCTGCAAATTTTCCAAATGTTGTAACTTGATTATTCTTTCTTGCTAAATAACCATCAAAAAAGTCAGTTAAACTTGCAACCACAAATATAATTAAATTAATTAAATTAGATATTGATAGGCTTGTTCTATCAATATAATTATCATTTAATGCAGGAATTAACGATATGATAATCATTACAGGGACTAAAATTACACGCATTAAAGTTAATTTATTAGGTAAATTCATAAAATATTATCTCCTTTTTAAAATACTAAAATATTATATCACAAATAAGATACAATTTTTACTTGAAAAAATTAAAAATTAATATTGATTTTCACACCTTATTGATTTATACTTTTAGCTGTTGCAAAATATTATTAATTTTGTTATAATATTATAGCATTATATTACAAAGCGGAGGTGAAATAATGGCAAACATTAAACAACAAATTAAGCGTGTAGGTACTAATGAAAAGGCTAGATTAGCTAACGCTTCATTCAAGTCTGGTATGAAAACATCAATCAAGGCTGTTTTAAATTCTTCAAATAAGGAAGAAGCTACTTCTTTACTTGCAGTTGCATATAAGAAGTTAGACAAGGCTTTAGCTAAGGGATTCGTTCAAAAGAACTTTGTAGCTAGAAAGAAGAGCCAATTAGCTTCTCACGTAAACAGTTTATAATTGTTTAAATAAATGGTGTCACAAGACACCTTTTTATTTTTATCTAAAAAAGCCTAAAGCTATTTTAAAATAAATAACTCTAGGCTTTCTTTTATATTACATAATCCAATCTTAGATTTATAATCAATATCCAGTAACTCATTTAGCTTACCATCTAGCTCTTTAATATCAATATTCTTAATATCTTTAACTAAATAATACATTCTATTAGGGTTTTGAATATTTAATATTTTTGCCATATCCTCATAACTAGTTTTAACGAGTGCTAACTTCTTAGTAATTAACATTTCTCTATACTTATAAATAAGACTAGATAAAATAATATTATCTTCAACATTATTCTTCTTTAAAGCTAAATAAATATCATAAGCCTTACTCTTATTCTTCTTAATTAATTCCTTAATTAAATCAAATGCATTATCATCAGTATTTTTTATGGTTAAGGCCTCTACATCTTTAATCCCAATATTTTTAGTATCTAATTTATAACAAATTAATTTATCTAAATTATTATTAAGTAATAAATAATCAGCGTTTGATCTTTTAACTAACTCTTCTATCGTTTCTTTAGTATATGTATAAGATATCTCATCTAATCTCTTGCATACAAAGTCATAAAATTCTTCTTCCTTAAGTACATTAGATTCAATTATAGTAGTATACTTTTTGAAGTCCTCATACATCTTATATTTCTTATTTAAAATAGATATAAAAAGATATATATCCTCACTTGGTGATTTAATATATTTAATTAAATTGTTATCACTAAAATTCTCATCTAACCCATATAAAATAACAATCTTATTTAAAACAAATAAAGAAGGAGTATTAATAACTTCTAATAAATCACTAATACTTTTTTCAGATAAATCAATATTAATAATTTCAGAATCTTTAATATCTAGTTCATTAATCTTTTTCTTTATATTTATTAAGTTAAAACTAGAATCCTCACCTATAAAAGTATACACATTACCCATACAATCACCTAAAAGCCTTTAGTAACTAAATCAATAAAATATTTTTCAAATCTATTAATATAAGTATAATATTTAGAATCTAAAAAATAAAGAGTAATTGATTCATCAGTACTAGTTTTATATACCTTTTTATCCTTTAACTTATCTAATGTTTCTGTTGACGGATGTTTATACTTATTATTTATTCCTACACTAATTAAAGCTGTATCGTATTCTACACGCTCTATAAAGTAATCACTCATACTTGAATTAGAGCCATGATGAGGAACTTTTAAAATATCTACATTCAATTTAGAATCAAATATTTGCATCTCTTCTTCCTCTTCCATATCTCCAGTAAACAATACTTTATTATTGTTTATAGTTGCTACAAAGACTAGCGAATTATTATTTATATCACTATTTTTATTCTTAGGGCCTAAGACATTAAAATATATCTTATTAAAATAGAAATAATCCCCTTTAGATAAATAATAAGTATTCTTAACTAAATCAGATAATTCTTTAGTTTTATTTAAATCATCATATTTAGATAAATATAAATTCTTTACATGAAATTTTTGAATTAATTCCTTTGCGCTACCCATATGATCATCATCTGAGTGAGTTATAACTAAACTATCTATTTCTTCTATCCCCCTAGATTCAATATATGAGATATTAGTAGAGTATGAATCTATACATAAATATTTATTATTATCACTTATTAACAAGGAGTCT
Source organism: uncultured Eubacteriales bacterium (assembly GCA_963628445.1). GTDB lineage: Bacteria > Bacillota_I > Bacilli_A > Acholeplasmatales > Anaeroplasmataceae > JAEELC01. The sequence continues at coordinate 46,985 of CAVGEZ010000008.1, forward strand.
CCCTGACCTACATTAATCATAGTAAGAGTAGTGCATATATTAATATTCTTTAGATTAAATATTAATATTAAATAGAATATATAAAACCCTATTATTTTATAGTTCTTCTTACTTTCAATAGATACTAACACAAAGAAGAACGTTAAATAATAAATAATTATAAAAATTGGATTGAGTTTTCTTACAGCTATTATTAAATTATCAAACTCAGATAATAAATTAATTAATTCAGTAAATAACTCTAATACACTTTCAAATATAGTAATACTTTCAGGAATTAGAACTAATATATAAGATATAGGCATAATTACATAACTTAATATTACTAGTAGTATTGGTGATATAATTAATGATAAGAAATTAATTTGATAATTTAAATTAATAGTTAAAGGTAAACATGCTAGAAAACAAAGCACAGTTACTAAATAACTATTTAACACTTTACTTTGAGTTTTAATTAAACTAGAACCTAGTATTATAAATAGAGTAGAAAGAAAAGAATACTTAAATGCAGCTTGAAAAATATATAGGGGATTTATTATTAAACATATAATAAAAGTAATACTTATTATATCTAAACTAGTTAATAATAAATTAAATCTTTTATTAATTTTTCTTAAAATATTCATTATAAAAGCTCTAAGTATTCCTACAGGACTTAACGTTATAATAGTATATATAAGTATTAATGATATACTTATTATATCTATTAGAGTATCATTCTTTTTTATAAATAAACGTAATATCTTTTCAATTAATAATATAAGTAATGATATATGAAATCCTGATACAACAAACATATATGATATACCTAATTTATTAATGTTATCTTTTAAAGTATCATCATCTATTGATTTAGCTAGTACTAATGAATTAAAGTAAGTATATTCGCTTCTTGTTAATTTATCCTTATATCTTTCTTCTATTAAATATCTTAAATAATATAAATTATTAGAGTGTTTAACAAGTTTACTAGACTTTAGACTTATCTGTTTATATCGCTTAAGTGAGTGAGAATATGTTTCATAGTCAAAGTCATTAAAGTTAGTAATATCACTAATTTCTCCATTTATTAAAACTACATCCCCAGGAATATAGCTCGTTTTATTATAATCATATATTATTACAAATTCATTCTTATATTTTGCAATATATTTAACTCTAGTATCACTTTCATCTCTTTCAGTAATTACAACCTCCACTGTTTTAGTATCAGATATATTAGAAGTTTGATTTAATTTAAATATAAATAAACTAAAAAGTATTGTCATAAATATAAGTACATATCTATTAAATAGTTTAAATATTAATAAATATATAAT
>CAVGEZ010000009.1:0-46832 GCA_963628445.1 uncultured Eubacteriales bacterium
CATAAATTCTATTTCCTATTGATATATTCTTATTTAGTTCTCTTATTAATTTAATTAAATCATTTTCCATAAATATTAGTCCTTTTAAGGACTATTATATATTATTGAAATTGCTTTTTCAAGAATAATTTTATATTAACATTCTTATACATTAGTTCTCAATTATTTAATTAAATTCTTAAAGTTAACAACACCAAATCTAGAATCTTTTATAAATAAATGGACTCGCAAAATTTAAATATATTGAAAATGAACAATTATAGTACATAAATTTTAGCTAAAAATTAAAATAGCCTAAAGATTACAAGTTTCAAACTTACCACTTTAGACTTTATAATATAATATTTTTTATATATTTAACAAATTAAACTATAGTTTCAATATTTCTCTTACTATACAAAATACGTATAATTGTTACCTTAAGATCTTTATGAGTAGGGATGTAGAAAACAAGATAGTTATCAACTGGCATAACCCTCAAGTTACGTTCTTTCCACTTTTTTGTATCATACATATGGTATCGTTCCGGCATTATTTGAAGAGAGGATATTGCTGCTTCAATACTTGATAGTATTTTAATTGCACTTTGAGGTGACTGTAAATTTATTGCAATATACTCAAAGATATCGTTTAAGTCATTTATTGCAATTTCACTGAATTCAATAGAATAATTCATACATTGAATTTATTACGAACACTTTGAAAAGCCTCATCCATTGAAATAGTTCGTCCCTCTTTGGCTTCCATGTAGCCTTTTTCTAATTCTTCATCAAGTTGTTTGTTTGTCATTTGGCTTATATTATGTGGATGTTCTGGTAGTTTCACTTCAAATGGCAATCCTTTTTGAAGAATTATTTGTTTATAAAACATATTAATTGCATTAGAAGCTGGAATGCCTAGTTGCGCTAAAATATGCTCGGCTTGTTCTTTAACTTCAGGTTCAATTCTTGCATATAAATTTGCTGATTTTGCCATAATAAACCTCCAAATTTATTCTTATTTTTTACATAATTATTATACACGATTGTCCACACAATCGCAATACAACATTGATCATTATTATATATTTATATTTATTTAACTAAATTATATAAATTATTGTCTTAATCTAATATATTTTCTATAGACATAATTTTTAGCTGTGTTATAGAAATACTTTTTTCTTGTTTATATTATTTAATTTCAAAAAATTCTAAAAGGTGTTCCTATCAAAAGAAACACCTTACTTAATAATATTTAGAATTTTGGAGTATATCCAGCTTTAGCTATAGAATCTCTTAATGAATCTATACTAACGTTTTCACCTTCTACAACTACTTCTTTTTCTTCAAGATTAACGTTTGCTTCTTTTACTCCTTCTACAGCCAAACATGCATCTTCTACATGTTTAGCACAATGCTTACACTTCATTCCATCAACTTTTAATATATTTTTCATATTTTACTCCTTACTTGCAGTATAATCTGCATCATTTATTTCTTTTATTAACTCATCAATATCTATTTGATTTGTATACTTTATTATAACATTTTTATTATCAAGACTAGCTAAAGCACTTATTACATTAGGATCTTTTTTACAAATATTTTCAACAGTACTTACACAGTGTTCACACATCATACCATCTACTTTTATAGTAACTTCTAACTCACCACTATTATTATTTAGTATTTCATCTAAATCAATTTGTTTAACTTGTTTTGTATGTCCTATTTTTTCAATATTTACAACATTAAGTCTTAATGCATTAAGTACAACAGTAACACTAGATAAGCTCATCGCAAGTGCTCCATAATAAGCCTTAAGGTCAATGCCAAGTGGCTCAAATACGCCTGCTGCAATAGGTATCATTATTAAATTATATATAAATGCCCAAAATAGATTTTCCAAGATATTTTTATATGTTTTTTTAGATATTTGAATTGCTTTAAAAAGATCCATTAAACTAGACTTCATCAAGACAACTTGTGCTGAGTCTATTGCAACGTCCGATCCCGCTCCAATCGCAACACCCACATCTGCACTAGTTAATGCAATAGAATCATTTATTCCGTCACCACACATAAGTACAGACCCATAATTTTTTAACTTCTTTACTACATCAGCTTTTACACTAGGTGTAACAGATGATACATAGTATTCAATATTAGCCTCAGCCGCTATACTTTCACTAGTAACTTTATTATCTCCAGTTAACATTATAACGTTTATTCCTAAAGATTTTATTTTATTTATAGCTTCTTTAGAATCTTCTTTTATAGGATCTTTAAGTGATATAATACCAATTAACTTTTTATTTTTAAAAAACATTACTGGAGTTTCACCATTTAGTGCCATATTATAGGCATCATTGTATTCATCACTAGTCACCAAATTATTATCTTTTGCATAATCCATATTAGAAGCTAATATATAGTCAGAATCAATATATCCTTCAATACCAATAGATACTAAAGTTTTGACATTAGTCACCTCAAGTCTTGCAACATCTATCCCACTTGATATTGCATTACCTAATGGGTGTGATGAATAAGACTCAAGTGAGGCCGCAATAGTCTTAAATTCTGTCTCATCAATATAGCTCTTAATATTTTTAATTTCCGGCTTACCTTTAGTAATAGTACCTGTTTTATCAAGAACAACAAACTTGACCTTACTAGTTTCTTCTAAACTTTCTGCATTCTTAAATAAAATATTATTCTTTGCACTTCTTCCACTTCCAACCATTATCGCAACTGGTGTTGCAAGTCCTAGTCCACAAGGGCATGATATTACAAGTACTGAAATAGCTTTATTTAGTGCGTAAGTTAAAGGTGTTTCAAACATCTTATAATTCATAAGTCCATTAAGTCCAATAACATACCAAACAATAAATGTTATGAGTGCAATCCCAATTACAATTGGCACAAATACACCAGATATTTTATCAGCTATTCTTGATATCTTAGCTTTAGAGTTACTTGCCTCATCTACTAATTTAATAATATTAGATAATGTCGTATCTTTATCTTCCTTTATAGCTTTTATATCAAGAGTACCAAGTTTATTAATAGTGCCTTGATATACTAAATCACCAACACCTTTATCTAGAGGAATAGATTCTCCAGTAAGAAGGGACTCATCAAGTGTTGACTCACCTTTAACTATTATACCGTCAATTGCAACACTATCTCCCGCATTAACTCTAATGATATCATCTAGTTTAATATCTTTTACATCAATCACCTCAATATTGTTTCCAACAACCTTATTAGCTTTCTTAGGTGATAATTTCATTAAAGATTTTAGAGCACTAGTAGTTTTACCTTTAGAATAAGCCTCAAGTGTCTTACCGATAGTAATAAATGTTAAAATCATACCACAGGTTTCAAATGAAATGTTCATTGAAAGACTCATTGAATATTCTTTATTTTCTACATTTAAAGTCATTAAAAAATAAAGAATAAAAGAATATACATAACTTATAGATGCACCAAGAGATACAAGTGTATCCATATTAGGGGCTTTATGAATTAATGCCTTAGTACCTGATATAAAGAAGTTTCTATTAATTATTACAATTAAAGTTGAGAGTACAAAGCCAACTAATCCTACTGTATAAGAATAATTCATTAACTCTGGTACTATTTCAAGCATATACATCATAGATATAGTAGAAAGTGGGATTAATAATATTATTGATATGATTAATCTTTTAAGTAATCCTTTAGTCTCACTGTCTGTATCTAATTCTTTTGTTTCTTCTTTATCGTTTTCAAGTTTTGCTTTATAACCTGCATTACTAACAGCTTTAATAATATTATTTAAATCCATTGAATCAATAGTATCTACAACCATAGAATTAGTTAGAAGGGATACTGATACATTGTTTACTCCTTCTACTTTTTTAACAGCTTTTTCTACATGAGCTTGACAGCTAGCACAGGTCATACCTGAAACTTTAAATTTATGTTCCATTAGTTAAACCTCCTAACTAAATCAATTACCTCATCTATCTTTTCATCAACTTCATCAGCTCTAGCGTTCTTAACACAATGCTTCATATGAGTAGATAACATAATATTTGATAATGATTTAATAGATTTATCAATAGCTGACAATTGAATTAAAATATCAGCACAATACTTATCTTCATCTATCATTTTATTTATCCCATTCATTTGACCAATAATACGATTTACTCTAGATTTCAAAGTCTTTTTAAGTTCTTCATCTCTTACAGTTTTCTTGCAATTAGGACAACTCATAAGTATCACCTCTTGTCTATATAATATACCTCTAGGGGGTATATGTCAAGTAAAAAGAAAACAGATAGAATTCAAATGATTTCTATCTGTCTAATAAACTATATTATTTGTTAGTTACTCTTTCAACATAAGTCTTGATAACTTCAACACAAGTTTCAATACCACATGAAGAATTGATAACTAAATCATAGTTAGCGCTAGCTCCCCACTTCTTATCTGTATAGAAGTTATAGTAGTTAGCTCTCTTCTTATTAGTTTTCTTAATAATGTCCTTAGCTTTCTTTTCATCAACATTATAATATTTTACAGCTCTTGCAACACATGCATCTTCATCAGCAGTGATGAATACATTGATTACATTTTCTTTATCCTTTAAAACATAATCAGCACATCTACCAACGATAACTGCACTTCCTTGATCTGCAATCTTCTTAATAGCTTCGAATTGAGCTAAGAAAACCTTTTGTCCCATAGTCATATCATAACCATATAGAGATGGAACAAATCCTGAGAATACACCGTCTTTCTTCTCATCGTATAATTTAACAACTTCAGGATCAAGACCAGATTCTACTGCTGTTTTAGTAATAAGCTCATTGTCATAGAATGGAATATCTAGCGCTTTAGCTAATTCACGACCAACGAATCTTCCTCCTGAACCATATTGACGACCAATTGTAATAATAAATGACATATTAAATACCTTCTTTCATCATTTTATACAATATTATTATAAATCAAATTTTTAAAACTTTCTAGTAATTAATACAATTTTAATTTAACCCAGTAATCATTAATTTTGATTTTTAAATCATTATTAAATCTATAGATTTCATTCAAATCATTAACCTCTATATCATAATAATCCTTATAATCAAAGTAATCCCCGTCAATACCCGTAACCTCTTCGACTACAGACTCAAATGGGGAAGTATATCCTACCTCTACAGTATTTCTTACTGCATTTTCATGTTTATTCATAAAATTAATCCACTTGTATGCTAAATCAGTGTTTCTTGCGTTCGTTGGAATAACCATCGCATCTATATACACATTTGTTCCACTTTTTGGTGCATACATCTGTAAATCAACATCATCATCTTCTTCACTCATCGCATATACTGCATCTCCTGAATACATAAGTGCAAGTGCATATTTTCCTTGAGGCATTTCAGATAATAGCTCGTCAGTTTTAAATGCACAATTAGTATTCTTTCTAACATCAATAATCCAATTAAATGCATTTTCTAATTCTTCTTCAGACTCAGTATTCATAGAATAACCTAATGCTTTTTCAGCCACCATGAATCCATCACGAGGATTATCATAATAAGCAGTCAAATTCTTATATTTAGGATCTTGGAATATCGCAAATCCCTCACGCTCTACATCCTCACTTGCAACCTTATTTGCATCATATACAATTACTACCTCACCATAAAAGTAAGGAACACCATATTTAGTTAAGTCAAATGCATTATCCCCACTATTAAGTTTATTTAATTCACTTTTTAAGAAAGGTGTATATTCATCTTTAGTAATATCAATCTTTGACCAATCAATTTCTTGAATCATACCCTCGCTTGCAAGTTGTTCTATAGAATAATCGGACGGAGTAACGATATCATAATATTCAGTATTCATCTTAGTTACTGCTGCTTCATTAGATTCAAATGTAAGATAAGATACTTTACAGTTATATAATTCTTCAAATTCATCAATTAATGATTCATCAATATATTCACCAGGGTTAAATACCTTTAAATCACCTTCACTATCCTTCTTCTTACAAGAAGAAAGTATAGAAAAGCAAGAAAGTGCACAAAGAGTAAAAACAATTCTTTTCTTCATTATTTTTTTACCTCTTTCTTATTATTTTTAACTAAATCAAATATAACTTTAATAATGATTATTAATATTATAATTGTAGACAAAGCGTTTATAGTAGGTTCAATCTTCTTAGCTTCAGTATATAAATATGTAGAAATATTTAGAACAGATCCACCAGTAAAGTATGAGATTACAAAATCATCAAAAGACATAGTAAAGCTGATTGCAGCTGCAGATATAATTGCGCCCTTAATTTGAGGTAATATTGCATCTTTAATAGCTCTATGAGGTTTAGCACCTAAATCTTCTGCTGCTTCAAATATATTAGGATCTAAACTCTTTAATTTAGGATATACATTTATTACAACATAAGGTGTACAGAAAGAAATATGCGCAATAATCATTGTTAAATATCCTCTTTCTATATTTAAACTTACAAATAAAAGTAATAAACCAATACCAGTTACAATATCAGGATTCATAATAGGTAAGTCATTTACTTTTAAAATAAATTTCCTTACTCCTTTACCTGATTTAGATAAAAATATAGATACTAGCGTACCAATAATTGTAGATATAATTGTAGAAATTACTGCAATTAAAATAGTTCTAAATATAATTGTAAGTAATCTTTGATTAGTAAATAATTCATGATACCACTTAAATGAAAAGTTAGTAAAATGTGTTACAGATTGAGATTCATTAAATGAGAATACAATAATAGATATTAGCGGTACATAATAAATAATAAAGAATATACACACTAATATTTTACTAAATAAAGCTGATTTTGATTCTTTCATTATTCCTCTACCTCCCATTTATCTGAGATCTTAGTAAATAAATACATGAGTAACATCATAAGTATTAACATAATAAGTGATACAGCACTACCAAATCCCCAACGTGAATTAGTAATGAATTCATTTTCAATTAAATTACCAATTAAGAAATATCTTCCTTCACCTAAATACTTAGAAATAGTAATAGTTGTAGTACAAGATAAGAATACCATTGTAATACCACTCATAACTCCAGGAATAGATAAAGGTAATATTACATTCTTAAAAGTTTGGACACTTCTTGCACCCAAATCAAGACTTGCCTCACTTAATCTATAATCAATCTTAGTTAAAGATGTATAAATAGGAAGTATCATATAAGGTATATAGTTATATACCATACCTAATATAACTGAAAAATCATTACCTATTATTACATTTATATCAGGATTAAATAATTGTACAAACTTTAAAAGTGGACCATCAAGTAGTTGCTTAATCGCAAGTGTTCTAAGTAACATATTAATCCACATCGGACTTGTTACAAGTAAAATTAGAGTTTTACGATATTTTTCCTTTCTTTTTGCAATAAAATAAGCTAAAGGATAAGAAATAAGTAATGTAATAATTGTAGCTAGTAAAGCTAAATATAAGCTTTTTAAAATACATCTAATATATAAGTTTGTTGAGAAAAACAAAGTAAAATTACTAAATGTAAAATCATATACAAAGCTGTTAGTTTTATTAATTACTGAATACAGTAATATAATAAACATTGGAAGTAGGACAAATATACTTAAAAATAAAATATAAGGAATTAAGTATATAGAATATAATTTAGCTTTTCTATTCATATTACCACTCCATCTTCTCCATTATTTGGATATCCTCAGGATCAAAGTGCAAAGATACTTTTTCACCTACTTCATGGCTATAAATAGTATGTACTAAGAAGTTAAAGAAGCTAGTTTTTACATTAATTTCATAATGTGCACCTTGGAATACAATAGATACAACCTCACCCTCAAAGAAACCTTCATTAGGTTTTAAAAGGTCTATATCTTCAGGTCTTATTACAATATCAACCTTCTCATTATCTTTAAATCCTTTATCTACACAGACAAAATCCATATCATTAAATGAACATAATAAATCTTTCTTCATTATTCCATCAATTATATTAGATTTACCTACAAATTTCGCAACAAACTTATTAACAGGTTCATTATATATATCAGTCGGAGAACCTACTTGTTGAATTAATCCATCATTCATTACTACAACCTTATCAGACATAGTTAAAGCTTCTTCTTGGTCATGGGTAACAAAGATGAAAGTGATACCTAAAGATCTTTGAATACGTTTAAGTTCATATTCCATTTGTTGTCTTAGTTTTAAATCCAAAGCTCCAAGCGATTCATCAAGTAACAATACCTTAGGTTCATTAACTAAAGCACGAGCTATCGCAACACGCTGTTGTTGACCACCTGAAAGACTTGTTACACTTCTTGATTCAAAGCCATGAAGACCAACTAAATCTAACATCTTTAAAACTTTTTCATTAATCTCTTCTAATACTTCTTTTTTACTCTTAAAGTTCTTATCTTTTTTAAACACATTAACTAGTGTTTCAAACTTAGTTGGTACATTCTTTATTTTTAGTCCGTAAGCTACATTATCAAATACAGATAAATGAGGGAATAGGGCGTAGTGTTGGAATACAGTGTTTGTAAGACGCTCATATGGTGGAATAGCTAATAAATTTTCTCCATTAAAAATAACTTCTCCACTAGTAGGATATTCAAATCCTCCAAGTATTCTTAAAAGTGTTGTCTTACCACAACCTGATGGACCTAGTAAGGTTACAAATTCATTTTCATAAATATCTAAATCTATACCTTTTAAAACAATATTCCCATTAAATTCTTTTGTTAAATTTTTAATCTCTATTAATTTTTTCATTTTACTCTCCTATGTTGCAGATTTGTTAATTAAATTACTTAAGCTATATTTTCTAGATTCTTTTCCAGCATCCACATAGCTAGTAATTGATTTTATTTTTTCGATTTCTTTTAAATTATTTAAATTTAAAATAATTATTCTCTTATCAGTACTTTTCTTAATATTTTCTATTTGTTCTATAGAATAAATATTATTATCTAAGTAAATAGTATCTAAATCAAAGCGAAACAAGTTATCTAGACTATTAGTACCTAAATTAACGCCTGATTTCTTTAAAACATCAAGTACTTTATTAGATATCATTTCACCTTCTATTTGAAATGATATTAAACTAGAAGAAACTTTATAAAAGTTAAATAAGTTACTTAAGAAAGGAATAAACGTTTCTTCTTTTAAACTTTTACCATTAATCTTAATAAATATATTTAAAAAATATCCACATTTTTGATAAAAAGCCTTAAGGTCAGTTACAATATGTTCTAACATATATTTATCAACTTGATATTCCATATTTCTTTTCTTTACGACATCTTTAAAACATCCTTCGTCAATAATTACACTATCAAGTGATAAATTATAAGAGTACCCTAATATTCTACTATTTTCTATATCATATATTGGTGTATAAACACTTTCTAATTTATTATTATCAATTGCTTCACTAAGTTCTATTTCATAATAAAAATCATTAAAATATTTTTTCTCATATAACTCGTTAGAATATATTACTACACCCTCATCTTCTGATTCAGCATCCACTAACGCCTCAGTCGCAAAATCAAGCGCATCTTTTAGCGCTACATTCTTTGTGTTTTTGCTTGCCTTAAATACACCTGCAAACAAACGCAAATTAACTCTTTTATTAATTTTTGTAATATTTGTTGTTAAATTCTTTAGTAATTGTTTAATGTTTTTTAAAATCTTTCTCTTATCGTTATAATTTAGTACTAATATGAATTTAATAGATTCTAAATGATAAAGTGAATAATCAAAATTATTTTTATAGTCTATTAAAAGCCTCGATAAAGCTATTACGATATCAGAGGCAAATTCAAATCCATATAATTTAGTATATGTATCAAAATTAGATGCATCAATTAAAACTAATGACTTATCTTTATCCTTAAATAAATCTTCATAATCTCTTGCTAAACGAGAATAACTATATACATCAATAAAATTAGAATTATCAGCGCTCTTAATTAATTTATTTGTTTCTCTTTCGTCTAAAGTAATATCTCTAATATAAGAATATATAGTATTATTATCAGATAAATATAGTCTATCTTCTATAAGTCTATCATCATATAAATGATATCTTATATAATCTTTAGACTCCTCTTCTTCAAGTAATAAATTAATTGCGCCCTTAAATATATGTCTATCTGATTCTTTAATTAAATTATAAAAATCATTTAATTCTAATTCGCTAGTTTCTACATTATATATTTCTTTAGCTTTAGAACTTAATACTATATTATCTAAAGTAATTGATTTAAATGCTATATCAATCTTATCTTCTAATATATTGACTAAATTATGAGATAATGATTCTTGTTTAGAATAATATTTATAAGAATAAATAATACCTATAATATTAGATATTATCTTATAATACTCAAAATTATCATCAATAATATCACTTTCAAAAAAGAAAGCTATACTTCCTACAGGCTTTAAATTATAGCTTATAGGAAAAGCTATAGCGCTATTATATTCTGATACTTCATGAGTTAATATTGATTCATTATAATAAGTATTAGTTAAATTATGTATAACTATTTCTTTACCTAGTTCAAAGGTACGGTAATTAATAGTTTTATAATAATTTTCTAAATTATTTTTATCATATACTCTTTTATTTTTATATTGATAACTAGTATCTTTATCTATATAAACAAAAGCCTCACTAAACTCAAAACTTCTAGAAAATTCAATTAAGATTCGTCTTAGTATTTCTCTAAATTCTAAATAAGGATCAATTTGATTAATAGTATTAATAACCTCATTTAATTTCTTATATATACTAGATACTAATAACTTATCTTTGTCAGAAGAAGCATATTTAAATTCTTTTAAATCATTATCATTTTCTACTACTTCTTCTTTAATTTCTTGATTTTGGGCAAGGGATTCATTAAATTCTTTAAACTTAGACTTAGGTTTATTCTTCTTATCAGCCTTAGTAGTACCTTCTATATTAATTTGAGAAAGTATATCATTAATATAATTAATTGAATACCTATTATCTAAATCAGTATATAATTCTAAAGTAGTTGAATAATATTCAAAACATTCTTCTTTATAGTCGTCAATATTAGTTTTCACAAAAGGTTCATAAGAAGCATCAAGAATTGAAGCTTTGCGGAAGTTATTTGTTTTAAGTAATGTCTTTATATGTATTGTATAAAATGTAATTTTAGCGGTATTACTAAATACTTCTAGATTAGTTTTATCTATTAATTCAAGTGTTTCAGTATATAAACCTTTATCAAAATATAACTTTAGTTTTTTAACACTAATCTCTTCTAAAAGAGACAAATTATTATTACTAATATAATAATCTAAAAGATATGTAAAATATTTATTAAATACATCTAAATTACCTTCGTTAAATGAATAATCTAATAATATCTTAGTTACATAAAGTCTTGTAGGAGTATCAATATCATCATCAATTATTTCTAATATATACTTTTTAGCATTCTCTAAATCAGATCTTTTAACAGAATACTTAATCAAATCTAGAGTATGTTTAAAAGAATCAATTGGAGAAAGTATATCTTTCTTTATATCAATATATTTTAATGCTTTTGCAAAATCTTCTTGATTTAAATAAATATCAATTAAAACATCAAGATAGCCTATTTTAGCCTCTCCTTGAGTCTTTGAAACATTATCAATTAATATTGTGAAAGCTTCACTCTTATTATCCGTTAAATAAAGAATGTAAGCCTTATAAGCTAATGCCTTATGATAGCTTAGAGAAGTACTTACTTCTTTACTTAAGAAAGATTCAATTTTTTTAATACTTTTCTTTTCTTTTGGTAAAGATAGTACTTCATCAAGTGTCATAAGAAACCTCCTTAAAACAATTTTATTTCATCGTCTATTACACAATAATTATCATTTAATAAAGAACCAGGATTAATAAATTTAATACCATTAGCTTCTATTATTCTTTGAATATGTGTGTGTCCGTAAAACACATATTCTGCTTCTAAAGACAAAGCTTTAAAATAGAGTTTATCAAGTGAATATTTAACACTATATTTATCTCCGTGAGTGATAAAAATCTTTATTCCGTCTATTTCAAGTAATTTGTCCTTATTATCTTGTGTATCACAATTACCATCTACATAAATAAAGCCTAAAGAGTCTAGTTCGCTTTTATCAAAACCTCTATCTCCTAAATGTATTTTAGTGTAATCATTATATTTATTTGCAAGTATCTTTAATTTTTCTAATTCTCCGTGTGTATCACTAATAACTAATAATTTCATTTAAATTAATTCCTTTAATTTAGCTAAAGCCTTAGATCTATGTGATATTTCATTCTTTTCTTCTAAGCTTAACTCTGCCATAGTCTTATCTAAAGACTTAATATAAAAGTAAGGATCATATCCAAAGCCATTATTACCTTTAGCTTCCTCGATTATTTCTCCTTCTGCCTCACCACGAGTTTGTATGACATGCCCTGATGAGGTAATATATGTAATAACACATACGTATTTAGCTTTTCTGTCCGTTACACCTTTTAAGTTATTAATTAATTTTAAATTATTAGCTAAATCATCCTCTTCAGGCCCAGCATATCTATGAGAATATACACCAGGTTCGCCACCTAATGCATCTACCATTAAACCTGAATCATCAGCTATAACAGCCTTATGATACAAGTCATAAATAGTTTTAGCCTTAATAAGTGAGTTTTCCTCAAAAGTAGTACCTGTTTCTTCTATTTCTTTATTAAAATTAATATCCTTTAAAGATAAAATATTTGTACTCACATCACTAAATATTTCTTTAATTTCTTTAATCTTATTTTTATTATTACTTGCAACAATTATTTCCATATTATTAACCTCTATTTTTAGTATTAATTATAACAAATTTTTAATATTTTGTGTATAATATTTATATCACTATAAGAGGTGTTTTATGATAGATATTGATATTAGTATAATAAAGAAAAAAATAGACCCATTTAAGGTATTTAATGTATCATTTTATAGAGCTTTGATTGCTATACTCATTTATTATTTTTTATTTAATATATTTGCACGAATTCTTCTTCTAATTATCTATCCACTATTTGATCCAAATGTTGAAGGTTTTTCAAGTATTCTTAATGCAAGTTATAATATGATAATTTATGTAGCAATCGCAATACCACTTGTTATATTATATAAGAACCATTTAATACATGATCATAAAACAATTAAAGATACAGATAAATTTGCAAAGTTATTAATAATTTCGGTAATACTTATGTTTGTATCAAACTTAGTTTCTTCTCTTCTTCAAAGCTTAATTGTAAGTGGAGTATCACAAAACGAGCAAAACATTCAAGAAATTTACAAGAATAAATTTGCATATGTAATCATGTTTCCTCAAGTTGTGCTACTTGCACCACTAGTTGAGGAGTTAATATTTAGAAAGTCATTCTTTAATTTATTTAAAAATAAATATCTATCTTTAATAATATCAACACTCGTTTTTGGTTTTATGCATGTAACTAGTACTTACTCATACCTTATACAAACTTATTCGCAAGCAAAAAGTTTGTATTTAACATTTGGATATGCAATACCATATCTAGTTAGTGGTTTATTCTTTGGTTTAATATATATAAAAAGTAATAGAAATATCTATACTTCTATTACTTGTCATTTAATTAATAATTTTTGTGCTTCTATTCTTAGCGCTATTATTATATTCATTTAATTTTTTAATAAATTTAGATCGATTATAGCTTAATGCATAATACATTGCATTATGTCCGTAATCGTCTATTTTTTTTATCTCTATTTTTGATAGATATCTTAAAAACATATCATAATCGTTTAAGATAATACTATAACATAAAGGGAATCTTTTTATATATTCAATGTATTTAAGTTCTGTTTGTTTAAAGTGTAAGAATTCACACATTCTAGACCTTGATACATCAAATATTGATTCGTTAAAACGATTAACAAATTCTATTAAGGCGCCACGCTCTATTAAGATACTTGCACTTTGAGTGTCTGAGTTTCTTGCAGCATAAAAAAGCGGAGTTTCTAAATTATTATTTAATACATTAGGTAACATTCCTTTATTAAGTAAATATTTAATAGCTTCTCGATTAGAAAGTTTTGAGGCCTTATGAAGCAATGTATCAGAGTCTAAATTTGTAGAATATAGTAAGTCAGGTTCTTTAGATAGTAAGTTATCAAGTATTGATAAATTATTACTATTTAAAGCCATAAAGCATACGTTTTCACCATATTCATTTACAAAATTAGTTAGAGCGTTATATGAAAGTAAAATATCAATCATTTCTACTCTATTTAATTTGAAAGCCTCAAATAAAGGAGACTCTCCATTTTTATTTTTAATATTTATATTGCAGCCAGCTCTAATTAAAGCACGGAAACATCCCATTGCATTAAACTTAACACATGCACCAAGCGCGGATTCATCTAATGAATTTAATATATTTATATTAATATGGTTTAATATAAGAAAATGTGTCATCTCAACATTATTGTTCATTACTGCGTAATATAGTAATGAATTACCTGACTCATCAATAATGTTTATATTAACGTATTTTAAGTTCTCTTTTAAGCCCTTTAAATCATTATTTTTTGCAAATTCAAAGATATCCATTATCTTAATCTATCTTTTAATTGCTTACCAGCTTTAAATGCTGGAGTCTTTTGTTCTTCTATTTCAATACTTTCACCAGTAGATGGATTAATTCCTTTTCTTGCGGCACGAGTACGAACTTCAAATGTACCAAAATTAGAAATTAAGATACTTTCTCCATTAGCTAAGTGATCAGTAATGATATCGAATACTGAATTTACTAATTCTTCTGAATCCTTAACAGTAATATCGTTTCTTTCAGCTAATTCTCTAATTAGTTCTTTTTTTGTCATAGTATAAGCTCCTTTTTAAAATAAAAATTATTAATTTAATTATATCAATTATTAAATTAGCTATCAACTTTAAATTTATATTTAATACGTTTAATTACTTTGTAATGAGAGTTGTATTACCAATGCAAATTCTTTCCTTATTTCTATTAGTGTTTGGACTTTTTTTATAACATTCAATGATAATTTGTAATGTACCATTTGGTATTTCTAAAGCAAAATAGTCTTGATTTGAGTTATCAGTTTTTAAATTAGATTTTAATAAATCAAGTAAGATTTGCCAATCACCATTACTATCTAGATATTTAATATAAGCGTAATCACCTGATGATGTATATAAACCTTCACCACCACTCCAAAAAGATAATTTTGTATTAAGCCCATATACTTTTTTATTAAAGGACAAATCTAAATAAGCATATCCAGCACCATATCTGTTTGGAGATAAATTAATGTATTTGTCTTCTATATAGCCGCATCTTAATCTTTTAGTATCAATATCTAAATCACCAACATTTAAAACATTTGTCTTTATTCCTTCGTTTTCAAAATAATACCTTTGATCAAATTCCCAATCACTAGGAGCAATAGAGTAGTTAGTATGATGAACATCACCACATCCGCATATATATTTTGTAATATTTCCTTTATTCATCGAAACATTAAATGAATGTTTATGTTCACCATTATATTTAATGGTAAAGTATCCATAAATAGTTGAGCTATTTAATACAACTTCAGCTCCTCTTTTTTTATTTGGCCACCAACCAAAATGAGTCAAAAAAGTATCATCTTTATAACCATATGCTAAAACATCATGGTGATCACCATCGCCTAAATTCGAATTATAACTCTGTAAAACTAATAGTGTTGGTAATCCTTCAGAAATGTATTCTTTAGGCTTTTGGTGAGTATAAAAAACATTACCCGATCTAAATTCAGTACAAGAAAGTAAATTGCCACAATTATTTTTCATATAATTTTTAAAAGTATCTTTAAGTTCCTCGTCAAGCATTGGATAACCGCCATCAGGCCAGCCAATACCTAAGAATGTTTTCATATATTTATCAAAAATATAATCACGCATTGCAAAAGTCGTACCAGGCATACTATTCCATTCATTAAAACTATAATAATTTGTATCTTTATAAGAAACGCTTACTATTTTAGTTAATGGCTCGGTTATTGTTTTATCTAATTCGTATTCAGAACTTTCACTGCTTCTCGTCGAAACCTTTTTAACATAATATCTTGCATCATAAGTTAAATCATTTGGTATAAAATCATCATTATAAAAAGTATCGTAATATCCTAATAATTCTGATAATGCAATCACTCCACATTCACCGAACCAATTTTGTGGAAATGCAGTTAAATTTCTAAAATAATCAGCTTCTTTTATAACAGTAAAACCATTTTTATCAACATAAGTTTTATTAGTATCAGGTGAAGGAATACTACTTCGATTTTGCGCATTTGATAGAAGTTCGTAAGAGTAATTGTAATAGTTTGATAATGGTTCAATACTATTGGTAATTAAATTTGTTACCAACTCATCACATTTAACGAAATAATTAGTCGGACCTAAATAATATTTATCACCATTTTGTTGATAATAAGGTGAATTTGTAGTGTATGAACCTTCTATAAATACATTATCTAAAGACCATATTTCATAGTAATTATTGCCTTCTTTAAGTAAAAATTCATTTCCACAAAAATCAGTTATAATTTCCGCTCTTGGACCTGTATCAACTGACGAAGTTACTGCAACTACCATTGCAATTCCTAATAAACTAGCAATTGATGTTAGTAACATATTTTTTTCTCCTTGCAATTAATTCAAATATGATGCTTATAATAAAACTCATCGCAGATATAACAAAACTAGGATCAAATAAAACAATTGTCTTTGTTAACTCATATTTTAAAGGTTCTATAGACACCAACTCATTTCTATTAAATTGTAAAATCCCGGGAAAATTATAAAATAGAGAATAATAAAAATTGCCAGTTCTCACGCGATAGAAATACATTACACATTGTACGAATATAACTAGTGTTGATATAAATAAAACTATACTTAGTATAAAATCTAATTTATTTCTTTTCCTAAATGTAATAATAGTAAGAATTAGAAATGCTAAAGCTGTAGAAAACAATAAAGGATAAAGAACGCTCAAAACACTAAGTACATTTGTTATAAATATTCCGAGTATTGCAATAATAAACGATTCAAGTAAAATAAAACCACTTAATATTATGGAATAATGATAAGAGATTTTATTATTATTTTTAGCATAATTCATTTCAATAAATTTATCTATAGATTTTAGCACTTGTTCCATTGCTTCATTTGATGTTTTCCCTTTTTCTAAAGCTAATGAATAATCATCAATACAAGATTGAAAAAAGTTATTAACTTTATTATTAAAAGTTACACCAGAGGCTTTTAAATAAGACCTTACTTGTTTTCTTACAATTTTATATTGTTCTCTTTCCATTTCTTACTTTCACCTAACAAATAATCACTAAACACAACCTTATAATATTAACTCACGTTTAGGTTTAATACTCTAGTTGAATTATAACTTTAATTTTTTTTATTTTCAACACAATTAAAGGCTTTTCAATACTTTAAATCATTAAGAAAGTTAATCTATCACAATTTTCAAATATTTGATTAAATTCTAAATATTTTAATAATATTTAAAGCAAGAAAAAAGTAGTGCCTAATTTAAGACACTACCTATAAATTTAATTATTCACTTTTTTGAGTTTGCTTATTACCTACTGCAGCTTCTGTAGTTAGGAATAAACTTGCAATAGATGCAGCATTTAATAAGGCTGATCTTGTAACCTTAGTAGGGTCTACAATACCATTTTCCTTCATATTAACCCAAATGCCTTTCTTCGCATCAAATCCAATACCTTCTGATTTCTTTAACTCTTCTTCAACAACATCTTTACCAGAGAATCCAGAGTTTTCTGCAATTTGATATAATGGAGCACTTAATGATTTTAACACAACGTTCATACCACGCTTAACATCAACTACATCACTAGTTAAAGAGTCCTTAACTCTATTATATACTTCAAGTAATGCACATCCACCACCTGATACAATACCTTCACTAATTGCGGCTTTAGTTGCGTTAAGTGCATCCTCAAGTCTTAACTTCTTTTCTTTTAATTCTGACTCAGTTGTAGCACCAACCTTGATTAAAGCTACACCATTAGTTAATTTTGCAATACGCTCATTTATTTGTTTTTTCTTTGTAGAATTAGTCTCACTAGCTTCTAAACTTCTTAATGAATCAATATGACTATCAAGAGCCTTCTTATCACCAGCACCATCAATAATAGTTGTAGATTCTTTTTCAACAACTACCTTACTAGCTGTACCAAGACCTTCAATACTAATATCTTTTAAATCACAACCTGGTACATTCTTATCATAGAAAGTAGCACCACAAACAGCAGCAATATCCTTTAATTCATCAACTTGTGAATCTCCAAATCCAGGAGCCTTTGTTGCGACAACATTAAATGTACCACGAAGTTTATTGATTACAATTGTAGAAATTGTTTCTTGATCAATATCATCAGCAATTATGAACAATGGCTTATGATTTTGAACAATTTGTTCAAGAAGTGGTAAGATATCTTGAATAGTATTAATCTTATGGTTTGTAACTAAGATCAATGGATTTTCTAATGTAATAGACTTACTGTTTTCATCAGTTAACATGTAAGGTGAAATATAACCTTTATTGTATTTTAAACCTTGAGTTACTTCTAAACTTGTTTCAAATCCCTTAGATTCATCTACATTAATAACTCCATTCTTACCAACTGTTTCCATTGCATCTGCTATAATTTGACCAATCTCAGCACTACCTGATGAGATAGTCGCAACATTTGCAATCTCTTCTTTTGTAGTAACTTCTTCAGAAATATTAATTAATTCTTCAGAAATCTTCTTACTAGCCTTTTCAATTCCTTCTCTCATTAATACAGGATTTGCACCCTTATTAACTTCATTTAATCCGTTATGAATCATATCTTGAGCAAGAACAGTAGCAGTTGTTGTACCATCTCCTGCAACATCGTTTGTGTTATTTGCAACTTCATAAATTAATTTAGCACCCATGTTCTTAAAAGGATCTTCAAAACTAATTTCTTTTGCAATAGATACTCCGTCATTTGTAATAAGTGGACTAGAATATCCTTTATCTAATACAACATTTCTTCCTTTAGGTCCTAAAGTAACCTTAACAGTATCTGCTAATTCATCGATACCTTCTAACATGCCCTTTTTAGCATCATTTCCAAATTTAATAACTTTCGCCATAATTTATACACCTCTTATTCTAATACAGCTAAGATATCACTTGCTGAAACAATTAAATATTCTTCATCCTCTACTTTAACCTTTGTAGGAGAATAATTTTTATAAATTACCTTGTCGCCAACTTTAACTTGTGGTTTGATAAGATTTCCATTTTCCATCTTACCATCGCCAACAGCTTGTACAATTGCATATTCACTTTCTTCTTTTTTAGAAGAAATAATAATACCAGAGATTGTTTTCTTCTCTTCTTCTAATGCTTCCTTCTTTAAAACTACATTATCATTTAATGGTTTAATCATTTTTAAACACACACCTTTCAAATCAAAAGTATTTATTGGCACTCTATGTAGGTAAGTGCTAAATACAAATGTATTTTAGTCCTATTTTGGCAGATAGTCAATAGGATTGCCAAAATAATTATAAAGTTTTTTTAAAGATAAAAATAGTTAGCCAAATTAATGACTAACTATTTAAATAAATATTAAAAGCTAAATAAATTAAATTCTTCTTTAACTTCTTTTTCAGGCAGGTCAGAGAAAGCTTTTGCGTTTCTTAAATACTCAATATGAGTCTTAGAAAGCTTAGTTCTCTTAGACACATCTTCAATTGATGTAAACATTGCTTCATTTCTTGCAGCTTCTACAGATTCTGCAGCTGTAGCACCAAGACCTGGTACTGCAACAAATGGAATACGAATTGATGTGTCATCAACTACATCAAATAATGTAGCACGTGATAATTTTATATCTACAGGAAGAATCTTTATACCTCTTGCACGAGCTTCTCTTGCAACCTCAAGACATGATATAACATCATCATCTGCGTTTGTTCTTGAGTCACTAGACCTTAAATTGTGTATATATTCAGAAATTTCTTCAACTGATTTTTGCATAACCTCAGGTTCAAATCCTTTAGCACGTTTAGAGAACCATCCAGCATAGAATAATGCAGGAGAATACATTTTGAACCACGCAATACGTAAAGCCATTAATACGTAGGCTGTTGCGTGTGCTTTAGGGAATAGATATTCGATTTTGTTACATGTCCAAATATACCATTCAGGTACATTCTTTTCACGTAAATAAGCCTTATATTCTTCCCACTTAGCCGGATCTTTTTGAGCTTTACCCTTACGAATAAATTCCATTATTTTAAAACTTATTGAAGGGTCGCATCCCATTTTAATTAAGTCAAGCATAATATCATCACGACATCCTACAATATCAGCAAATGGAATTTTTCCGTTTTCACTTGTACCTAAAACTAAGGCTTGTGCGTTATTAAGCCACACGTTTGTACCATGTGATAAACCAGATATTTTTACTAATTGAGCAAAGGTTTGTGGCATTGTATCATTTAGCATTTGTCTAACAAATGATGTACCAAATTCAGGTACTGCAAATGACGCGACTTTAGATTCAACATCTTCTTCTTTAATGCCTAATACTTCTGTAGAATTAAACATCTTATAAACTTCTTTATCATCAATTGGAATTTCTTGAGCAGTTTTGAATGGGAACTTATCTTGATGAGCATTTACATAATCCATAAAGTAACGAATCATTGTAGGGTCATCGTGTCCTAGTGCGTCAAGTTTTAATAAATTAGATTCAAATGAGTGATAATCATAGTGAGTAGTCATCCATGCGTTTGTTGTATCATTAGATGGGTATTGGATTGGAGTTACTGAGAAAATATCAAAGTACTTTGGTACAACAACAATACCACCAGGGTGTTGACCTGTTGAACGTTTTACATCTGTTATTTTAGTCGCAACACGAGCTATTTCACAGTTACGCATTACAATATTATTTCTTTCACAATATCCTTTTACATAACCAAAACCTGTTTTTTCAGCTACTGTTGCAAGGGTACC
This sequence comes from uncultured Eubacteriales bacterium, assembly GCA_963628445.1. Taxonomy (GTDB): domain Bacteria; phylum Bacillota_I; class Bacilli_A; order Acholeplasmatales; family Anaeroplasmataceae; genus JAEELC01. The sequence continues at coordinate 21,195 of CAVGEZ010000009.1, forward strand.
GGCTCTAAAAGAGTGTGTTACACCAAATACTTTCTTAATGAATGCATGTGCTTCAGCTTGATATTCACTCGAGAAATTTAAGTCAATATCTGGTACCTTATCACCATTAAATCCTAAGAATGTTTCAAAGGGTATGTCATGACCATCCTTAGTCAATCTATTTCCACAACAAGGACATACAGCATCAGGTAAATCATAACCAGAAAGAACGTTTTCTAAATCATGCATAAATGGCTCTTCTAATTCAGATACACCATATTCCTTCTTTTCTTCCTCAGTCATCTTAAAGACATGGAATTTACAATTAGGACATCTATAATGAGGAGGAAGTGGATTAATTTCTGTGATTTCCATCATTGTCGCAACAAAGCTTGAACCTACAGAACCACGGCTACCGACCATGTAACCATCCTTAACAGATTCATGTACCATTAAGTGAGCCATATAATAAGTAGACGCATAACCAGCACCAATTATAGATTTAAGTTCTCTATCAACTCTTTTTCTTACGATTGGATGCATATTTGATCCATAATAAAGATCAAGATTTGAATTTACAATTCTCTTCATATCTTCAACAAGTGATGGAATACCTAAGGATTCTGCAAATTGATCGTCCCTTGGTGCCTTCATTGCTTCTTCTCCAGTTTCCTTATTATCTTCAGGGAAAACTTGAATCTTACCAACCATATCGGCTATCTTATTAGTATTTTCTACAACTATCTCATAAGCTACGTCTTCGCCTAAGAATTCAAATTCAGACAATAGTTCGTCAGTTGTACGTAAATGTGCATAAGGAGATGCATCTTGTTTCTTACCTATAGAACGTGCAAGCTTTGATACACCACCACCAATTAAAGGTGTATCAATTAAGATATCTCTATATTTTCTATCCTCAGGTTCAATATAGTGTGGACTTGATGATGCACAAACAAGTTTGCCAACTTTTTTAGCTAGCCTTACAATTAATTTTATAGTTTCTTCAATACGCTCTCTTCCGTCAGGCATATCCTTAATCAAATGATTATAAGCTAGTGGTGGCTGAATACATACAAAGTCTAAGAACTTCATCTCTTCGAGTACTTCAGCCTCACTTCTACGTAATGCATATTCAAATATGTTTGAATCATATTCTCCTTCAAATACTAACATGCCTTTGCGGAAACGCTCAATTACACTTCTTACAGCTCTACCAGTTTCATGACAATGAATAGTAAGTGCATCAGATACTAATCTATACATATTCTTAAAACCTTCTTGGTTAAGAGCTATAAAATTAATTTTAGAAGGAATTACATATTTAAAGAAATTATCAGGATTAATAATCTTATTTAAATCCTTATAGTTAAAGATATTTCTCTTATACATATCTCTTAACATCTTTACAAAACACTCTTGTGTTACACGAGTGTCATCATCTGCTCTATGGTGTTGATCTTGACGAACCTTAAAGAACTTAGCTAAAACTTCCAAATTGAATCTCTTCTTACCATTGTCAGGATCCTCATCTGGATTACAATAAGCTCTGAATAAGTTAGCTGTATCAATTGCAGGATACACATGTTCATCAAAGCCTAATTCGCGCATTTTTGCATAAATCATACCAGTATCGAATTGTACGTTATGACCTACTAAAACAGTACCCTCAATAAATTTTAAGAATTCAGGCATTACATCCTCTAAATAAGGCGCATCTTCTACCATATCATCAGTGATTTGAGTTAAATCTTGAATGTTTTCAGGAATATGCCTTTTAGGGTTTACAAATGTATTATAAGAATCAATAACTTGTTCATTTCTTACCTTTTGACAAGAGATTTGAATAATAGTATCAAATCTTTGAGATAAGCCCGTAGTTTCTAAGTCAAATACAGTATAAGTAGCACTCTTTAAATCAATATCTTCATCTGTTAAAGCTACTTGATAATTCAAATCATTAATATAGGCTAATTCAACACCATAAATAGGCTTAAAATCAGCTCCCTTAGGCCAATGATGTAAAATATCAGGAATATAATAAAGTCCATCATTATCAGAAAATCCCATAGACTTCATGCCAAAACTTAGGGCTGTTTGAATATATTCACTAGCTTGATTTAATCCATCTAAGGTAGACATCTTAGTATGTGCCATAAGCTCAACATACTTTTTATCCGCATTATCTTCTCTCTTCTTAACTAAAGTTTTACCCATATTAGTCCAAGAAGATACATTAAGTACAATATCCTTATCAAACTTATTGAATTCAGCAGTACCTACAACCTCTAAATAATCATTCTTATTCCAATTAACTAAAGTTTTATATTCTTCATCATTTGCCCATTTTGTGCAGATGATAGAATCAGTATCATCAAATACAATAATCTTAGCTAAATAAGATTTAGTCTTTTTAGATAATTCGATAGAATTAATAGTACCTCTAATCTTAAAATTAGGAGAACCCTTATATTCTTGATATTCAAGTAATTTATCTTGAGTTAAAGGTATATCCTTAATAGGGCTAACGTCAGTTACATTAACCTTAGCTCTTCTTCTAAAGAAGGCTTTCTTATCACTACCTTGATCATCAATAGGCGCTTTAGACATATTTTCTTTAAGCTCTTTAATGTTATTCATTTGTTTTTCACTAACTATTTCACTTAAAGACTTAAGTGTTTCATCAACACTATAATATAACTTATAATTTAGTCCATATTCTAAAAGTCGATCAAGAATAGCCTTCTTATCTTTTTCTAAAAATAAAGAATCTTTATCAACTGTAATTAAATATGTGTTATTTAAAAAATGAACATTTAAAGTTTTATAAATAGAATAACCTTTATTATCTAGAGATAGAGAATCAATAACTTCATTAAAATAATTTAAAGCTTCTTTCTCAAAAAGAGTGTGGTCTATGTAATTAACACTAACATAAACCTTGTTATAATGAATTTTATTACAGAATAAATCCTCATTAATATTTATGAACTTATGATAATCATCTAAAGATAAAACCCTATCAAATGTCAAATTAACACTAACAGTAAGTTCGTTAGTGTTTTTAATAACCCCATCAACACGAATATTGTTTTTATTATAATCAATATCAAAATTTTCTTTAATAAAATCAATATATTTCATTTCCTACTCCCCTTTTGGTAATTTAATTATTTTAATAGAACTTAAAGCTTTAACTAAACAAAAAGTACTAATAAATGCACCTAAATATTTAAAAAATTCAATGCTAAAATAGTTACTTAAAAATATACAAATAAATGCATAAGTCATAGAATATACTACTAAATTAAATCTTTCATTTCTCTTTAAATATGGATTTTTTAAGAAAGTTATAAAATAAAGTAATATAATAATAATTAAATATGTAAATATAGCTTCTTCTATAACCTCACTAGTATAACTAATATCATTAGTTTTAAAATAAGAATTATAAATAGTTTCAAATAAGTTCTTAAAAGAATAGTAATCACTTGAGTTTGTTGATACTAAATCAATAGAGAAATTATCAATATTAACTTTTGAATAACTAGTATTCATAATTCTATTGCCATATTGATATACAATAATACTTGATTGTGAGAATACAAATACAACGTCTTTAGAACTAGTGCTTAACGTATTTGATGTATCAAAGTTATATTGAACGTTATCTAAATCTGTTATACTAAAAGGAGTATCTATTGAAAAAGTATTATCTGAAAAAACTCCGTTTGATGAAGATGGAATTTGATTAACTAAATAATTTATTTCGCTATTAGTAAAATAATATCTACTACTTGAATGTTTAACAATTAAAGGAGACACACTTAATATAATAAAACAAGCCAAATAAATGATTGAAATATATAATTTATCTCTAAAATATAGTGCTATTCTAGATGGATGAATTAATGCATAATATAATCTGTTCATACTTATGACCTCCTTTTATTCAAGTAAAATTATTATATCATAATAGATTTAAAAAGTCTTTTTATAAATCAATTTTTTAAAACATTTTTAAAACTTCTAATAAAGCACTATTTTACTTGAAGTGATAACCTTTAATTTATATAATTATTACTAAATTATCAATTTTTTTGAAAGGAATTAAGTACTATATGAATTTATTTAATGATGAAAAACATTATAATACTTTATCTAATTATTATAAGGCAAAATATAATAAAAAAGTCTTTAAAGTAAGTCTTAATGCTAACTTCACATGTCCTAATAAAGACGGTACAAAAGGATATGGAGGATGCATATATTGTTCACATTTAGGTTCAGGAGACTTTGCTGGAAACAGATTTGAACCTCTTGAAATACAATTTAAAAAAATTAAAGAAATGATGTTAAAGAAATGGCCTGATAGTTACTATATTCCTTACTTTCAAGCTAATACTAATACTTATGCTCCACTTGATGAATTAAAGCCATTATTTGAAAAAGCTATTACTCTTGATCCAAATATTGTGCAAATCTCAATTTCAACAAGATGTGATTGTCTTGAAGATGATAAGGTATCTTATTTAAAAGAATTAAATAAAAGAATCCCAGTTCAAATTGAACTAGGATTACAAACATCAAATGAAACTACTTCTAAGTTAATTAATAGATGTCACACTAATTTAGAATTTATTGATTGTGTTAATCGCCTGAAGGACGCAAATATAGAAATAGTTGTACATATTATGAATGGTCTTCCTTATGAAACAAAGGAAGATATGTTAAATACAGTAAAATTTTTAAATGAGTTACCAATTAATGGCATTAAAATACATGAAACATGTATTATTAAAGATACTAAAATGGCAGAAATGTATGAAAAAGAACATTTCCATCTCCCTACTTTAGAAGAATATACAGATATTGTTGTATCACAACTTGAAATTTTAAATCCTGATGTAATAGTACATCGCCTTTCAGCTGATGCGGCAATCGATGATTTAATTGCACCTGACTGGACAAGAAGAAAAATGGTTGTAATGAACGAAATCGATAAATTTATGAGAAAGAATAATATCTATCAAGGAGATAAGTTTAATAAGTAGGCCACTGTTCAAACAGTAGATCTTCTAATTTAAAATATTCATTAAATACTTTTTCTGTGATAAATGGACAAACAACGCTTAATAGTTTAGTATAAGCTAAAGCGATAGTTTCTGTCCATTTTTTTAAATTTAATTCTTTATAGAAAAAGAATTCTATATCTTTAACATAATCTTTAATATTTCCAGTTTTTATATATTCTACACACTTAAGCGAAAATTCATAAAGTCTAGATTCAAGTTCTATATCTAAATCAATAAATCCTTCACTAAATTTATTATAGAAATCCGTTATGAAATTGTGTGCCTCATCAAGTTTAAATAACATATCTTCATAATTTGAATCATTAGTATGTTTTAAAGCATAAAATCTTAAATCATCTGGCAAATATTTATTTAAAGAATCAGTAATAAAATTAATATTTAAATTATTTATTTTATTAATTAATTCTATGTCAGCTTTATTTTCATTATTAATTAAATATTCTTTTTTAATAATTTCTCTATTATCAATTAGTTTGAATATTAAAGGGAATAATACTTCTTCTAAAATATCATCTTTATTAATTAATTCTACAATATTATATACAAAATCCTTAGATTCATAGTAATTTAGAGGATCATCTATATAAAGTTTTGTTATACTTGTTTGATATAAATTATTGAAAGTTTGTCCAATAAGTTCAATGTTTCTATTTACATCTCGCGCAAATATAACCTTATTAAATCTATTAAAATAAATTGGCAATAATTTGCTATCTAATAACTCGTAATTAAATCCATTATCACAAACTTCTAAAGGTATAGGATATCCTGTTTGATTTAAACTAGAAATAATTAATTCCTTAGTCTTAAAATGTTTTACTATTTCTCCTAAATTCTCACTCTTTACTTCTTCTAACATTCTTTGTCTAGCCTTAGATATAGTAAGGCCATCTAAAAAGTCAGAGTTAATAATTTTATCATCACAAATTACACTATTATATTCTAAGCCAAAGGTTTCTACTAAGTCACTATCAAACTTGCTAATTTGTGGTATACCTACATGAATGGCCTCATTATATTCATAAGAAATCAATATTAAAATATCTTTATAATTAAGGGGGTTTTTGGCAAAAAAGCCAGAAAATACTCCCTTTGAATATCCATTTTGCATATACTTATAAACTAGAGGATATTCTTCTTCTGATATGTACTTTGATACATCCATTAAATTTGGATTTAATGCAATAAATGATATTCCTGCAATAAGTTCCGCTCTTTCAAGTTCGATATCAAGTTTTAATTCTTTATTAATATAAAAACTTAAAATTGGATTAGAATAATCGCCTAAAGATGTTAACATCAAGTTCTTGTAACTTGAATCAATATCTAAATTATTAATCTCATTTCTTATATCATTTTCTATTTTGCTAATATCTAAAGTAAATACTAATTGTTCTTTTTCTTCTAAGACTTCTTGATTATATTTAGATATTACCTCATTATTAAGTCTAATTACTTCATAATCATTATAGATTCTATTTTGTTCATTTACATAAACTAATCTTTTCTTCAATTTTATCTCTTTTGAATAATGTCTTAAAAAATAAAGGTCAGCTTCATTAATTAATTTATGATTTGAAGAAGTTAGGAAATAATTAGGATCATATCCTATACCTAGAGATTCAAGGTTTTCTTCAAAACTTTTATGTAATTCTAAATAGTCAAGGTTTTTTGTTTTTGCAAACTCATGTGCTGAGTTAGACATATCATTAACTCCAGTTAAATATAAAACATTGTACCCTTTCATTTTATAGTATCTATTTATAGTATCTCCTACTAAATAGGGATACAAAGTACCTTGAGTGAATTCAAAAGAATTTGTTTTTGTAAAAGAGTTATAAATTAACTTTTTTTCTTTATATCTATCATTTTCAGCATTAAAATAATGTCTAATATTCCATTTATTTATTAAATTTTTAGAAAAATCATCCATTTAAAATCCCTCCTTTAACTAAATTTTTTCAAAAAAATAAAGGCCCTAACCTAGAGCCTATATATTTTATTCTTTATGAGCTTCAATATAATCAACTAAATCTTTAACAGTTTTAATAGATTTAGCGCTCTCATCGTCAATAGTAATTGAGTATTTATCTTCTAATTCCATTATTACTTCAACAGCATCCAAACTATCAGCACCTAAATCATCAGCAAGTGATGCATCTAAAGTGATTTTATCTGGATTAACGTTAAGTTCTTTAACGATAATTGCTTTTACTTCATCAAATACCATATTTATATCTCCTTAATAATTTTTAATAATTATACTTAACTTTTATTATAAAGTCAAATTAATGGCGGAAAGTGATAACGCCATTATCATCAACACCGTCGATGATTGCAAGACTTTCAAGCTGAATTCCTCTACTTTTAATCTTAGCTCCACCATTCTTAGTGCCTTTTTCAACAGCTACACCCATACCTACTACTTTAGCTCCTGATTCTTCAATCATATTGATCATACCTTCAGCAGCCCAACCATTTGATAAGAAATCATCAATAATAACTACTCTATCAGTTCTAGAAATATTTTTCTTTGCAATATATGCAGTAATAGATTGATGATATTGATGAGAATAAATACGAGCTGTATATGCATCCTCTACTTCAAATTCAGGTGTTTTCTTTACTATAACAACAGGACAATTAAGTTTAGTTGCAAGAAGTGTTGCAAGCGCAATACCACTTGATTCAATAGTAATAATCTTATTAATATTTAAGCCTTTAAATCTCTTAGCCCATTCTTCTGCCATTTGGTCTAGTAAATTAACATCAACATATTGAGAGAATATTGAGTCAACATTTACCTCATTGTCATCATTTATAACCGCATCAGTTAATATACGTTTTTCAAGATCTTCCATAAGAGCCTCCAAACAAAGAAATATACTTTAATTATAAATGAATTAAATTATAAAATAAAGTATATTGTTTGATTTGTTATACTTTAATTAGTGATTAATTTATGCTATAGTAATTTTATCTAAACGGAGGTATATCTTATGTATTATGTAAGAAAGTATTTATATATAGCTGCAATCGTTATTTTTGCAATCATTATTACTATATTAGGCGTTCAAGGAGTAAATCAATCAACTATATTTGCCTTATCACTAGTAGCTGTTCTTGTTTGTTGGATTTGTGTATATATTCGTCCTAGTGCAAAAGAATTTGCAAAAAATGGTAAAAGATGGGTTAAAAAGTATGAATATATAAATACAACTGAAGAAACAAAATCTCACAAGGATGGTTCTTTTGAGGTATATTATACTCATAATTTTAAAGTTTATTGTAAAGAGCCAGCATCTAGCTTAACTTATGAATATGAACTTCATAAAAATGGTGGAGTTAGTGGAAAAGATAAATATGGCAAGACATATTCAAAAAGAATAAGTAAAAACTTATTCCTTAAAAATCTTGATGTATTAGATAGCAATGACTAGTTTAAAACTAGTCATTTTTTTCTTGTGATTGTTGTTTTTCTTGTTTCTTAATTGATTTCTTGTACTTAATCATTTGTACTACATGAGATATAGAAAATATAGGGTGGCTAAACAATAATTTAGGTCCTGAATATTTCATTACATCTTTAATCTTAACTTTCATATCTGGTTTGTAACAATGAATTTTACAGAAACTACAGAATTTCTTATTTTTCTTAAAAGGACACTTATCAAGTCTAAATAAACTGTAATCAAGTAATTCTTGACATTCAGGGCATAATTTATTTTCTCCTCTATCATGCTTATGTCCTTTACAATAAATAAATACCATCTTAGGAATAAGTTTCTTTTCTTGTTCCCAATGCTTTAATTCTTTTTTTTGTTTTTTCTCTTCTTTAGTCATATATTTACCTTTTCAATATTTTATTTATACCAATCACTAAATCATTATATGTAGCCTCAAAGTTACCAGAATACCAAGGGTCAGCCACATCACGCGATAACAATTTATGTATCTTTTTATCTTTATCAACTAAAATATTATCTAAATATCTTTTATTTGAATCATCCATATAATAGAATTCATCAAAATTATAGTAATCATCTTGTGTTATGCGTTTAGCCTTATGATTATATATTTTTACGTTGTGTCTTTCTAAACACTCTTTTGCATAAGGATAAATGGTATTTCCAATTTCCTCATAAGACACTGCAAATGAATCAACATAAATATCTTTTATATTATTAGTTTCAATTATATTTTTTAAAATGTATTCAGCCATGACTGATCTACATATATTACCATGGCATATAAAAGCTATTTTGCGCATTCTTCTATCTTTTCCTTAACTTCTTTATATAAATTATCTAGTGTTTCTATATATAGTCCTGCAATAAAACTATCAGCCGTATCATCTAGGTCATGAAATTTATCTAGTTGCTTAGTACGTACTTTCTTATATTCATTGTTTAAATTGCTTAAGAATGTATCAAGACTTGCATCATAGCACTCATCTAGCATATCAGATACAGTTTGATATACTTTAATTATTAAATCATAATAACGTGCTTCGTCTCTATATCCTTCCATAGTAAGCTTGACAGCTTTTAACTCGCATTCAGACTTTTCATTATCTAATTCATATTGTATTGTTGAAATATTTTCATACTCAAATGACATAATAAAATCTCCTATAATTCTTATATATTATACACCAAATAACATAATAAAAAAAGCAATTGACTTATAATCAATTGCTAATCTATATATATTTTAATTTCTATTTCACTAGGTTCAAAACGCATGAATAACACCCCTAGCTTTATGTTATTCGTTAGGCTATATTTTTAGTTCCGACATTTTCCATTTTTGTTTCTAATTATTCGTTAATTTGGGAAAATACAACAGCTTCGAATGTACGTCCGATAGCTTCAGCGAATAATTTTAAGCCACTTTTTTGCTTCTTCTTGTCCATCAATTCACCTCACCTTTCTTTGAGTAACATCTAATAATTATAATGATTAATTTTTAATTTTCAAGAAAAATTTACTAAATTATTATATGAAAGTGTTTTCAAGAAAACTTAAAAATTAGAAATAGTTAATAAACATTTAAATTTTTAAATAATAAAATAAACACTAGCCATTTAAATTTTGAAACTTTAGGCTTATTTATACACACTAATTGTCTTATTTCTTGTCAAGTTCATTCCCAAGACTACATATAATAAGAATATGAGAATTAATTATCTTTATTTATTATATATGATTAATGTTTATCATCAAATTATATCAATCTTATAAGTTATATAATAGGCAAATTAAATAAAGTAATAGAAAAAGCTGTGTAACGTCTTATTTTATGCAAAAGTTATTACACAGTCCATTATTATCATATATAGTATTAAAGTAAAGTGCGATAAATTATTCATATCCTTTATATACCATCATTAGAATAGCACAAGGAAGGGATAGGAACATAGTTAGTACGACGTCTGCTATATTATATTTATAGTTTGCTTCTCGAACTCTATAAATAACATAGTATCTAAACGCACCATAGATAGCTAATACTATAGATACACCTAAAAGTTGAGCACCAAGAGTTCTTGTAGAATCACTTGTAAAACAAATGATACTAGATATAAGTTCAAGTACTACACATATTGTTATTATTATAGTAGTAATTTTAACTAATGTCATAAGTACATCAATTGAGAATTTTAAACTCTTTTGAGCATTATACTTATTTGTATTTGCATCACTTGAATTATTATGTACTTCTTCTACTTTATTAGTTGTAGAATCTTCTTTTACGCTTTCAGTATTATTTGTACATTGATTAATACCTTTGTTTTCTTCTACAGTACTATATGAAGAAGACTGTACACTTTTGGAATCACTAGTATTTTTAATAACATTTATGTTTGAAACACTTGAAGCTTTAGATTCAACACTTACTTTAGTTTTATCACTTTTATGAACATAAATCATATAGTGATTACATTTAGGGCAACAGTCCACATTTCCCTCATATCCACAATTCATACATTTATTCATAACATCACTCTCCTAACTTCAATTGTATAATAATAATAATAATAATAATACAATATTTATTTTGAGTAATGTTTACAAAATAATGTATGCTTAATTTATTTCTTTTGTAGCTATGTAATAATTAAAATTTAAAGTATATTAAATTATACGATGTGTTATAGACCTCAATTTCATATTTTAACAACAAAAAATACTCAAGGATAAACCCTTGAGTACTTTATCTATTATTATTCATCAAGCATAATCTTGATAATTTCTTTATCTGTCTCACACATACCTTTACTTGCAAGTATACCAACAGAGTGAATTGTGTTTTCAACACCTTTTTTTACAATACCGTCCCCTGAACGGAATTGATTACCTAACTTATACATGTTATATCCTAAAATACCTGCATCAACACTAGATGCAATTTTAGCTGCACAACTAGATTTAGCTCCATCACAAACTATACCTGAAGTTATTGCAATACTGTTTACAATAGTATGATTTATAGCCTTCTTATTCTTAGTAAGTAAATAACAAATACCAGCTCCACTACCACATCCTGCAGCTACAGCTCCGCAGTAAGCAGAAAGACGACCAATATCTGATTTTATATGTAATGTAACTAGATTGGAAATAAGTAATGCTCTATATAATTCTTCATCTGTCTTATTCAAATCACGAGCGTATACAATTACTGGAACTGAGGCTGTAATACCTTGATTACCTGAACCTGAATTTATTACAACAGGCTTTTCACAACCATTCATTCTTGCATCAGAAGCACTTGCTGCATAAGCTCTAGCCTTAACACTTGTAGAATCGCCATAAGTTTCAAGTAATACCTTACCAACGTTTGCCCCATAAGGATTTTTAAGCCCATCTTCTGCAATTGCCATATTATAGTTAATTTGTCTATCTAGAATCTCTTTTACATCATCTATATTACAAGTTTCTGCAAAATCAAAGATATCATCAATAGTAACTTCTTTTATAAAACTATCATCTTTATCTTCTTTCTTTACACAAGATACGTCACTTTTGTCAAACTCAATATCCTTGTCATCATACTTAATACTTACAATATTAGTATGAGAATCAACAATTCTAACCTCAGCTGAATGATTATCACTATACTCCTTAACTAAAATATCAAAAATATGACCTTCGTCAAGTTTTTCAATACTTATTGGTGTATTATCTAAATAATTTTTAATGTTTATTTTATCTTCAAGAGTTACACTTGATAAAACCTCTAACTTTTTATCAGAGTTTCCTGCTACAATTCCAGCACTAACAGCTGCACTTATTCCTTTAAGTCCGCCAGTATTTGGCACAATTACAGACTTAACATTCTTAATAATATTAGCTGATACTTTAACTTCTACCCTAACAGGAGTCTCATTTAAAACACTTTTACATTTACTAGCCGCATAAGCTAAACTAATAGGTTCAGTACAACCCATTGCAGGAACTAATTCCTTCTTTAAAAGATTTACATAACATTTATATTTAGTACAATTAGAATCCATATTAAAAACCTCGAAAATATTATACAAGTAATAATATTTTTTGAAAAGATTTTATATTAAATATTTTATAAAAATAATTAAGGAAGAAGTTTATTTTTGTCACTTCTTCCTCATATTTTACTTATATAAAACTTTTTTCTTTTTATGTATTACAATACCTATTACAACTATTGCAATTAACACTATGACACTAGATAAAGATATTAATATATATCCCCAAACAGGCATATGAAACTCTACACCTTTTACAAGTACTACGAATGTTCCACATTTATCGTTCTCAAACTTAACATATCTTCCGTAACCAGCACAATCTAGTTCAATAAGTTCTTCACCCTCATATAAATATACACATACTTCATTTCTATTATATTTAGGATTAGTTTCAATAAAATATTCAATATTATCATTTAAACTAATAGTATTTGAATTATCATCAATAATCTTTATATTAGTTATTTCATAGTTTTCAGAAATGCCTTCAAGTTTTAAAGCTATTAGATCGTACTCATTACCACTAGTAATCCTTTGAGTAATTAAATAATATTTACTAGGCAATACACTATTAATATCATTTATTTTTACAATAGTACTATCCTCACTACTAGATATTACATTAATACTTACAGTAGTATAAGAAGGATTCCCTAAATTAGTTCTATATTTATTACATTCAGCCTTATAAATAACCTTATAAGTACCAATCTCTTCAGTTTTAAAACTATTATTAGATATTATAACCTCTTTACCACTAGGACTAATAGCGCTAATAGATACACTAACATCCTCATCCTTAAAACTCGCAACACTATTAGGTAAGACACATACACTATTTTGTACCAAATTGATATCTCCAATCGAATCTAATTTAAGTGTAGGTACATATACTGCCTTATATTCTTTTGTACTATCAAACACTTTATCAGTTAGTACTAGATTAGATAAATTAAGAGTTATATTAAAGTTTACAGACATATTCATACTTGATACGTATGCCAGAACATCAATAGATTCTTCTAAATATTCTTCTTCTAAACTAATAGTATATACTCTCTCTTTAGAATTAATCTCTTCATCAAGTCCTGATTCTAACTCACTTACACTCATCCTTAAATTAGTTAGAGCTTTATTATTAAGTAAAGTAATAGATACTAAATAGTAATCAGATACATTAGTAACTAAAGCATTAGAATCAAAATATTTTTTAATCATACCTTCACCAATAGAATTAGTACCACCTATTGTATAATCACATGAATAAACCTTGTTTTCTTCTATATTAAGGCTTAGAGCCTTAACAGGTTTAGAAGAAAATATCATAAATATTAAAATTATTAAACTAAATATTATTGATTTCTTCTTCATATTATTCCTCATATACTGCAACAATCATAACGTTACCATTATTTAAGTAAGACTTTTCAATTAATGTAGTATCAAAATCAATTTGAACAAGTTTTGAGTCTACATATATTGCATAATACAATGTATTAGTTGGACTATTTTTCTTAATTGTCTTAATCTCATTAGCTTTTAAAGATTCACTTATTGTATGACTTTCTAATATAGACTTTGCAGGAAGTGTATTAATTAAAACTATAGAATCTTCATTTAATGTATCATTAATATTATATTTATAGAATTTAAGCTTTATTGGTTCTTTAAGAATTGCAGTAATTGTACAAGACTCATCGATTACAAAAGATTCATCAAATAAAGAAGTTGTCGTATTTGAATATACTCTTGTCTCACCATTTCCTGTATAGAAAGATTCTTTATCGCTAATCCATCCCTCATGCGTAGCGTTAGATGGAATATTAAATCTAAAGTTAGATAAATCTAGAGTATAATTACCACTTGTGTTCTTATAATATGTAACACTTCCTATATTATAAGTAACGCCTTGTGACACATAATTTGCGTTTACTACTAATCCTGCGTCCCATATTGCATATAGATATACATTAGTAGTATTTCTTAAAACTCCAACACTACCTAAATTTTTACCTGGAAGTACATATTCTTGTATTTTTCCATTAATTTTCTTATATCCCCACTTATATAGCTTATCAGTTGTTGATGCAAAATATGTAGAATCAAGTGAATAATTAATATTATTCATATTAATACTTACAGTATATGAATAACTACCATCTAAATTAATATTAACATTAGCTAAATCACTTCTAAATGGGTGAGCTTGATCAGTTACATAAGTTACATTAATTTCTTTATCTAAATCATATACTTCTATATCAGAAGATAATGTAATATATCTATAAGTGATAGAATAACTACTATTTGATTCATTATAATCTTTTAATGCATATTCTTCATATTCATCTAGATTAAAACTAAATTTATAATAAAGTCTGTATTTACCACTTTTTAAGAATGTATAACTTGACATATCGACTGTTAGATCGGTATCAGTTACATTAGTATAATATGAACCAACATATTTTGATACACTAATGTTTGTTTCAGATATTTTAGTTCCGTCAAGCGTCATTAATGTAGCAGAGTTAAACTTATATTTAGTATTAATATAGAATGCTTCATTAGTAGTAATTAAAAAGTTTGAATAAGCTTTACCATTTATCTTTAAATTATATACATAAGTATCTGTGTACGTGTCACTACCACTTACATATACAAAATTAATTAATGCATAATTTGAATCTATATGCGATACAAATTCAGTGTATGTAGTACCCTTATAAGTAGCCTCTTTAGTATAAATTGTAAAACTTGATAGAGTCATCTTTTGAAAATTAGTACCAATATATAAAATGATATTTGTAGTAAAAGGTTCATCTAACTCAACGAGTTCTAAAGCCTTTCTATTTACAACATTAATATCATTTCTTACTCCACCAGAAGAATAATTTAGAAAACCTTCTGATACTACTTCTTCATCTTTAACTATTTGATAATTACCTTTATCTTCACCCTTGTACAAGAATAATAAGTTATATACTTTATTATATCTATCAGTTAAATGGTATAAGACAACCATTTCATCTGAAGTCATTTCAAATAGCGCTTTATTCCAAACATTATAATCATAATCAACTTTAGTATAAACACCATTTTTTAAGATATAAATAGATGTATCAATTTGATTAATATGATAAAAGTCAGACTCACTATTATAGGCATTCATATTAGTATAAGACATACCATATGATGTGTATTTAATAGTAGGAATATGTGCTAAATCACCTTTATAATACAATTTATTAGATACATAATATCCTGTATTTAGATCTTTAGTCCAACTAGCTTCTATTTTTTCATTATTATCATTAACATATTCATCAATGATTTCTATACTAGGCTCTTCTAGTTCTCTTACATATACTAAACCATACTTAGCCTCATCATTTATTGTAGAAGAAAGTACTAGCGCAATATCTTCACTAAACTTAAATGTATAATTTGATACATCTAAACTAATCTCTTTCGAATAGTCTACTGCACCACTCTTAGTTAATGAATAAGCTTTATAAGTAAATGTATTATAATCTATATTTTTATATATTTTATTTGTATAAATTTCAGTCAAATCAACTAACTGATTTATATTAGCGTTAAGGCCTAGTTCTATTTCTTTTCTTTCTCTTTGAGAATAACTAGAATAAGTTTGCCAATTCAAATAATCTCCAAATAAGGCTTTATCACGATATAAATCATAACCAAAACACTCTAAAGTTGAGGTAAAGTTATAAACGTTTCCACTTGATCCAAGTATACCTTTGTTCATGTTATAGTGTATAGTCATTCTTGTAGAATATAATTTATCAACCTTTGAAGAGCTAGAAGATGAATAAAAGAAATTAATCATTCTATTTGCAGTATCTAAATCTGTTTCTGCATTAAATATAGTATTTCCAATTAATTCATCTCTACAAGTTAAGAAATAATAATTTTGACTAGTTTGATAAGTATAACTGTCCCCTTTAAGTTCAGTGTAGTCAATTGATGATAATTTAATCATAGAACTATAATCAATTACTACTCTTTTATAGCTTGGACCAAAATTAAACATTTCAGCCATTGCCCCACTTGAGGCACCTACTAAAAATAGGTCCTTATCACATTTATTACCCAAATCAAATACATAATAGTACTTTCCACTAGACGCATCAAATTCATAAGATAGATCCCCAAATGAATCCGCATTAAAAACACTAGGCCAGTTTTCAAGATTATAGTTTTCCATTTGTTCAGTTGTAGGTACTATATTCTTATCAAATGTGAAATAAGCTATATCACGTGCAAATCCAGTTTTTAAATCGATATAATCACTTTCAGATAAATTACCTAAAATATCAGAATTATAAGAATTCATTGGCTTAACTAATTTATAATTACCATCTTTAGCAATTATATATGAATATACTGGGTTAAACGTGTCAAGCATAGAGGCACCTTTATCAAGGGCAGCATAATGTGTTTTAACGAGATAATACCCATCTTCTAAATTAGAATTAGAGTCCACATAACTTGTAGTATATCCAATAAAATTAGTAATCTCGAAATTAACTTTATATGAAACCTCTGTATCATCTCTTGATTCATTAGTATTTAATTTTGCATTCCAGTTATAAAAATTAATAGTTAAAGTAATAGGATCAGCTATATTTAATCCACTAATATCATAATAAATAGTTTCAATAGTACCTGTTCTATCAATTATAGATTCACTATCACTAACTCTATTTGTTGAATCAGTTACTTCAACAGTTAATCTTCCTAAATCCCCATTGTCATCAATAGTAGGACAATGATATTTCATATCATATTGAATTCTTAAAAAAGTACCATTATTATTCTTTTCAATGTATGTTTCCTCTTCATTAATTAATTCTGGGAACTCTAAGTAACCATACTTATCTGCAAGCACACCTTTAGAAACGCTAGAAGATATAATATTGCATTCATAATCTATTTCATAAATACCATTATTAATAAAGTCTTCTTTTTCCCACTTTGCATAAAGAGTTAAGTCACACATCTTAGTATATAAATAATCAGAATTATAAGGATTAATATAATTAGAATCAAAATACCATCCTGCAAATCTATAACCAACCTTAGTTGGTGTAGGAAGCTTTGGAATATTATAAGCTGTATAAATGACGTCTTCTAGCGAAGATGCAAGATTACTATCCGAAAAAGAAATTTTAAATTCCTCATTTCCATAATGTTTCTTAATAACGTCTTTAGCTGACTGACTTGAATCATTACAGCTAGCGAGGCTTAAAAAAGCCCCACCAACTAAAATTGTTCTTATTATATACTTAATATTGAGTTTCATATAAAACTCCTTTCAAAGAATTAATTATTCTTTAATATTTCACTTAAATTATCAAACCAATTTTCTTCAAACAATTCAGGACTTGCTTGAATCAAATCTTCAATATAACGATAACTAGAATAATCACCATCAAAGTCTACTAAAGTACTACCATTATAGACAAAGTGAGAATTAGTAATTGCATTAGTATGAATTTTAGTAATGTAATTGAATGATATACGAATTTTTGTATCATCACTTTGAGATACGTTAGTGATTGCGCCTTCCATAACCTCAACATAAATCAAAGCTTTTGTCTCATCCTCGTCATCAAGTATAGTGCTTCCTAAATTAATAATAGAAAGTGATTTATTATTAGTAACTGAATATAATTTAGCATTATATACAACTAGATTTTCTTCATTAGTAGCTGAACTAATCTTTTGATAAATCATGTTAGGAATATAATCATAAGAGATTGTTGACCAATTTATAACAGGAGTTGTACCAATTGCAAATTCGCCTTCTTTCACAGTTTCAATTGTTCTTGACTCTTCACCTTTAACATATTCAAACACTTCTAAAGTTTCAATTGCAAAGGCATATTTACCTAAAGTCTTTAAATTAGCTAAGCTAAACTTTAGACTTGTAACTGATGTGTCAGCAAACGCATAATCTCCGATGCTTTCTAATCTTGCTCCATTAAAGTCAATATCTACAATTGAAGATGCACCGTTAAACGCATTTGAACCAATTGTTTTAATATTTTCACCCATTATTACTTTCTTAATTAAGGCATTATTTTCAAATGCACTAGCCTTAATACTAGTAACAGGTTTTAAGTTAATTTCACTAGGAATAATAATACCGTAATAATCACCCATAGGTACAGCAGTTGTATCATCAAGGCCAGTTACTACAATTTCACCATCTACCTCTTCATAAGTTATACCTGTATAATTAGTATAAGTTGTATTAATATTTAAGTATAAATTCTTAATAATACTTGTAGAATAATCATAATCAAATCCTAAATTAGTTGTTGATAACACATTTAATTTATTATTGTTATAAATACTTAAATATGAAGTATTTTGACTATTATCTAAAGCTTCTAAAATCTCAACTAAACTAATTGAATTATTATTAACTCTATCAATTGAAACTGAGTAAGATTCATTGGTAAATGTATCGTTTAGAGTTGCATAAATTGTTGGAGTAGTAGTTTCTACTTGAGTGACAACTTTAATATTTTTATAAATCTTGTTATCTGCAAGTGTAAAGTTTCCGTATGAATAAGCCATTTCTTCATTTCCACCGAATGCCTTATAAAGATCATCACTAGGATTATTTCTAAATACTAAATAATCCATTCTATTAATATCAGATACAACTAATCTAGCGTTATATGCGTAATCATTTTCTTTTACATTATCATTAGTTAAATAACATTCATTGTTTTTATAGCTACCACTATACCATCCATATGATTCTTTAAAATCAGATAAATTTAAATTGTAATTTATAAATTCTAACTCTTCTGGTAACTCTAATCTCTTTAAATCACTTCTATTTACAAATGTACCAACTTGAATACCTTTAATATCGTTATCTAGAGTAATTACTCCATTATTCATTAAATCAAAGTCATAAGAAACTAATACCTTACCACGAGTTGTATTTTGATATATTCCACTTGTCTCTTTAACAAATGTGCTAGTATTTTCAAACTTTAAATTAAGTGGTACTATAGACATGCTAGTAACACTAGATGGAATATTTATATCAAAGTCATATGTAGTACCAGTATAGTAAGTTAGAGATTCATTATTATAATTAACTGTTGATTTAGCCCAGAATGAGTTATAGATAGCCTCTACTCCATCAGGAATTACTACACTATTTTCATTTATATTTAAATTATTAAATGAGTCTTGAATGAGACGTAAAGTAGAAGGTAATTTAAAGCTTGTTACAGTTGATAAACCATTAACACTTGAGAATCCTCTAATTACTTCTACACCTTCTTGAACAATTACATTAGTCAATACTGCCGAATTAAAGATGTTTTCATCATATACATATACTTCTTTAACTTGAACATAATCTCTCTTACCATCAGTTAGCTCATTACCATCTTTATCAATAAATTTACCTTTATCATTTTTTCTAGTTACTCTTGATGGGAAAGAAATGACAGGTACATTTTTATAAGTAGCTTTGTTCTTGTCACTTGCAGCGCAAACATTACCATAAGTTCCCATACACATTAACACATTACTTTGAGAATCACTTCCGTACATAAATTTTAAGAATGGTGATTTCCATAAAACTGTGATCTTAGTATTTGATGTAATAGCCTTAGTAAAATCAATGTCGTTACCACTTGCATCTACATAGAAGATATCTTCTTCAGACATGTAGGACTTTACAATACTTGCTTGTTCTACTGTTATTGAGTTACCATTAGTATCTTTAACCTCATTACCATCTTCGTCTAGAGCAATAGTTGTACTAGGGTTAGCATATACTGTATTAGGTTTAACCTTAACTTCTAGGCAAGATTCATAACCATTATCAAAAGTTAGAAGTGCAACACTTTGACCATATAATGTTTTAGCTGGATCTCCTGTTTGATACTTTACAGTACACTCCTCGTTTGTATACCATCCGTCAAATGTAAGATTAGAGTCAACAATTGGCGCATATACTCCGTTTAATACGTCAGATAAATCTCTAACACCAATTGATTTACCATCAAATACAACATTAACTTCGTCTCCTACATAATATGCATAACAGGTAACACTAGCAGTTAAATTTTCATTTACAAATTCTTTATTATAATTTGTATCTGTAAACCATCCACGGAACTTATAATTTTCCTTTGTAGGTGCATCAGGGACAGATGAAACCTTACCATTAGTAATAATTTGAGGTGAAACTAAATCCTTCCACTCACCATTTTCATCTTTAACTTTAAATGATACATAAATCTCTTTAGTATCATCATCTTTCTTAGTAGTTGTAGTTGTGCTTTCGCTATTATTAGAATTACTTGTAATCTCGCTTTCTTTACTTGGATCGTTTTCATTTTGATTACCGCATGATGCAAGCGCAATAGAAGATAATCCAAGCACTAGACCAGCTATAATTTTATGTTTTCTTTTCATATAATTCTCCTTTAAATATCGTATCTTGAAATAATTTCACTAGGTGTTTTTGTAAGTACAAAAAGATAATTAATTAGTGAAACTAAAATTAATATAACTGTCCCTAAAACAAATAGACCCAACTCTATTTGAATAAAATTAATAAAATTAACATTTAATACTGAATAATAACTTGATACCAAAATTGTACCTATTAGACTCGTTATTAAATAAATTGAAATATTCTTATATATTACCCTAATTACTTCTTTAAATAATAAATTAGATTTATTTACACCAATAGCCCTATATACTCCGTAATCACGCGAATTCTTAAGACTTTCAGACATCTCAATAAAATAATATATACATAACAGTAAAAGTGTTCCTATTAAACATATATAAATATTTTTAAGTTGTTCATCATGTACTTTTTTATCACTAGACTCATAAATACTATTAATGTCTACTCCTTGAACGCCACGTGTTTTTAGTCTTTCGCTTAAGTTATTGTATTGTTCTAAAGCACTAGTTTTAATACAAAAATAATAACTTGTAGATGTATCGTTTCCTAGTATTTCTATATTAGGAGTTAGATATATAAATAAATTTTTTAAAGTTTCTTCATTCACATAGATTGCAATATCTGTATCCATACTCTCACGTGTTATGTTAAAACTTTTAACATACATAAGAGAGTTTTCAATATAAATGGCTGTTGTTTCTTTTACTAACTTTTTATTAGCCATTTCACACTTATAATCAGCCTCACTAGAATCACTCATCATCTTATATAGTGAGTTTCTTGAAATATCTACTATAATTTGATCATTCTTTAATCCTTTAGAATCATCAGCTATTTTAATAGTTGCTGAATAAGTCATTTCTTTATAAGATGAACTTAAAAATATCTCTTTATTATCTACTATCTTAAGAGAACTATAAATTCCTAAGAAATTAACATAATCTAATTTATTAAAATATACATAAGGCTCATCACTCTCTACTATACCTGATATCTTATAGGTATTATCAAAATTCATTAGAAGTATAGCTTCATCATTTTCAAGTTCTTCTATTCTTAAATTATGTTTAATTTCATTGCATAATTTTTTAGAAATCATGACCTCACCTAACTCAGGCATTTTACCGTATAGCGGTTCAACACGAGAATCACTTTCTATAGCATAAGGGCTATAATCTAAATTAATTGATGAAACTGATTGAATATTTGAATAAGAAAATTGTCCTGACTTCATATTAATATCAAAGAAATCTATTGAATCATAGAAACTCTTATCAATCATTGAAAGTTCTGAATAAGTATTTAATTTAGTATAAATACTCATATCATCAATTTTCTTATGTATTGGTGTATTTCTTATATTTTCATATATTAGAAATGATAAACATAGAGTTATCAAACTTAGGCAGGTTATAAATATTTTCTTAAAAACGCTTCCCTTTTCTAAAGTAGTATTTTTTATTATTTTTAATATATTCTTTAAATTAAATAGTTTTCCTTGAGATTTTGATTTTGATTCATCAAATATCTCAATTTCTTTAATGTTAGATTCTTGATATTCATAGTGATTTTGATCGACTACTATAGTGTTTTCTATTAACTTTCCATCCACAAGTTCAATATGACTATCTGCATATTGTGTAATCAAACTAGTTTCATGAGTTACTAGTACAACAAGGCGCGTCTTAGATATTTTCTTTAATATATTCATAATATGAATTGTATTTTCAACATCTAAGTTTCCTGTAGGTTCATCAGCTAAAATTATATTAGCTCCTTTAATTAAAGCACGAGCTATCGCAACTCTTTGTTTTTGACCACCAGAGAGGGCATCAGCACTTTTATTTTCATATTTCTTTAAATCTACTAAATCAAGTACAACATTAATTCTTCTTTTTATTTCTTCTTCATTCTTAAATCCTGCAATATGCATAGAATTTGTTAATATCTCTTCTACTGTATAACCTGATTCAAGATAATAGTTTTGAAAGATATATCCTATTTGTTTATTTCTAACTTTATCTCTATTAAATGAATTAATTAATGTATCATTAATAGCTACCTCACCACTAGAAGCCTTATCAAGTCCACCAATTATATTTAATAGTGTTGTCTTACCACTACCTGATTTACCAAAAATCGCAACTAATCCTTTATCAGGTAATTCAAATGATACATTATCTAAAATAGTAGTTTTCTTTAATTTGCCAAATTTTTTAGATAAATTTTTAACTTTTATCATTTTGATCCCCTCCTTAAAGTATCTGATATCTTACTTTTAGAAAGAGCTTTATTAAATCCATAAGTAACAATTACTACAATAAGTAATATTAACGCTTCTATAAATATATAATTTCCAAACGATATAAAGCTTAAAGCTAAAGTCTTACTACGCATTCCAATAACACTTACTATTGGCAGTAATATAAGAGTAGGAATAAATATCAAGATGTTTTGTACATATAAACTACTTGATGATACTCTACTACTAATACCAAGGGTTTTATATATTGAAAAACTTGATAAGAATACATTAATACTTCTTGAAAATATCATATAAAGTATTACTGCAAGTAATAAACTTAATACTATTAGAGATCCATAACATATTAAGTTTTTTATATATACACTACTAGCATTTTCTACATATACCTTACTAGTAGAAATCATTCCGATGTAACCTTCTGGCAATTTATCTAACGAATTGCGCGCTATTTCGTCATTTTCAAAATAGATACAAGCTTGTTTTGAATTACTTAAAGTGTTAAATATTAAGTTATAATCTTCACTACTCATTTCAACAACTATACCAGAAACAAACGTATCTTTCTTTGTATCATCATTTACTGTAAATATCTTAGTAGGTGCTATATCAAATACTACATTCTTATCTATTACATCATAGAAACTAGAATTTACTAAATTCACCTTGCCACTTTCTAGATCACTATTTTCTTCAAAATAATATACAGTACTAGTATTATTAGATATTTTCATTCTAGAATTTATTGATTTTATAATATTACCTTTATTTTCCATTAAATCATAAGATAGATAAAGTCTTGGGCTTTCTAAATCACTAGATGACTTAATCTCTATATCTGATATATTAGTATTTGCATTCTTTAATATATTAATAATATCTTCCGCATCAGACTTATAACTTTCAGGCATTACAAGTATACCGTCAGCTGTATTACTAAAATAGTGATATGGATCATACAAACAATCTATAGAATAACTTTTATACATATTATTTTTCTTAGGTATTGTAATAGAAAACTCCGACTTTTCACGTTCTAACATAAAGTATCCTGCTTTAGTGTCATAACATATCTTATCTAGGATATCGCTATCAATTAAGCCGTTAGTATTTGATATAATAACTTTACCTTCAATACCAATATCATCTAAGTTTCTTTGTAATGGTGATATTAAATATTTATTAAACATTTGAGATACACAAAATAATGCAATTGCAATAGTGCATAATGCAAGACTCATAATAAGTGAAAATTTAGGCCTAGATTTATAATTTAAAACACCAATTTTAAAGGTGTTCTTTATATTTTGTTTAGTACTAACTTTTACCTCTTCTCTTTTTATATCTTTATGTTCTACTTCTAAAATATGCTTATCTTCTAAAACATGTCCGTCCCTAATTACTACTCTACGCGTTGCATATTCTACAAAGAATTCAGGATTATGTGTAACAACAATAACTAACTTATCTCTAGATACTTCTTTTAATATTTTAGCAACCTCCCTACTTGACTTAACATCAAGGTTACCAGTAGGTTCATCAGCTAAAATAATTGGTGAATCTTTTGCAAGAGCACGAGCTATAACACATCTTTGTTTTTCTCCTCCACTAAGCTTACTAGTCTTTTGATTTTTTCTCTCAATTAAACCAACTTGCTTAATTAGATCTATTATTCTTTCGTGTCTTGTCTTTTTATCTTCTATTCTAAGTAAAGCCAGTTCAATATTTTCATAAACAGTTAAGTTTTCGATAATATTGAAATCTTGGAAGATCATCGCAATATTATTTTCTCTATACTTCTCCCAATCACTTTTTGAATAGTGTTTAGTTTCCTCTTTCTCAAAGTATAAATTACCTTCTTCATAAGAATCGTTAGCCGCAATCACATTCAATAGTGTTGACTTACCAGAACCTGATTCTCCTTCAATTGTAACAAATTCATTGTAATCGAATTCAAGGTTTATATTTCTTATACCTATAGTAAGAATATCATTTGAGTTATATATTTTTCCTATATTATCTAATTTAAGTAACATAATATACTCCTTATGTTAAATAAGACTAACTTATAGTTCAAAAATAATAGTTAGTTTTATCTAACTATAATCTTTTTTAAAAAAGTTAGTTTTGTCTAACCTAATTAATTATATATAAAGTGTGTATACAAGTCAAGCAAAAGTTAGTCATTACTTACAAATTGTCAGAAATTGACTATTATAATTCTTAAGTTATAGAAAAAGCAAGTTTAGAAGTAAGTTTTCTAATAATTTTTTATCCATATGTTTTCTCCTTCTTTAGTCCTTTTTGA